>NZ_JBIVUT010000009.1:0-23891 GCF_044757365.1 Streptomyces sp. NPDC091289
GTCCCGTTTCACCGGGGCCCTCCGGGCGCTTCCCTTCGTTCTTGCGTTTCCGACTCTATCAGACTCTTTCGTGTCCGATTCCCGGTCGAAGCGGGTCAAGCGGTCCTGCTCTTTTCGCTTTCCAGGTTCTTCGCTTTCGCGTTTTCCCTTTCCGGCGAGTCCGACTCTATCAGATCCTTTCGGGCCTGATTCCCAGTCAGCGGGGCTTGTCTTCCCGGCCGTTGGGCCGTTCCGACGCTCAAACTCTAGCGGATTCTCCCGGCGGCTCATAATCGGGCCTTCGCAATGAATTCCGGCATGCCGAAATCATCCCGAGTGGGAGATCGTGCTGAAGTTTGGTTGCCGCGTTCGCGGCGGGATCGGCTGCCGCGGAACCGTTCCGGCTCCGTGACAACTCGGAGAACTTTACGGATCCACCAGGGGTGTGTCAACCCTCCCCCGGGCCATCCCCGGAGGCCATCAGTCCAGGTCGGTGAGGCGGCCGCCGGCGTCCGGCTGGGCGTGCTCGACACGGCGCAGGAGGCGGACCAGCAGCTCGCCGAGGACGCCGCGTTCGTCGCCGGACAGGTCCTGGAGGAGGTCCTCCTCGAAGTCGCTCGCCATACGCATCGCCTCGAGCCACTTCGTACGGCCCTCGTCGGTCAGCTCGACGATGACGCGGACCCGGTTGTTCTCGTCGCGGTCCCGGGTGACCAGGCCCTCGCCGGCCATCCGGTCGATGCGGTGGGTCATGGCGGCCGGGGTGAGGCCGAGGCGCTTCGCCAGTTCGCCGGGGCCCAGCCGGTAGGGGGCGCCCGCCAGGACGAGGGTCTTGAGGACCTCCCACTCGGCGTTGCTGATGCCGAGCGCCGCGACCTGTCTCCCGTAAGCGACGTTCATCCGGCGGTTCAGGCGGCCCAGTGCGGAGACGACCTGTTCGACCTGGGGGTCGAGGTCGCGGAACTCGCGCTGGTAGGCGGCGATCTGTTCGTCGAGGCTCGGCTCGCTGGGGCCGGGCTCCTCGGGGCTCTCAGACATGGCGGGCAGTATGGCACGCCCTCACCACCCTTGAAGTCCTTCAACCTGTAGTTTTCACCTTCTAAGTTTAGTGCTAAAGTCTTCGAGTCTGATTTCTTCGAGACTTCGAAACCTTGAGGTAGGTGAGTGTGACCAGGGAGATGGGCGCAGCGCTGCGGCGGATCCAGCTGGGCAGCGCGCTGAGCGCGTTCGGGCTGGGGTTCACCGTTCCGTATCTGTACGTCTACGTGGCACAGGTACGGGATCTGGGCGCCGGGACGGCGGGAGTCGTGCTGGCGGCCTTCGCGATGGCGGCGCTGGCCGTTCTGCCGTTCACCGGGCGGGCCATCGACCGGCGGGGCCCGTTGCCCGTGCTGGTGGTGGCCTCCGCGCTGGCTTCCGTGGGCGCCGTCGCCCTGGGGTTCGCGAGCAGTGTTCCGGCCGCCGTGCTGTCCGCCGCGGTCCTGGGCGCGGGCACCGCCGTCATGCAGCCGGCCCTCGCCACGATGCTCGTGTGGTGCTCCAGCACCGCGACCCGTACGCGCGCCTTCGCCATGCAGTTCTTCCTGCAGAACCTGGGGCTCGGCCTCGGCGGGCTCGTCGGCGGGCAGCTGGTGGACGTGGACCGTCCGGCGAGCTTCACGATGCTCTTCCTGATCGAGGCCGCGATGTTCGTGGTTCTCGGTGTCACCGTGGCCACCGTGCGCATGCCGCGTACCGCTTCGCTCGGCGGTGCCCGCCCCGCGGACGGGTCCGCCGCGAAGGGCGGCGGGCTGCGGGCGCTGCTCTCGCACCGGGCCATGGTGCAGCTGTGCGTGCTCGGGTTCGTGCTGTTCTTCGCCTGCTACGGGCAGTTCGAGTCCGGTCTGGCCGCGTACGGCACGGAGGCCGCCGGGATCGAGCCCTCCACCCTCGGCTTCGCGCTGGCCGCCAACACCGCGGTCATCGTCGTCGCGCAGTTCGTCGTGCTCCGGCTCGTGGAGCGGCGGCGGCGCAGCCGGGTCATCGCCGCGGTCGGCCTGATCTGGGCGTTCGCCTGGATCGTGGCGGGGTACGCGGGGCTGGGCCACGGCAGCCAGACCATGGCGACGGCCGCGTTCATCTCGACGTACGCGCTGTTCGGGCTGGGTGAGGCGATGCTGTCGCCGACCGTCGCCCCGCTGGTCGCCGATCTGGCGCCGGAGTCGATGGTCGGGCAGTACAACTCGGCGTTCGCCCTGTGCAAGCAGCTCGCGCTCGCGGTCGGTCCGGCCGTCGGCGGGCCGATGGGGGCGTCGCTGCACGGCCCGTACATCGTGACGTTCGTGCTGTTCTCGCTGGGCATCACGGTGCTCGCGCTGCGGCTGGGGCGCCGGCTCACCCCCGTACAGGACCAGCCGTCGCTGGCCAACATCCCCTCGCGGGTGGTGGCGGTGTCACTGCCCGAGGGGCCGGATGTCGCGGTGCCTGCCGAGGACACCGCACCCGCCTCCGCCGGTCACTGACCGGACCTGACGAAGAACGTTCGCCCTGCCGCTCTGCTTCACTGCGGCAGGGCGAACTCGCACCAGACCGCCTTGCCGCCGCCCGGTGTGCGCCGGCTGCCCCACGAGGTGGCGATCGAGGCGATGATCGAGATGCCGCGTCCCGCCTCGTCCGCCGGTTCGGCCTGGCGGCGGCGCGGCAGGTGGTCGTCGCCGTCGGTGACCTCGATGATCAGCCGGCGGTCCGTGCGGCGCAGCCCCAGGCGCATCGGCGGGGTGCCGTGCTGGAGGCTGTTCGCGACCAGTTCGCTGGTGGCGAGGACGCCCAGGTCGCGGAGTTCGACGGGGAAGCGCCAGGAGGTCAGGACCCCGGTGGCGAAGGCGCGGGCGCGCGGGGCGGCCTCGATGCCGCCGAGGAGATCGAGCGCGGCGTTGTGGAACAGCTCCGCGTTCGCCCCCGTACGGGAGGGGTGCTGGACCACCAGGACCGCCACGTCGTCGTCGTGCTCGGCGGTCACGCCCAGGGAGCGGATCAGCCGGTCGCAGACCACCTGCGGTGATCCCTTGGCGCCGGAGAGGGCGCGGGCCAGGGAGGCGACGCCCTCGTCGATGTCCTCGCTGCGCCGTTCGACCAGGCCGTCCGTATAGAGGACGGCGGTGGAGCCGGGCGGCAGCGCGATGGTGCCCGAGGTGTGGACCCAGCCGCCGGTGCCGAGCGGGGGTCCGGTGGGGTCGGCGGCGCGGTGGACCGTGCCGTCCTCGTCGCAGACGAGGATCGGGAGGTGGCCGGCGGAGGCGTAGACGAGCCGCCCCTCGTTCGGATCATGGACGGCGTAGACGCAGGTCGCGATCTGGCTGGCGTCGATCTCGGAGGCCAGGCCGTCCAGCAGCTGGATCACTTCGTGCGGCGGGAGGTCGAGCCGGGCGTAGGCGCGGACGGCGGTGCGGAGCTGGCCCATCACGGCGGCGGCCCGGACCCCGCGGCCCATCACATCGCCGATGACCAGGGCGGTGCGGCCCGCGCCGAGGGTGATGACGTCGTACCAGTCGCCGCCCACGGCGGCGTCCGTGCCGCCGGGCTGATAGGTGGCGGCGATGCGGAGGTCGTCGGGCTGTTCCAGCTCCTGCGGGAGCAGGGAGCGCTGGAGGGTGACGGCCGTTTCGCGGTGGCGGCGCTCGCTGGTGCGCAGGCGCTCGGCGGCTTCGGCGTGGTCGGTGACGTCTGCCGCGTAGACGAGGACGCCGCCTTCCCGCTTGCTCTCCCCCTTGCCGTCTCCCTTTTCCTCTTCGTTCCTGTCCCAGGCGGCTACCGGGGTGCAGGTCACGGTGTACGAGCCGCCCTCGGCGGTCCTGCGGGACTTGACCGTACGGGCGGTGCCGCTGCGCAGGACCTGGTCGAGCAGCGGGACCACGCTGAGCTGGGCGAGCTCGGGCATGGCCTCGGCCGCGGGGACGCCGGACGGGCGGGGGCCGAACGCGGTCTCGTACGCGTCGTTGACGTACGCGACGCGGTGGTCCGGGCCGTGCAGCAGGGCGACGGGGGCGGGGAGCCGGCCGAGGATCTCGCGGGCGGAGAGGTCGTCGAGGGCGGGCCCGGGGAGGGCCTCCGTCGGGACGGGGCCGGAAGGCGCCGGGGAGGCGTCGTCCGGCGGGGCGGGCGAGCCCTCCGGCCGGGCGTACTCGGCTCGGGCCGCCGGCACGGAACTACGGTCGTCCCGCGCGGCGGCTCGGCGCTGCGTTCCGGGAAGGCGGGCGCTCCAACGCGTGAAGTTCACGGTATTTCTGGCCTCGTGTGTCGGTCTGGTCCGCTCGGGCGGGCTGCTTCTTCTGCCGTTTCCTCGGCCGTGTTCGGGGCTCCGGGGGCCGTACCCCCGGGAAGGCGCAGCCGGGCCTCGTCGTGCTGTTGGTGCGTCGCTGCTGGTCACTGTTGGTCACTGCGGAGCGGGTCACTCTGTGCAGGCGTGGGCCCACCTATGGTCACACGTCCAGTGTGACCGACCGTACTGACAGTCGCCGCCCCGGCCGCCTGTCAGCTGTCCGCCGGATGTCCGTCAGCTGTCCGTCCGGCGGTCGTCCGGCGGTTCTTCCGGGCCCTTCGGGCGGCCGGGGCCGGGGAGCCCCGGGTTACCGGAGCCGCCCGCCGCGAGTTCGAACTCGGCGCGGGGGTGCTCCAGCGAACCGAGGGAGACGATCTCGCGTTTGAAGAGCCCGGACAGGGTCCATTCGGCAAGGACGCGTGCCTTCCGGTTGAACGTCGGCACCCGGCTGAGGTGGTACGCACGGTGCATCAGCCAGGCGGGGTAGCCCTTGAGCTTGCGACCGTAGACGTGGGCGACGCCTTTGTGCAGTCCCAGGGAGGCGACGGATCCGGCGTACGCGTGCCGGTACTCCTCGAGGGGCCGGCCGGCGACCGAGGCCAGGACGTTGTCGGCGAGGACCTTCGCCTGGCGCACCGCGTGCTGGGCGTTGGGGGCGGTCTCGCGGCCCGGTTCGGATGCTGTCAGGTCGGGTACGGCGGCGGCGTCGCCGGCGGCCCAGGCGTGTGGCATGCCCTCGACGCCGAGGGTGGCGGTACAGCGGAGCCGGCCGCGTTCGGTGAGGGGCAGGTCGGTGGCGGCCAGCAGCGGGGCCGGTTTGACGCCCGCGGTCCATACGAGGGTGCGGGTGGGGAAGCGGGAGCCGTCGCTGAGGACGGCGACGCGGTCCTCGCAGGTGTCGAGGCGGGTGTCGAGGCGTACGTCGATGTTCCGGCCGCGCAGCTCGCCGATGGCGTACGTCCCCATGGCCTCGCCGACCTCGGGGAGGATGCGCCCGGAGGCCTCGACCAGGATCCATTTCAGGTCGGTCGGCTTGATGTTGTGGTAGTACCGCGCCGTGTAGCGGGCCATGTCCTCCAGCTCGGCCAGCGCCTCCACGCCCGCGTAGCCGCCGCCGACGAAGACGAAGGTGAGAGCGGCGTCGCGGATCGCGGGGTCGCGGGTGGCGGACGCGATGTCCATCTGTTCGATGACGTGGTTGCGCAGCCCGATGGCCTCCTCGACGGTCTTGAAACCGATGCCGAATTCGGCCAGGCCGGGGACGGGCAGGGTGCGCGAGACGGACCCGGGGGCGATGACGATCTCGTCGTACGCGATCTCCAGGGCTCCGGTGCCGTCCTCGCCGGTGGCGAGGGTGGTGACGGTCGCGGTCCGTTTGGCGTGGTCGATGCGCTGTGCCTCGCCGATGACGATCGTGCAGTCGTTCAGGACGCGGCGCAGCGGCACGACCACATGGCGCGGCGAGATCGAGCCGGCGGCCGCTTCGGGGAGGAAGGGCTGGTACGTCATGTACGGCTCGGGCGTGACGACCACGATCTCGGCGTCGCCGCTCTTCAGTCTCTGCTTCAACTTCCGTTGGAGACGCAGCGCTGTGTACATCCCGACGTAGCCACCGCCGACGACGAGAATGCGCACACCTGGCCGGGTGCCGGGGGCCGTCCCCCGGGAATCTGGAGCCATCACCTCCCCATGACGCAACGGAGTCAGTGGTTTGTCCACAGGCCCGGCAAATTGTGTGACTGGAGGATCCTCAACGGCACTCGTGGCCCGCGGGTGGCGAGAAACGACAGCCGTGCAGGTCAGGCGCTACGCACGGGGGAGGCCGGAGGCCGATGTTCCGGCGAGGAGCGGATCTTGGTCCGATCGGGGGGCGCCCCATGCGGAACTACCCCCTTCTGAATTGACGCGGGCTCAACTATGTTCGTAACCCGTCGGGGTGTCGGGTGCGGATTTCGTTGTGCTCCGCTCCCCGACTGAAACGGCGGGAAGTCTCCGGGGGGAGACGTCATAACCGGGGGAAGTTATGCATATTCAGGATACGCATGGCCAGGCTGCGCTCTCGCGGGCGTCCGAGGACCACGGACGCCTCGGCTCCGTGGGTGCGCTCGGCGTGATGAGCTCGGCGGACGCCGTTCGCTCGGCGGCCGCGGTGAGTGCCGCGGCGATGGGTTCGGCCGGTGCCGGACAGGCCCCGAACGGGGCGACGGCATCGGGTACGGCGACGACGGGGGCCGCGGGCGCACCGCGCTCGGCTCCGCTGCGCGTCGACGCACAGCGCAATCTGGAGCACGTGTTGCGGGCGGCGCGCGAGGTGTTCGGGGAGCTGGGTTACGGCGCTCCGATGGAAGACGTGGCACGTCGCGCGCGCGTCGGCGTGGGCACCGTCTACCGGCGGTTCCCGAGCAAGGACGTGCTGGTGCGCCGGATAGCCGAGGAGGAGACCTCCCGGCTGACCGAGCAGGCGCGTACGGCGCTGGGGCAGGAGGAGAAGCCCTGGTCGGCGCTCTCCCGCTTCCTGCGTACGTCCGTGGCGTCGGGTGCGGGCAGGCTGCTGCCGCCGCAGGTGCTGCGGGTCGGGGTCGACGGGGAGGAGCCGGGTGCACCGGCGGCTTCCGGGTCGACGTCGGCGGCGGGCGCGGTGGACGAGACGCGTGTTCCGCAGCAGCGGCAGGGGGTGGGCCAGGACGACTTCCGCGTCGTCGGCCAGCGCTCCGGGGGCGGCGACGGGCTCGACGGCCTCGGTGAGGACACGGGCTCGGTCGAGCTGCTGGAGGTCGTGGGGCGGCTGGTGGACCGGGCGCGGGACTCCGGTGAGCTGCGCCGGGACGTGACGGTGGCCGATGTGCTGCTGGTCATCGCCACGGCGGCTCCTTCGCTGCCGGACGCCGCTCAGCAGGCCGCGGCCTCGGCCCGGTTGCTGGACATCCTGCTGGAGGGTCTGAGGTCGCGGCCTGCGTGACGGCCCTTCCGTCCACGTCGGTCCGTCCGGGTCGGTCCGTCCGGGTCGGTCCGTCCGGGTCGGTCCGTCCGGGTCGGTCCGTCCGGGTCGGTCCGTCCGGGTCGGGCGGGCCGACGGGCGGGCGCGGGGCGGTGAGCGGGTGCGGGGCGGTGAGCGGGTGCCGGGAGACGAATGAGCAGGGTCTCATTCCCCGAAAGAAGGGCTTCTAGTACTCGCATTCGAGAAAACGCCCCGGATGAGTGGTTGGCAGGAGTGAGAGGCCAACGCGATTGAGCCATGTGGCAGTCTTGGCCGGTATTCGGGTCCGAGGGTGTATACGGGGGCTTCCGCGATGAGCGGTAACGAGCAGCAGGAAGAGCCGCTCGACGAGATCGCTGCGGCGGGCGGGGGCACGAAGGCCGACGGGATGTCCTCCGGGCACGTGCCGGCCCAGGCCGTGCGCGGCGCGTCGGACGGCGAGGCCGAGGGCGGCACCGTCCTGCCCGGCCCGTGGCCGGCCGTCGCCGAGGAGGACGCCTCCGGCGGAGCCGGCGCGCACGCGGTTCCGCAGCAGCGCGCGGGCCGCAGTGGGGCTCCCGAGGCCGGCCTTTCCGACGCCCGGCTGATCGAGGACATGCGGGCGGGCGACGACCAGGCCTACGAGGAGCTGTTCCGGCGGCATTCGGGCGCCGTGCTCCGCTACGCCCGCAGTTGCTGCCGGGACGGACACACCGCCGACGACCTGACGGCCGAGGTGTTCGCGCGCACGCTCCAGGCCGTACGGGGCGGAAAGGGGCCGACGGAAGCGGTCCGGGCCTATCTGATGACCGCCGTCCGCCATGTCGCCGCCGCCTGGACGAAGAGCGCGAAGCGTGAGCATCTGGTCGACGACTTCGCGGTGTTCGCCGCACAGGCCTCCCGCTCCTCCGAGCTCTCCGACGACGACACCCTCGACCTCGGCGCCGATGTCCTGGCGATGCACGAGGCCGAGCAGACGATGGCGATGCAGGCGTTCCGAAGCCTCCCGGAGCGCTGGCAGGCGGTCCTGTGGCACACCACGGTGGAGGAGGAGTCGCCGAGCGAGATCGCCCCGCTGTTCGGCCTGACCGCCAACGCCACCGCCGTCCTGGCCAGCCGCGCCCGCGAAGGGCTCAAGCAGGCCTATCTCCAGGCCCATGTCAGCCAGGCGCTCACCACCGGCGGGGACTGCGCGCAGTACGCCGACCGGCTCGGCGCCCACGCCCGGGGCGGGCTGCGGACCCGGGCCGAGCGCGGGCTGCGCAAGCACCTCGACGAGTGCGCCAAGTGCCGGGTGGCCGCGGGCGAGCTGGACCATGTGAACGCCGGGATTCCGGCGCTGCTGCCCGTCGCGGTCATCGGCTGGTTCGCCGCCGGGTATGCGCTCAAGGCCGCGGGCATCGTGGCCGGTGGCGCGGCCGGGGCCGCCGGAGCGGGAGCCGCGGCCGCGGCCACCGGGTCCGGTTCCACCGGTGGAGCCGCAGGGGGCGCGGCCGCATCCGAAGGGCTCGGCGCGCCCGCCAAGGCCGGGATCGCCGCCGCCGTGGCCGTGGCCGCCGCGGCCGGTCTGGTGTGGGCGCTCGTCGGCGACGACCAGCCGAAGCCGGAGCCCAAGCCGGTCGCGAAGCCTCCGGTCGTGGCGCCCGCGGTGCCGGCGCCGGAGCCGCCGCCGCCGTCCCCGAAGCCCGCCCCGAAGCCTCCGGCCGCCCCCGCGCCGCCCGCACCCCCGGCACCGGCCCCGTCGAAGCCGGCCCCGACACCGACGCCCAGCCCCACGCCCTCCCCCGCGCCGCCGCCGAAGCCCGCGCCCCCGGCACCGAGCCCGCCGCCGTCCCCGAAGCCGACGCCCAAGCCGCCGAAGCCCACACCGCCGCCGCCCGCCCCGGAGGTGTATCAGGTCAGCGAGCTGGCGTACTCCGTGTTCGGCGACCACACCGAGCCGGAAGTGGCGATGGGGAAGAGCAGTTGGGTCTGGCAGCGGTCGAACGTGTCGATCGCCTCCACCCGTTACGCGCACGGGGTGACCGTGCACGCCCGCTCCTCGGTGACCATCGAGCTGAACCGGCCGTGCACGCGCTACGAGGCCATGGTCGGGGTGGACGATCTGACGCTCGGGCTCGGCGCGGTGCGCTTCTCCGTGTTCAACGGGGACGGGGCCCGGCTGTGGCGGTCCCCGGTGGTGAAGGGCGGTGATCCCGCCGTCCCGGTGAGCGTGAACATCGCCGGACAGTCCTCGATCCGCCTCGTGGTGGAGCCGGAGACGCCGTTCGGCGGGGTGGCCCTGGCGGACTGGGCGGAGTCCCGCATCAGCTGCGCCTGAGGTCCCGGCCCCGACACTCCCGGGAGCCCCCGGCGTCGTCTTCCGGTCAGGGCTGGAGTGTGCGCCGGGCGGGGATCACTCCGCCCGCGACCGCGCGCTGGCGCGGAGCTGCCGTGCCCGTCCAGCAGGTGCCGCGGCGGGTCACCAGGCGGCGCAGCCACAGTTCGGTGGAGGCCAGGTCCGCCAGGCCGTCCAGCGGCAGCGGCTCGCCCTCGGAGGCGGCGCGCAGGGCCTTGCGGACCACCCGGGCCTCGACCAGTCCCGCGTCGGCCAGCAGCGGGGCGTCGAACAGGGCCATCAGCTCGGGCAGCGCGGTGCGCAGACCGGTCCGGGTGACGGCGGTGGAGGTGGCCTGGGAGGGCGCGCCCCAGCCGGGCGGCAGATCGTGGATGCCCGCCCCGCCGAGCACCCGGCGCAGGATCGCGGCCCGGGCGCCGGGCTGGACGCGCAGCGACTCGGGCAGCGCGCGGGCCGCCCTGACCACCTGGTTGTCGAGGAACGGGGCGTGCAGGCGCTGGCTGCGGATCTCCGCGGCCTGTTCCAGGATCCGGTGGTCGGCCGCCCCCCGGGCGAGCGCGGCGCGGGCCCGGGCCTCCCCCGGGCGCTGCACGGAGGTGGGCCGGATCGCCGCCTCCTGGAGGCGAACCGATACTTCGGCCAGCGCCTCCCCCGTCAGCCAGCGCGCCGCGGGCCCCGGGCGCGACCAGGCGAGGGCGGCGAGCGAGGCGTCGGCGGGGGTGGCGAGGTCGGGGGCGTAACGGTTGGCGTCGGGGAGGAGCCCGGCGGCGGACTCCAGTCCGGTGCGGTAGGACGTACGGGCCAGGCGGCGGGCGGCGCGGTAGACCGTGAGCGGGACGAACAGCGAGTGCGCCGTGGGGCCTTCGGCCTTGGTGAGGGCGGCGACGGGGCGCAGGAGGTGGCGTCTGCGCCGGTCCATCAGGAGGTCGGCGAGGCGGGCCGGGTGCGCGTCCAGGACCTGCCGGGCCCCGTGGCCGACGAGGTGGTCGGCGCTGCCCGCGGAGAGCCGGCGGCGGTGGCGTTCGGCGAGGACGAGGGAGGGGGCCGGTTCGTCGGTGAGTGCGCCGGTCTCCAACGCGGCGTACGGCAGGGCCTCTTCGCCCGCCGCGACGACCACGTGGTGCAGGCGCGGGTTGGCGGCGATGGCGCGGGCCCGTTCCAGCTCGTCCTCGTTGCCGCGGGTGGTGAGGTCGTTGAAGGTGACGGCGAGCAGCCGCTCGCCCGCGCCGGTGCCGTGGCCGAGGAGGGTGCCGGGCAGCCCGGGCAGCCCGGAGGCGAGCAGGGCGAGGGTGGCCGACGCGCTGCCGCCGGAGAGGTCGGCGCCGATGCCCGCCACCGGGCCGCCCCGGGCCGCGCGCCGGTCGGCGGGGCCCATGCCGGGGACGGGCCCCGGGTCCGGCGGCATGCTTTCCGGCGCGTGGCGCGGGGCCGTGAGCCGGGCGCGTACGGCTTCGACGAGCGCGTCCCGTACGCCCTCCACGGCGTGCACCGGGTCGGCCTGGGGTGCGGCGACGGCGAGCGAGGCGACGGCTTCGTACCCGGTGATCTCCCGCGAGCCCTCCCGCAGGATGAGCGCGTGGCCCGGCGGCACCCGCTTCACGCCGACGTAGGGCGTGCCGTCGCCGAGGGCCTCCGGGGTCTCCGGGCAGGCGAGCAGGGCGGCGAGGTGCCCGATGTCGAGCTGGGCCTCGATGAGGTCGGCGAGCGGCAGGGCGGCGGTGGCGAAGGCGGTGCCGTTGGCCCAGGGGGTGTGGAAGACGGGCCGGGCTCCGGCCAGGTCGCCCGCGACGGTGATGCGGCGGCCGATCTGCACGACGGCGGTGTAACTGCCGGGCCAGGCGGTGAGATGGCGCATCGCTCCGCCGCGCGCGGCGAGCAGTCCGACGCGCAGCTGCTCGTCGGTGGCTCCGCAGCAGCCGAGGACCGCGAGGCGGGCGGTGGGCGCGCCTTCGGGGGTCGCGACGCCGATGACGCGGATCTCGTCGGGGCGCCAGTCGCCGACCGCCCACAGCGGATCCGGGTCTCCCCACAGGAGTTGGGAGCCCACGGGGTGAACCGTGCGCCCCTCTCCGCCGTTTCCGACGGCGCCGACGGTGCCGAAGCTCGCGGCGATACTGCTCCATCCCACCAACCAACGCATCGCCGCCTCCACAGGCTGTGGACAAACGGCGCACCTGAGAGACGAAACGCCGCTGCGGGACATGCTGCCACGACAATGCCGCAGGAGAGGGTGTACGGGCGGCGCACGCCGGAAGAGCATGCGCCCCTGGCAAAGGCCCGACGTGACCTTCACCGTGACCACAGCAACGGAACTGCGTGTTCCGGGAGTTACGGAGAGGGGGCCGTACGGCCTCCGCGCCGCCCCGGCCCGCCCCCGTGGAAGGGGAGGGGCCGGCGCCGCCCGGAAACAGCGCCGATATCCGGCCATAGTCGGACCGTTGGCCAGACCCTCACCGGACCGTCGCTATTCGGCCATTCTCTCGAAGCGCCACCACGCGCGCATACCGTGCCGCGCCCCCCTGGCGAGCCCTTCCACGCACAGTCCGGGAGGTGGGCCTCACCTCCCGGACCGGTCCACCGCCCGCGGGGAATGGAGCGGCGGTTTCCCCCAGCCCACTGAGTCCAGCGCAGCGGGCCGACCCACGCGGTACCCAGACAAGCGTTCCGGTGACGGCCGGGCCAGAGCGCACGGCCGGGCGCACGGCCACACACCGGGAGCACGCCGCACCCCGGCCCGCGCACCGACGCCCGGGCGGCCCGGACCGCCCGCACGGACAACAATCCCGCCAACCGGACGTCTGCCCCTTAACGGTAGGGATAGGGAGAACTACGCTGTGTTTACTGGTGTTCTCAGCAGGGGGGCATATTCCTCGGGGCTCGGCCACATGCGTGTGCAGGCGGAGTACGAGGGTTCGAACCTGGGGAGGCATCGGTACGAATGCCGCGCGCCGTCCTCGGTGACGCGGCGGCTGTCTGTGTGTCGAGGGGTGGCGCATGTCCAGGGAGCAACGCGGGCCGAACGAGAAGCTCGGCACGGTTCTCGCCCTCGCGGGAATCAGTAACGCCGGGCTCGCCCGGCGGGTCAACGACCTCGGAGCACAGCGCGGTCTGACACTTCGCTACGACAAGACCTCGGTGGCCCGGTGGGTCGCCAAGGGGATGGTGCCGCAGGGCGCGGCGCCGCATCTCATCGCGGCGGCGATCGGGGCCAAGCTCGGCCGCCCGGTCCCGCTGCACGAGATCGGGCTCGCCGACGCGGACCCGGCCCCGGAGGTCGGCCTCGCCTTCCCCCGGGACGTGGGCGAGGCGGTCCGGTCGGCGACCGAGCTCTACCGGCTGGATCTGGCCGGGCGGCGGGGCGGCGGCGGGATCTGGCAGTCCCTGGCGGGATCGTTCTCGGTGAGCGCCTACGCGACGCCCGCCTCCCGCTGGCTGATAACCCCCGCCGATCCGTCGGTGGCCCGGGACCCGACGGCGGCACAGGCGGCGGCTCTCGGGGCACGCGGCGGCGGACCCGACGGGCCGTCCGGTCCGGCGGCCCGCGGCACGGGGGCCGCACCGGACGCCCGGGGCGCACAGATCCTCCACACTCCCGGAGGCACACCCGGCACGCCCGGCACCCCCGGCGCGGCCGGCTCCGTCCCCGTACAGCCCGGCCCGGAGACAGCGGCGGACGCCTCGCCGCTGCGGGTCGGCCACAGCGATGTGTCGAAGCTGCGCGAGGCGGCCCAGGACGCCCGGCGGTGGGACTCCAAGTACGGCGGCGGCGACTGGCGTTCCTCCATGGTCCCCGAGTGTTTACGGGTCGACGCCGCACCGCTGCTCCTCGGCTCGTACACCGACGAGGTCGGCCGGGCCCTGTTCGGCGCGTCCGCCGAGCTGACCCGGCTGGCCGGCTGGATGGCCTTCGACACCGGCCAGCAGGAAGCCGCCCAGCGCTACTACATCCAGGCCCTGCGGCTGGCCCGCGCCGCCGCCGACGTCCCGCTCGGCGGCTATGTCCTCGCCTCGATGTCCCTCCAGGCGACCTACCGCGGCTTCGCCGACGAAGGCGTCGACCTCGCCCAGGCCGCCGTCGAGCGCAATCGCGGCCTGGCCACCGCCCGCACCATGAGCTTCTTCCGGCTGGTGGAGGCCCGCGCCCATGCGAAGGCCGGCGACGCACCGGCCGCGGGGGCCGCGCTCAAGGGTGCGGAGAGCTGGCTGGAGCGGTCCCGAGGGGGCGACTCCGACCCGCCCTGGCTCGGCTTCTACGGCTACGACCGGTTCGCCGCCGACGCCGCCGAGTGCTACCGGGACCTGAAGGCCCCCCGCCAGGTGCGGCGCTTCACCGAGCAGGCGCTGTCCCGGCCGACCGAGGAGTTCGTCCGCAGCCACGGGCTGCGGCTCGTCGTGTCCGCCGTCGCCGAGCTGGAGTCGGGCAACCTGGACGCGGCCTGCGCGGCGGGCACCCGGGCGGTGGAGGTCGCGGGCCGGATCTCCTCGGCCCGCACCACGGAGTACGTGCGCGATCTGCTGCACCGCCTGGAGCCGTACGGGGACGAGCCCCGCGTCGCGGAGCTGCGGGAGCGGGCCCGCCCGCTGCTGGTGACGTAGGACCGAGCCGCCTGTGACGTAGGTCCGAGCCGCCCGGCGGGACGCCCGCCGGGCACAGTGTGCGCCACGCCCTGCCCGGCTCGGGTTTGAGCCGGTTGTCAGTGGGTCAGTGCACTATCGGGGTGGGAGGTGGCGTGATGATGACGCACGCGGCGTACGACTGCGATGTGCTGGTGATCGGCGGCGGGATCGTCGGTCTGTCGACCGCGTATGCGCTTCTGCGGTCCGCCCCGGGCACCCGGGTGACGGTCCTGGAGAAGGAGCGCGGCCCCGCCCGCCATCAGACCGGCCGCAACAGCGGCGTGATCCACAGCGGCATCTACTACCGCCCCGGTTCCCTCAAGGCCCGGTACGCGCTGCGCGGCTCCGCCGAGCTCGCGGACTTCTGCGCCGAGCACTCCATCGCCCACGCCACCACCGGCAAGCTGATCGTCGCCACCGAGCGCTCCGAGCTGCCCCGGCTGCACGGCCTGGTGCAGCGCGGCCGCGAGCACGGACTGCCCGTGCGGGAGCTGGGCCCGGCCCAGATCGCGGAGTACGAGCCGGACGTCCGGGGCCTGGCGGCGATCCGGGTCGGCACGACCGGCGTCTGCGACTTCACCGCCGTCGCCACCCGCTTCGCGACCGAGGTCACCGCGGCGGGCGGCATCGTGCGGTACGGCGCGGAGGTCACCGCGATGGACCGGCGCCCCTGGGGCGTCGCGGTGCGCACGGCGGACGGCCTGGTCGTCCGGGCCCGGGTACTGGTCAACTGCGCGGGGCTCCACTCCGACCGGGTGGCCCGCCTCGCCGGGGACGACCCGGGGGTGCGGATCGTGCCGTTCCGCGGCGAGTACTACACGCTGGCCCGCCCCGAGCTGGTGCGCGGTCTGGTCTACCCGGTGCCGGATCCGGCGTTCCCCTTCCTCGGCGTCCATCTCACCCGGGGCTTCGACGGCTCCGTCCACGTCGGCCCGAACGCGGTCCCCGCCCTGGCCCGCGAGGGATACGCCTGGCCACAGGTCCGCCCCGCCGAACTGCTGTCCACGCTGAGCTGGCCGGGCACCTGGCGGATCGCCCGCCGGCACTGGCGGTACGGGGCGGGCGAGGTGCACCGCTCGCTGTCCCGGTCCGCGTTCACCCGGGCCGTCCAGCGGCTGCTGCCCGAGGTGCGGGAGGAGGACCTGCGCCCGTCGCCCGCGGGGGTCCGGGCCCAGGCGGTGCTGAAGGACGGCACGCTGGTCGACGACTTCCTGATCCGCGAGGCCCCGCACACCGTGCATGTGCTCAACGCCCCGTCGCCCGCCGCGACGGCGTGCCTGCCCATCGGACGGGAGGTGGCGCGGCGCGCGCTGCGCCGGGCTCGGGAGACGGGGTGGAGGCCGCCCGCCGTAGAATCCGGTCATTGTGTCTGAGCAGCCCTTGAACCCCACCTCCGCCGCAGCCCCCGACGACGCCACGGCCGACGCGATGGCCGACGGCCGCACGCCGACCGGCTCCACGGCGGCCGATGTCACGGCCGACGCCACGGCCGCCGAGGAAGCCGCGGCCCTGCGCGCCGCCTCCTTCGAGCGGGCGCGCCGGCTGCGCCAGGAGCCCCGCTTCCCCGGCGGCCCCGCCGCCGACCCCGCCGGCTCGCACCACGAGCGCCGGATCCGCAGCTTCCAGCCGCGCCGCAGCCGGGTCACGACCGGCCAGCAGGACGCCCTGGAGCGGCTGTGGCCGAAGTGGGGCCTGGACATCGACGGCAAGCGCGTCCTGGACCCGGCCGAGATGTTCGACGGCCTGCCCGTCGTCCTGGAGATCGGCTTCGGCATGGGCGAGGCCACCGCGCAGATGGCGGCCGACGACCCGGGCACCGGCATCCTCGCGGTCGACGTCCACACCCCCGGCCAGGGCAATCTGCTGGGCCTCGCGGACAAGGCGGGCTCGACCAACGTACGGGTGGCCAACGGTGACGCGGTCATCCTGCTGCGCGAGATGCTGCCCCCCGAGTCGCTGGACGGTCTGCGGGTCTATTTCCCCGACCCGTGGCCCAAGGCCCGGCACCACAAGCGGCGCCTGATCCAGCCGGAGTTCCTGGACCTGGTGGCCCCGGTGCTGAAGCCCGGCGCGATCGTCCACTGCGCTACCGACTGGGAGCCGTACGCCGAGCAGATGCTGGAGGTGCTCACCGCGCACCCCCGCTTCGAGAACACGGCGGCCGACGGCGGCTACGCCCCGCGTCCCGCGTTCCGGCCGCTCACCCGCTTCGAGGGGCAGGGCCTGGACAAGGGCCACGTCGTCCACGACCTGCTGTTCGCCCGCGTCTGACCCACGACGGGGCATGACGGCGTACGGCCATGTCCTGGCCGGATGCGCCGTCGCCGGGTGTCGGTGCTCCTCGTTAGGGTCAAGAGGTGTCCGACCCCTCCGTGCGGTATCAGCAGGCGCGGCCCGCCGTCCCGGTCCTCCACGAGCAGCGGCTCGACGAGGTCCTGGGCGCCGCGCCGGAGCGTGGCCAAGGACGTTACCGGCCGCGCCGCGTCGGCATGGTGTGGCGGAGCAAGGTGTTCCGCGCCGGGACCGTGATCGTGGCGCTCGTGCTGTGCGGGCTGGTGATCCTGGCCCTCGTCCGTGAACAGACCGGCCCGGAGGGGTTCCTCGTCGGCCTCGGCCTGGCGGTGCTCCCGGTGCCGCTCCTGATGGCCGCCTTCCGCTGGCTCGACCGGGTCGAGCCGGGCCCCTGGCGGAATCTGCTGTTCTCCTTCGCCTGGGGCGCGTGCGCCGCCGCGCTCGTCGCGATCATCGCCAACTCGTTCGCGACGCGCTGGATAGCCACCGCGACGGCCGACCCGGCGAGCGCCGACACCCTCGGGGCGACGGTGATCGCGCCGATCGTGGAGGAGAGCGCGAAGGCCGCGGCCGTGCTGCTGATCTTCCTGTTCCGCAGGCGGGAGTTCAGCGGGGTGGTGGACGGGATCGTCGTCGCCGGGTTCACCGCGACGGGCTTCGCGTTCACCGAGAACATCCTCTATCTGGGCAACGCCTTCGGCGAGGACCAGCTGCTGGGCAGCTCCGGGTTCGCCTCGGTGACGGCCGGGACGTTCTTCGTGCGGATCGTGATGTCGCCGTTCGCGCACCCCCTGTTCACGGTCCTCACCGGCCTCGGCTTCGGCTTCGCGGCCGTCAGCGCCCGCCGCCACCGGGTCCGCCGGATCGCCCTGCCGGCGCTGGGCCTCCTGCTGGCGATGGGCCTGCACGCCCTGTGGAACGGCTCGTCGGCCTTCGGCCCGTACGGCTTCTACGCGGTGTACGGGATCGTCATGGTCCCGGCGTTCGGCCTGGTGACCTGGCTGGCGATCTGGTCGCGCCAGCGGGAGCTGCGCACCCTGGCGGCCGAGCTGCCCGCGTATGCGGCGGCCGGCTGGCTCACCCCCGCCGAGCCGTCGGCGCTCTCCTCGATGCGGGCCCGGGGCATGGCCCGCGACCTGGCCCGCCACTGGCAGCCGGACCGGACCCGGGGCCGGGCGGCGGCCCGCGCGGTCGCGGAGTACGAGTCGTTCGCGACCTCCCTGGCGGGGCTGCGCCGCCGGGCCCGCCACGGCGCGGTGGGCCCGGACTTCGGCGCACGGGAACGGGAGTTGCTGCACCACCTCTGGCAGCGCCGGGACATCGCGGCCCCGGCCCTCACCCACGCGGCCCGCCTCACGTGCCGCCCGGGCGCCCACCGCTCCCCCACCCCACCGATGCCGTACGGAAACGGATACGGCCACGGACACGGGTACGGCCCGGCGTACGGGCAGCCGCACACGCAGCACTACGGGTACGGGTACGAGTACGGCGACCCCGGCTCCGTCAGGCCGACGCCGCGGTGAGCAGGGCGAGTTCCCGGTCCGTCAGCCGCAGATCGGCGACCGCGACGAGGGCGGGGAGCTGCTCGACCGTACGCGCGGAGGCGATCGGGGCGGCGACGGTCGGCTGTGCGGCGAGCCAGGCGAGGGCGACCGTCGCGATCTCGGCGTTCCGTGCCCCGGCGATGTGGTCGAGGGCGGCCAGCACCAGGCGGCCCCGCTCCGACTCCAGGTGACTGCCCGCCTTCGCGGCGCGGGGGCTCTCCACGGTCGAACCGAGGCGGTACTTGCCGGTGAGGAAGCCGGAGGCCAGTGCGTAGTACGGGACGGCGGCGAGACCGGCGTGGGCCGCGGTGTCCTGGAGCGCGCCCTCGTAGGTGTCGCGGGAGACCAGGTTGTAGTGCGGCTGGAGCGCGACGTACCGGGCGAGGCCCTCGCGCTCGGAGAAGTCGAGGGAGGCCGCGAGGCGCTCCGGGCTGATGTTGGAGGCGGCGATGTGCCGCACCTTGCCGTCCTTCACCAGCTGGTCGAGGGCGGTGATGATCTCCTCGACCGGGACGGTCTCGTCGTCGAAGTGCGTGTAGTAGAGGTCGATGTGGTCGGTGCCGAGCCGGCGCAGCGAGGCCTCGGCCGCGCCCTTGACGGTGCCGGCGGAGAGGCCCTTGTGGTCGGGGTGGGCGCCGGCCTTGGTGGCGACGACGATGTCGGACCGGTTGCCGCGGGAGGCGAGCCACCTGCCGATGACGGTCTCCGACTCACCGCCCCGGTTGCCCTCGACCCAGGCGGAGTACGCGTCGGCGGTGTCGATGAAGTTGCCGCCGGCCGCGACGTACGCGTCCAGGACGGCGAAGGACTGCTTCTCGTCCGCCGTCCAGCCGAAGACGTTGCCGCCGAGGGCGAGGGGGAAGACCTGGAGATCGGAGGTGCCGAGCGTGCGTGCGGAAGTCATGTGAGGGTTCAACGGGCCGGGGCGGGGGCGGTATTCCGCCGCCGCGCGGGCCGCACCGCCCCCGGACAGACCGGCAGCCCTGACGTCGGGGGGTGTGCGTCAGGGCTGCCGGGGTTTCAGGGGGCCGGCGACGAAGGACGTCGGCCGGGGCCCGGGGCCCGAGGAGGGCCGGTGGAGGGCCGAGGGCTCAGACGTTCAGGCCCTTGCTGTTCAGCCAGGCCATCGGGTCCATCGCCGAACCGCCCGCGGTGCGGACCTCCAGGTGGAGGTGGGTGCCGGTGACATTGCCGGTGGCGCCCATGCGGCCGATGGTCTGACCGGTGGTGACCTTCTGGCCGACGGAGACGTCGATCGAGGACTGGTGCGCGTACCAGATCTCCGTGCCGTCCTCCAGCTGGAGGACCGTGCGGTAGCCGTACGAGCCGGACCAGCCGGCCGACGTGATGGTGCCGCTGTGCACGGCCTTGAGCGGCGCACCGGTCGACCCGGCGAAGTCGAGACCGGTGTGCTGGCCGGAGGACCACATCGCGCCGGACTGACCGTAGGTCGAGGTGAGCGTGTACGAGGAGGTGGGCAGGGAGAAGCTGGCGGCGAGCTTGGCGAGACGCTCCGCTTCCTTCTTCTTCGCGGCTGCCTCCTCCGCCGCCTTCTTCTTCGCGGCGGCCTCGGCCTCGGCCCGGTCCTGCTGCTTCTTGGCCTCCTCCGCCGCCTTCTCGGCCGCGGCCTTCTCCGCCGCGGCCTTGGCCTCGGCGTCGGCGCTGGCCTGCTGCTGCTCGGCCTGCTGGAGGATCCGGGCGCGCAGGGCCTCGCCCGCGTCGGTGCCCTGCTCGGCCTCGGCGCCGGTGAGGCCGACGTTGGTGAGCGGTGCGGCCGCGGCGACCGGGGCGGGCTCCGCGTCGTCCGACATGAAGGACCCGACGCCGGGAAGGGACTTGGCGTCGGGGAGGTTGTCCGCGATGGAATCGGGAAGAGAGATGGAGACCGGCGCCTTGTCCTGCGCGGTGGCCATGCCGCCCGCACCGACAGCCGCTATGACGCCGACCCCGAGGACGGTGGAGCTACGGGCCAGACCACGCTGCTTGGCTACGCGGTGCCTGCCGCGCACGGGACGGATGGACTCCTCGGTGGGATTCCACTCCTCCCAGGACCGCTCCGCGTCACCGAAGGTGTCGGCACTGAAGGGTGACGGGGCCTCAGGGGCAGGCTTGTTGGACGCCACGTGGGCGCACTCCTTTCCTTCCTTCTCGCCTACCGGGTTAGCTGACGGGTTCGGAGCAGGAAGGTCTCCTACGGGCCCCTCCGTCTCTCACGAGACGCAGGCGTCCGATTCACCCCATGTAGGTGGTTCCCCGGTTTCCTTGCGGAATTCGGCGCTCGCGCGCGGCGCCGTCTCTGACGACGGCTGTGACGACCGCGCTGCGTTATCGAACGTTAATAGACGCACGGGCCCGATTCCAAGCTGTTCCTGTTGATCATTAACGAACACGACCGGGATGTACGGGTCACAAGCGGGTGGAATCGGGCGACTTGACCGCGGCTCAGTCGCACCTCTTTTTCTGACGTTGTGTCAAATGTTATGCGGAGCGGTGCCCTTCGGTTACGCACCGTGTCATCGCCCGCATCAGTGTGCCGCGTCGTCGCCCCGGCCCACGATCTTCACCGTCGTCCGGCGCACGGGCTGCCCCTCCGCCGGCCGGCCGACCGCGAGCAGCGCCATGTCGTCCGTGGACCGCCCCCCGGTGTGCAGCCGTACGTCGTCGGTCAGCGCCGACAGCAGCTCCTCGGGACCCGGGAAGATCCGGCCGCGCAGCCGGGCCGCCGGATCGTAGAAGACCCCGTTCGCGTCCCGGGCCTCCGACAGGCCGTCCGTGAAGGCGAGGAGCGTCGCGCCTGCGGGCATCTCCCACGCGTCGGCCCGGTCCGGCCACACCCCCAGGTCCATCCCCAGCGGCATCGCGGGCACCGAGGGCGCCAGCACCTCCAGGGCGCCGTCCGCGTGCAGCAGGATCGGCTCGGGGTGACCGCGGTTGACGAGGCGCAGCGAGGCCGAACCGGGCGGGATCTCGGCCAGCACGGCGGTGATGAACCCCTCCATGGCGTCCAGCCCGTACCGTCGGGTCCCCTCCCGTGCCAGCGCCCGCTCCAGCCGCTGCGCCACGCCCTCCAGCGAGAGCTCCTGCTCGGCGGCCTCCCGGAACGCCCCGATGATCACCGCCACCGCCTCGACGGCGTCCAGCCCCTTGCCGCGTACGTCGCCGACGACCAGGCGTACGCCGTACGGGGTGTCCGCGACGGCGAACAGGTCGCCGCCCACGAACTCGTCCGCCTGCGCCGCCTCGTACCGCGCGGCGACCTGGAGCCCGCCGATCCGCTCGGCCGGCGTCGGCAGCACGGCCCGCATGGCGGTCTCCGCGATGACCCGGGCCGAGGCCAGCTGCTCGTTGCTGCGCCGCACGACCCCGTTGATGAGGAGGGCGAGCACCGCGGCGGTGAGCACGGTGATCATCTCGATGACGGGGACCACCTGGGTGGACGTCCCGTCGGAGAGCCGCATCGCGATGACGGAGAGGATCGCGGCGATGCCGGTGCGGACGGTCCGGGACAGCGAGAAGAACGGTGCGGCGATCAGCGGGGCCGCGACGAACAGGGGGACGGCGGTGAAGTTGGGCGGCGCCAGCGAGTCGAACACCAGCCCGCCGACGATCAGCAGGGCGGGCAGTATCCGGACGAACCGGCGTGACCCCCGGCTGTCGGGCGTCACATTGCCCTCCGGGGACCCGAACACCGCACGGCCCACGGCGTCGATGCTCCCCGCCGTGCCGCTACGCCGTCTCTCGGCCATCCCCACCTGTGCACTCCTGCCCGGTCCACCCACGGCTGCGGACGGTACCGCGCCCCGTCCAGGCTTCCCGGAGCCGCGCCGAGCGGCGACTCCGCATCGGCCGAATAGGGGGAAGCGGACGGAGTCCCGGCCTTTCCGTGGTCAGTCGGAGAGCCGGTGTTCCGCGTAGACCGTCAGTGCGTCCCGTACGAAGGCGGCGGTGCCGTCCCCGTAGCGATCGTAGTTCTTTCCGAAGCGGGGATCGGCGACATACATCTGACCGAGCCCGATCACGTACGAACGGCTGGGCTCCTTGGCCGACGACAGCCAGGCGCAGTGCCGCCGCGCGAGTTCCTGCGCCTCGGCCCCGTCGGCGGCGAGCCCGGCCTCCCTGGCCCGCCCCCAGTCGCGCGCGATGGCCTCGTGCTCGTCCTGGAACGCCCGCTTCTCCCGGTCCCCGAGCGAACGCCACCAGCGGTCGCCCTCCTCGTACGCGTCCCGGCCCCAGCGCTCGGTCACCTCCTGCTCGTGGGCGGTGTGGTCGAACCCGTCGAACATTTCCTCGGCCATGAGTTCCGTCCCCTCCTGGGTCTTGTGGAGAGTGGTCCGCACCGAGGCGATCTGCCGCCCGATGCGCGCCTGCTCCTGTTCGAGCAGCCGCAGATGCGCCCGCAGCGCCACCGCCGTGTCCCGCTGCCCCGCGAGGACGTCCTTGATGGCGGGCAGCGAAAGACCGAGCTCCCGCAGCAGCAGGATGCGCTGCAGCCGGACGAGGGCGTCCTGGTCGTAGTAGCGGTAGCCGTTGCTCCCGATCCGGCTCGGCGTGAGGAGACCGAGGTCCCCGTAGTGCCGGAGCGTGCGGCTCGTCGTGCCGGCTTTTCTGGCGATTTCCTGAATGGACCACTCCATGCCGGAAACGCTAGATCTTTACGCTGCGTCAAGGTCAAGCGTGTCCGGCCGGCCCTCCGGTATCCGGAAACGACTCGGGCCCGGCACGCTGTGCGTGCCGGGCCCGGGCCTTCAGTAGCGGGGACAGGATTTGAACCTGCGACCTCTGGGTTATGAGCCCAGCGAGCTACCGAGCTGCTCCACCCCGCGTCGGTAAACACAACTCTACGGCATCGGAGCGGCCGCTCCGACCACTTTTCCCAGGAGCCACGTGACGCCGGTCGCAGTCACCGCCGCCGAGGCAACCCCACCCGGGCAGCGGGGGCTCCCGGATACGGGGAGGCAGGGACACCTCCACCCAGCGGAAAAGAAACGGGGGAGAACCGAACCGATGAATGAAGCGATCAAGAAACTCGCCGGGTTCGCCGCGCTGGTCTGCGTGGTGACCGCCGCCTGGGGGCTGATCTCGGGCAAGGGCATCAGCGAGTACTGGCTGCCGGGCGTCCTGCTCGTCGGTGTGCGCGCCCTGGTGGTCCTGATCCCGGTGGCGATCCACCGTAAGAAGTAGGGCCGGGAACGACGGAGGGCCTCGACCGGCGGAAGCCGGTCGAGGCCCTTCTGACAGGTCGGAGGATTCCCCTGCCCCGCGATTCGGTAGGCCGTGTGGGACTCGAACCCACAACCAACGGATTAAAAGTCCGCTGCTCTGACCAATTGAGCTAACGGCCCTCGACGGATCACCCCCCGAGCATAGCCCGCCCGGTCCCGGCAGCCGATCCGGTATCGGTGTCGGGCCCGTCGCGGGCCCCGGGAGGCGGGCCGAGGCGGGCTCCTGGGGGCCGGGGAACAGCAACAGGGCCCGTACGTCACCGAGTCGGTTCGGTGGCGTACGGGCCCTGCCGGTCTGTCAGGCGGACCTGCTCGGCCGAGTGGAGGCCGAGCCGGGGTCAGCCGTTGCGCTTCCAGCGCGGCTTGTCGTCGCGGCGGCCGAAGGAACCGGTGTTGGTGCCGGTGTTGGCGCCGCGGTGGTCGTCACGACGGCCGGTCGGGCGGTCGGTGCCGCCGCCGGAGCGGAAGCCGCCCGCGGGGCGGTCGTCGCGACGGTCACGGTTGAACGGGCGGTCGCTGCCACCGGAGCGGAAGCCACCGGAGGGGCGCTCGTCGCGGCGGTCGCGGTTGAACGCCGGACGGTCGTTGTCCCGACGCTCGAACGAACGGCCACCACGGTCATCGCGACGGTCGCTGCTGCCACCGG
>NZ_JBIVUT010000009.1:23990-286319 GCF_044757365.1 Streptomyces sp. NPDC091289
GAGCGGAAACCACCCGACGGGCGCTCGTCACGGCGGTCGCGGTTAAACGCCGGACGGTCGTTGTCCCGACGCTCGAACGAACGGCCACCACGGTCATCGCGACGGTCGCTGCTGCCACCGGAGCGGAAACCACCCGACGGGCGCTCGTCACGACGGTCGCGGTTAAACGCCGGACGGTCGTTGTCCCGACGCTCGAACGAACGGCCACCACGGTCGTCCCGACGGTCGCTGCTGCCACCGGAGCGGAAACCACCGGAGGAACGGTCGTCACGGCGGTCGTTGCCGCCGCGGTAGCCGCCACGGTCGCCGCCGCGGTTGTCGCGGCGCTCGTAGTTGCCCCGCTCGTCGCGGCGCTGCTCGTCGCGGGCGGCCGGCTGCTCGGGGACGGAGACGGCTGCCACGAGGGCGGCCTCGGCCTCGGCGGCCACCTCGGCCACCGCGGCCTCGGGGTCGTCTCCCCGCTCGCGGGCGGCGCGGGCGACCAGGCGGTCGGCCTCCTCGCGCAGCTCGACGGCGCGGCGCTGGACGCGCTCCAGCTGCTTCGTCAGGTCGGCGGCCTCGCGCTCGGCCTGCTTGGCGGCGTTGTTCGCGGAGTCGGCCTGGACCTCGGTGAGCGAACGGGCGCCGGTGATCTCGGCGACCTCCGGCTCGAAGACGCCCGCGCCCTGGACGATGTGGCGCGAGGCGTCGACGCCCGCGTCCTCCATCAGGCGGAAGATCTGGCGGCGCTGGTGCGGGAGCGCCAGCGAGACGACGACACCGGACTTGCCGGCCCGGGCGGTACGGCCCGAGCGGTGCAGGTAGTCCTTGTGGTCACCGGCCGGGTCCACGTTCAGGACCAGGTCGATGCCGTCGACGTGGATACCGCGGGCGGCGACGTCGGTCGCGACGAGCGCGTTGACGTAGCCCTTCTTGAAGTCCTCCAGGACCCGCGTACGGGCGCCCTGGGTCATGCCGCCGTGCAGCGCGTCGGCCTTCACACCGGACTCGATGAGCTGCTCGGCGATGCGGTCGGCGCCCAGCTGGGTGCGGACGAAGATGATCGTGCGGCCCTTGCGGGCGGCGATGGCGGCCGTGACCGGCGCCTTGTCCTTCGGCTTCACGACGAGGACGTGGTGCGACATGGTCGTGACGTTGCCCTGGGCGCTGTCGACCTCGTGCGTCACCGGGTTGGAGAGGTAGCGCTTGACCAGCGTGCCGATCTCGTTCTCCATGGTGGCGGAGAAGAGCATCCGCTGACCGCCACCGGGGATCTGGTCGAGCAGCTCGGTGACCTCGGGCAGGAAGCCCAGGTCGGACATCTGGTCGGCCTCGTCGAGGACGGCGACCTGGACGCTCGCCAGGGAGCAGGCGCCGCGGTTGATGATGTCGCGCAGCCGGCCCGGGGTGGCGACGAGGACGTCGACACCGCGCTCCAGCGCGTAGATCTGGTTGCCCATCGACGTACCGCCGCAGACGACCTTCATCTTGAGGCCGAGCACGTCGCCGTACGGCTGCAGCGCGTCCGCGACCTGCATCGCGAGCTCACGGGTCGGGGTGAGGATGATGCCGCGCGGCTTCTTCTTCTCGGTGGTGCCACCGGAGAGCGAGGCCAGCAGCGGCAGACCGAAGGAGAGCGTCTTGCCGGAGCCCGTACGGCCGCGGCCGAGGATGTCCTTGCCGGCCAGGGCGTCCGGGATGGTCGCCGCCTGGATCGGGAAGGGGGCGGTCACACCGTTCTGCGCGAGCTTGCGGACGATGCCCTCGGGCAGACCCAGGTCGCCGAAGGTGATGGTCGGCTCGGCGGGGGCCTTGTCGGCCTCGTCGGCGGCGTCCACGATCGCCTCGGCGGAGGCCACGGTCTCGTCGGCGGCGTCCTTGGCCTTCTCGGCCTTCTCGGCGGGAGCCTCGGCCTGTGCGTCGGAGATGAAGTCGGCGACCGACTTCTCGGCGACGGGCTTCTCGACGACGATCGTCTCGGCGACGGCGGTCTTCTCGGCGGCCGGGGCGGTGGCGCCGGCGGGGGCCTCGGTCACAGCGGCCTCGACGAGCTCGATGAGCTCGGCGTTGTCGACGTTCTCGGGCATGACGGTGTGGTCAGAACTGGAAATTGACATGCGAAATGCGAAACCTTCCGGAGTCTCGGCACGCGCCCATAACTCCGTGATTCGCAATTTCGACCGCCTCAATGCGGTCCAGCCACGGCAAGGGAGAGTACGCGCCACACGGCGCTCTTCTGTGTCGGCGCCGGGCAATGGGATCAAACGATCTACTACCATACGCACTCTCACCCACATTGCGCAAACCGGCCGTGATGAACCCCCGGCTACACCGGCCCCACCTGCGGTGATGCCTCCGGGGTCCGCAGCGGCCCGGCGCCCTCCGGTCCGCTCATCGCATGGGTCCGCAGCTGCGCGGCGGGCGAGGCCGAGGGGGGCGGTTCCGGCGGATCCGTGGGCTCCGGCTCGGGCTCCGGGTCCGGGTCGGGCGCCGGTGGGGCCGGCGGCTCCGGCGACGTGGGCGGCGGCTCCCCGGGCCCCGGCGTCGAGGGCGTCGGCGAGGGCGGCGGGCCGCCCCTGGTGGGCGCAGGAGCACCCGGTTCGGGACGCGAGCCCTTGGGGGTGACGGACGGCGTAGCACCGGACGCGTCCGGGCTCGGGCTGCTCCCGGGGGCGGCCCGGTCCGAGTGGGGGTGGGCGTCCCCGACGCGCCCCCCGGCCTGCCCGGAGCCGGGCACCGTGTCCCCGGCCGGATCGGCGGCGGAGCCCTTCGGGCCGGCGGACCGCGAGGGGCCCGGACCTCCCGCGCCGTCCTCGCCGACGCTCATACAGCCGGTGGACGCGGCGATCGTCAACGCGGTGACGGCTGCCCAGCGGACAGGGGCGGACAACTGGCGCACGAGTGGCACCTCCGGGGCGGGAGCGAGGGAGCGGAGAGTGCGGCGCCGGGGCGGAGCGGGGAGGCGGGAGCGAGCGGTACGGCGTCGCACCGTGCCCAACTCCCCCGACCCCGCCGGAGACACGCCCGAAACGCCACACGCCCGCGCGACAACCGCCGAAAGCCCCGCTACCCCCCGAACCCGCCCGCCAGTTCCGCCCCCAGGAACACCGCGCCCAGGCCCGCCAGCAGCGATGCCAGTACGTTGGCCGCGGCCAGGAAGCCCCGGCCCGTCTCGGCCAGGCGGAGGGTCTCGTACGAGAACGTCGAGTACGTCGTCAGCGCCCCGCACAGGCCCGTCGCCAGCAGCGCGTGCGCGGGGGAGGACACCGCGGCGCCGGTCAGCAGCCCGAGCAGCAGGCTGCCCGCCGTGTTCGCCGCGAAGGTGCCCCACGGGAAGACGTACGGGACGCCCGGCCCCTGGTGCGCCTGCACCGCACGGTCCGTCAGATAGCGCAGGGGCGCGCCCACCGCCCCGCCGATCGCCACCAGCAGCCAGTTCACGCGCCCCGCCCTTCGACCCGGGCACCCCGGTCCAGCCGATTCACGCGGCCCGCCCCTCGTCCCGGGCACCCCGGTCCAGCCAGGTCCGTGTCGCCACGGCCGCCGCCCACACCGCCCCGAGCGCGGCCGCCACCGTCGTCACCGCGTACGCCGTCGCCACCGCGGCCTCCTGACGCACCAGCAGGTCCGAGACGCCGGCCGCGTACGTCGAGAAGGTCGTGAAGCCGCCGAGCACGCCGACGCCGAGGAAGGGCCGTACCAGGGGGTGGGCCACCCGGCCGCGTTCGACGGTGAGCACCATCAGCGCGCCGATCAGCGCGCAGCCGCTCACATTGACGACGAACACCGTCCACGGGAAGCCGCCCGCGCCGGGCCACAGCACCAGGGCCCCGTAGCGGGCGAGCGCGCCGAGCGCGCCGCCGGCCGCGACCGCCGCCAGCACCCGGCCCTGCGGGGCGGCGGGCGGACCGGGCTCCGGCAGCTCCCGCGGGGTCTGCTCGCTCACCCGTAGCCCAGGGCGTGGAGCCGCTCGTCGTCGATGCCGAAGTGGTGGGCGATCTCGTGGACCACGGTGATCTCGGTCTCCGCGACGACGTCCTCCTGCGACTCGCACATGCGCAGCGTCGGCCCCCGGTAGATGGTGATCCGGTCCGGCAGCACCCCGGCGTACCACTCGCCGCGGTCGGTGAGCGGGGTGCCCTCGTAGAGCCCGAGCAGGTCGGGATCGCCGGGCTCCGGTTCGTCCTCGACGAACACCGCCACGTTGTCCATCAGCCGCGTCAGCTCCGGCGGAATACGGTCCAGAGCCTGGCTCACCAGCTCCTCGAACTGTTCGCGCGTCATCTCCAGCACCCGGCCATTGTCACGTACGGGGGCCGGGTGCGGGCAGGTGGCGGCCGCCCCGCACTCATGACCGCGGCCGCCGTCCGGCATGGCGCGGGCCGTACCGGGGCATACGGGCCCAATGGTCCGCGTCCCGTTCCGTGCCGCAGCCGACCGCGTCCGGCACCGCCTCATCCAGCTCGTCCGCCCGAAGCCCCGGCCCCGCACCCCGGCCGGCTCCCGCACCGGCACCGCTGCCCCCGGCGACCTGACCGGCCCCGCCCGCCGCCCGTACCTCCGTGCCCTCGGCATGCTCGCCGTCGTCGTGCTGGGGGCCTGGCTGGGACTGCTCGCCGTGGGCAGCATCCATACGCCGGTCGGCCCCATGGACACCAACATGACGCTGCGCCCCTCCCTCACCGGCGGCAGCAAGATCAACGTGTCCCCGCTCGGCGCCCTGGAGCTGGACTCGCACACCGCGCCGCTCCGCCTGGACGTGGACGTGGACCGCCTCGACCCCGAACGCTCCCAGGCCCTGGTCGACCGGCCGGAACGGTTCTCCAGCCTCCAGGACGAGGTCACCCGGGACGTCGCCGCCGGCACCCGGGAGCTGGCCGTACGGTCCTGTGTCGCCGTCGTCTCCGGCGCGACCGCGCTCGGCCTCGCCGTCTACCGCCGCCCCCGCCGCGCCCTGGCCGCCGGCGGGCTCGCCCTCACCCTGCTGGCCGCGTCCGGCGTCAGCGCGTACGCCACCTGGAACCCGAAGTCCGTCCTGGAGCCGAAGTTCTCCGGGCTGCTCTCCAGCGCCCCGTCCCTGGTCGGCGACGCCCGCTCCATCGTCACCGAGTTCGACATCTACCAGCAGGAACTGGCCCGCCTGGTCACCAACGTCACCAAGCTGTACGACGCGACCTCCACCCTCCCCGTCTACCAGCCCGACCCCGGCACCATCCGGGTCCTGCACGTCTCCGACATCCACCTCAACCCGGCCGCCTGGCACATCATCGCCTCGCTCGTCGAGCAGTACGAGATCGACGTGATCGTCGACTCCGGCGACACGATGGACCACGGATCCGCCGCGGAGAACGGCTTCCTCGACCCGATCCGCGACCTCGGCGCGCCCTATGTGTGGGTGCGCGGCAACCACGACTCCCCCGTCACCCAGGCCTATCTGAAGAAGTTCAAGAACGTCCGCGTCCTCGACGACGGCAAGGCGGTGAACGTCGGCGGGCTGCGGATCGCGGGCACCGGCGACGTCTCCTTCACCCCGGACCGGACCGCCCCGGTCGGCGGCAAGGCGGCCGCCCAGCTGGAGGGCGCGCGCCTGGCCTCCGCGCTGCGCGACCAGGAGCACGCCGGCACCCCGGTCGACATCGCCGTCGCCCACGACCCGAACACCGCCCGGGAGACCGACGGCACGGTCCCGCTGGTGCTGTCCGGCCACCTCCACCGCCGGATCAACGAACAGCTGAAGCTCGGCACGCGGCTGAAGGTCGAGGGCTCCACGGGCGGCGGCGGGCTGCGCGCCGTGCAGAACGAGAAGCCGGAGAAGGTGCACGCCTCGGTGCTCTACATGGACCGCTCCACCCGCCGGCTGCAGGCCTGGGACGAGATCACGCTCGGCGGTCTCGGACTGACGACCGCCGAGGTCGGCCGCCACCTTCCGGAGGAGAACCTGAAGAAGGACTCCCCCACCTCACCGACCCCGTCACCCTCCCCGTCGCCGAGCTCCTCACCGGCCTCCCCACCAGCCTCCTCGCCCTCCCCGACCCGCTCCGCGGCGCGCCCGACGCCCTCGCCGTAAACCGTTTTGGCGATAGCTCCACCCATCCCATATGCTTCTCTCGTCCCCGACGCGCTGCAAAGCGAACAGGCGGGCCAATAGCCCTCATCGTCTAGTGGCCCAGGACGCCGCCCTTTCAAGGCGGTAGCACGGGTTCGAATCCCGTTGGGGGCACGTTTCACCGTGTGCGAGACTTGTTTCGCACATTGCTTGGTCCTGTGGAGCAGTTTGGAGTGCTCGCCACCCTGTCAAGGTGGAGGCCGCGGGTTCAAATCCCGTCAGGACCGCTGCAGCCCCAGCGGCTGCGTGGCTGGGTAGCTCAGTTGGTACGAGCGATCGCCTGAAAAGCGATAGGTCGCCGGTTCGATCCCGGCCCCAGCCACCACTCGAAGGCCCCGTCCGATGGACGGGGCCTTCGCCGTGTCACACCTTCTCGGTCTCGTCGGTCTTCTCGGTCTGCTCCGCCGGTACGTCGGCGGCGCGCCGGCGCCACGCCCGTACGCCCAGGACCAGCAGCACCACGAGCACCACCGACCCCAGCAGCACCCCGTCCGGCACCTGTTCACCCAGGTTCCGCGCCCACTGCTCGACCGCGAACGAGTCGTCGACCCCCAGCAGCCCGGGGAGCGCGGTCGTCCCGTCGTACACGAGGAACAGCGCGCCGAGACCGATGAAGAACAGCCCCGACAGCAGCGACGTGGTGTGCAGCTCGAACCGGCCGATACGGACGGCACGGCCGCGCAGCCAGGTCCGGCGGCCGAGGTCGAAACGCTCCCAGAGCAGGGCGAGCACGAAGAGCGGTACGGCCATCCCGAGCGCGTAGACCGCCAGCAGCAGCCCGCCGTAGACCGGGCTGCCGCTGACCGCCGCGACGGTCAGGACGCTGCCGAGGATCGGGCCCGCGCAGAATCCGGCCAGGCCGTAGACCGCGCCGAGCGCGTAGACGGAGAACGCGGTGGTCGGGCGGATCCGTCCGCTGAGCGCCGCGATCCGCCGCGACGCGAAGCCGAGGCCGACGATCTGCGCGACGCCGAGCCCGATGATCAGCCAGCCCGCGCCCGTGACGAGGGCGTCGCGGTGGCCGTAGAACAGCCGCCCGGCGTACGAACCCGCCGCGCCGAGCGGCACGAGGGTCGTGGCGAGCCCGGCGTAGAAGATGGAGGTACGGGCCAGCAGCCGGGAGGTGGAGTCGATGGAGTACGCGAAGAAGGCCGGCAGCAGCAGCGCGCTGCACGGGCTGACCAGGGCGAGCAGCCCGCCGAGGAAGGCCGCGAAGTAGCCGATGTCCGCCGTCACTTGGCAGCGTCCCCGGCGTCCCCGGCGTCCCCGGCGTCCCCGGCGTCGTTGCCCGCGTTGCCGGTGGCCTTCGCCTTCGCCTGCTCGGCGGCGGCCTCGATGGCCTGCGTGAACGTCTCGTCCGGCTGCGCTCCCGCGATCGGGCGGCCGTTGATCAGGAACGACGGGGTGGACGTCGCGCCGATCCCGTACGCCTGCTCCTGGTCCTTCGCGACGGCGTCCCGGGCGGGCTTGCCGTCGAGGTCCTTCATGAAGCGGTCCAGGTCCTTCACCCCGGCCTCCTCGGCGAGCGCCTTGACCCGGTCCTTGCCGAAGCCCTTCTCCTTCGCCCCTTCGGCGTAGGCGGCGCTGTGGAACTCCCAGAAGCGGTCCTGCTGCCCGGCGGCCCAGGCGGCGCGCGCGGCGTTCTCCGACTCCTCGCCGAAGATCGGGAAGTTGCGCCACTCGATGCGCAGGGTGCCGTCCTTCACGTACTTCTCGATCAGCTTCGGCTCGGTGTCCCGGGCGAACTTGCCGCAGTAGCCGCACTTGAAGTCGGCGTATTCGATCAGGACGACCGGGGCGTCCGCGCGGCCGGTGGCCAGCTTGTCGTCCGCGTCCCGGCGGGCGAGCTTCGCCAGCTCCGCGTAGACACCCTCGTTCGGGTCGGCGGAGACCTCGGCGGCCGCGGCGGACGAGGTGTTCGGGGCGGTGTCGTCGGGGGCGGTGGCCCGGTAGGAGGCGACACCGAGGAGACCGGCGGCGACGACGACCGCGGCACCCCAGACGAGGGGCTTCTTCGAGCCGGACGTGGACTTCTTGGGTGCGGGCTTCTTGGGCGTGGGCATGCGGCACTCCGTGCTGATGGTGCGGGAGAGAAAGAAAGGGAAGGGTGCGGGTCGGGGCGGGCCCGCCTACACCCTCAGCACGGAGAGCTCGACCGGGGTCGGTGTGACGGGGACCGGCGCCCCGACCCGTATCCCCGGCGGCGGCTCGGCCGGCAGCGCGCCCGTCGCGGCGGGCAGCCCCCACGGGGCGAGGCCCGGCGCCTGGTCGTACGCGGTCCGGGCGCGGGAGGGGACGCCGGGCTCGCCGTCGTGGTCGCGGAGCTTCCCGCAGCCGGGGACACGGGTGCCCGCGTCGGCGGCTTCGACGATCGGGGCCTGCGCCGGGGATTGCGCCTGGATCTGGGCCTGGGAACGGGCCTGCGCGACAGCGGCCGGGGCGGAATCGGTAGCGGAAGCGGAAGACACGGATGTCCCGCGTGCGGCTTCCGAGGACACCGCTGTCGCCGCCGGTCCGCACAGCAGCCCCACGACCACCGCGAGCAGCGCCGTCAGGCTCCACCACTGCGTACGGGACACGGGGACCGGGCCTTTCTCGCGTGAGCGGGCGGTGACGAGCGTTCGACTGCCCGAAATGGTACGTGCCGCGTGACGCAGCCCGCGCGAAATGAGGTCGCCACTCCCCGGGCCCGGGTGAGATCCTGGGATCCGTATGTCTACTTCCTTTGCCGATCTCCAGTCCCAGCTCGGACAGCTCTCGCTCCGTGACGCGAACCGGCTCGGCCGGCGCCTCGAAGGAGCGCGCCGCATCCGCAAGCCCGAGGCCCGCCAGTCCGTGCTGGACGAGATCGCGGCCCAGGCGGGCAAGGCGGCCGAACGGCTCGCGGCGCGCGCCGCCCGGCTGCCGGCCCTGTCGTACCCGGAAGAGCTGCCGGTCAGCCAGAAGAAGGACGAGATCCTGGAGGCGATACGCGACCACCAGGTCGTGATCGTCGCCGGTGAGACCGGGTCCGGGAAGACCACGCAGATCCCGAAGATCTGTATGGAGCTGGGGCGCGGCGTCCGGGGCATGATCGGGCACACCCAGCCCCGCCGGATCGCCGCCCGTACGGTCGCGGAGCGCGTCGCGGACGAGCTGAAGACGCCGCTGGGCGAGACGGTCGGCTGGAAGGTCCGCTTCACCGACCAGGTGAACCCGGAGTCGACGTATCTGAAGCTGATGACGGACGGCATCCTGCTCGCCGAGATCCAGACGGACCGCGAGCTGTTGGCATACGACACGATCATCATCGACGAGGCACACGAGCGGTCCCTCAACATCGACTTCCTGCTCGGCTATCTGGCCCGGCTGCTGCCCAAGCGCCCGGATCTGAAGGTCGTCATCACCTCGGCGACGATCGACCCGGAGCGGTTCGCGCGCCACTTCGGCGAGGCGCCGATCGTGGAGGTCAGCGGGCGTACGTATCCGGTGGAGGTCCGCTACCGGCCTCTGCTCGAAGACGACAGCGAGGACTCCGACCGGGACCAGATCACCGCGATCTGCGACGCCGTCGACGAGCTGGGCCACGAGGCCCCGGGCGATGTCCTGGTCTTCCTCTCCGGTGAGCGCGAGATCCGGGACACGGCGGACGCGCTGAACAAGCGGAACCTCAGACATACCGAGGTGCTCCCCCTCTACGCGCGCCTCTCGCACGCCGAGCAGCACCGCGTGTTCCAGCGCCACACGGGACGCCGCATCGTCCTCGCGACGAACGTGGCCGAGACCTCGCTGACGGTCCCCGGCATCAAGTACGTGATCGACCCGGGCAACGCCCGAATCTCCCGCTACAGCCACCGCACCAAGGTCCAGCGGCTGCCGATCGAGCGCGTCTCCCAGGCCAGCGCCAACCAGCGCAAGGGCCGCTGCGGCCGTACGTCGGACGGCATCTGCATCCGGCTCTACTCCGAGGACGACTTCGTCACCCGGCCGGAGTTCACCGACCCGGAGATCCTGCGGACCAACCTGGCCTCCGTCATCCTCCAGATGACCGCCGCCGGGCTCGGCGACATCGAGAAGTTCCCCTTCATCGACCCGCCGGACCACCGCAACATCCGCGACGGCGTGCAGCTCCTCCAGGAACTGGGGGCGCTGGATCCGGGTGAGAAGGATCCGAAGAAGCGCCTCACCCCGCTCGGCCGCAAGCTCTCCCAGCTGCCCGTCGACCCGCGGCTGGCCCGCATGGTCATCGAGGCCGACAAGAACGGCTGCGCCCGTGAGGTCATGGTCATCGCCGCCGCGCTCTCCATCCAGGACCCGCGCGAGCGGCCCGCGGAGAAGCAGACCCAGGCCGACCAGAACCACGCCCGGTTCAAGGACGAGACGTCCGACTTCCTGGCGTATCTGAACCTCTGGGCCTACGTCCGCGAGCAGCAGAAGGAGCGTGGCTCGTCCTCGTTCCGCCGGATGTGCAAGCAGGAGTATCTGAACTTCCTGCGCATTCGCGAATGGCAGGACATCTACGCGCAGCTGCGCACGGTGGCCAAGCAGATGGACATCACCGTCGAGGAGCCCAAGGCCGAGGCGTCCATCCCCGAGCAGGCGGTGCACACCTCGCTGCTGGCCGGGCTGCTGTCGCACATCGGGCTGAAGGACACCGAGAAGAACGAGTACGTGGGCGCGCGCAACGCCAAGTTCGCGATCTTCCCCGGCTCGTCGCTGTTCAAGAAGCAGCCGCGGTTCGTGATGTCGGCGGAGCTGGTGGAGACCTCCCGGCTGTGGGCGCGGGTCAACGCCAAGGTCGAGCCCGAGTGGATCGAGCCGCTGGCCGAGCATCTGCTGAAGCGCACCTACAGCGAGCCGCACTGGGAGAAGGACCAGGCGGCGGTGATGGCGTACGAGCGGGTCACCCTCTACGGGGTGCCGATCGTCGCTCAGCGCAAGGTCAATTTCGGACGTATCGACCAGGAGGCCTCGCGGGATCTGTTCATCCGCAACGCCCTGGTCGAGGGCGACTGGCGCACCCACCACCAGTTCTTCCACGACAACCGCAAACTCCTCGGCGAGGTCGAGGAGTTGGAGCACCGCGCCCGCCGCCGCGACATCCTCGTGGACGACGAGACGCTCTTCGACTTCTACGACCAGCGGATTCCCGAACACATCGTGTCCGGGGCGCACTTCGACTCCTGGTGGAAGCACAAGAAGCGCGAGGAGCCGGACGCGCTCGACTTCGAGCGCTCCATGCTCATCAACGAGAAGGCCGGGGCCGTCACCAAGGACGACTACCCCGACTCCTGGCGGCAGGGGAAGCTCAAGTTCAAGGTGACGTACCAGTTCGAGCCCGGCGCGGACGCGGACGGCGTGACCGTCCACGTACCGCTCCAGGTGCTCAACCAGGTCACCTCCGAGGGCTTCGACTGGCAGATCCCGGGGCTGCGCGAGGAGGTCGTCACCGAGCTGATCCGCTCGCTGCCGAAGCCGATCCGCCGGCACTACGTCCCCGCGCCGAACTACGCGGACAAGTTCCTGGACCGGGCGGTGCCGCTCCAGGAGCCGCTGCCGTTCACCCTGGCCCGGGAGCTCCAGCGGATGGTCGGGGTGCCGGTCACCGCCGACGACTTCGACCTCTCCCGCGTTCCGGACCACCTGAAGATCACGTTCCGGATCGTCGACGAGCGGCGGCGGAAGATCGCCGAGGACAAGGACCTGGAGGCGCTGAAGCTCCAGCTGCGGCCGAAGGCCCGGCAGGCGCTCTCCAAGGCGGCCGCGGCGACCGCCGGGCCGTCCGGCGAGTCCATCGAGCGGTCGGGGCTGACGGACTGGACGATCGGGACGCTGAACAAGGTCTTCGAGACCCGGCGGGCCGGACAGCCGGTCAAGGCCTATCCGGCGCTGGTCGACCAGGGCGAGACCGTCGCCGTACGCCTCTTCGACACCGAGGCTGAGCAGCAGCAGGCCATGTGGCGCGGCACCCGGCGGCTGATCATGCTGAACATCCCGGTGAACCCGGCGAAGTTCGCATCGGACCGGCTGAGCAATCAGCAGAAGCTGGCCCTGTCCCGTAATCCGCACGGTTCGGTCCAGGCCCTCTTCGAGGACTGCGCCACCGCCGCCGCCGACCGGCTGATCGCCGCGCACGGCGGCCCCGCGTGGGACGAGAAGGCGTTCCGGACGCTGTACGACAAGGTCCGCGCCGATCTGGTGGACCTGACCGTCCGCACGATCGACCAGGTGCAGCAGATCCTGGCCGCCTGGCAGGCCTGCGAGCGCCGGCTGAAGTCGACGAACAGCCTGACGCTGGTGGCCAACGTCACCGACGTACGGGAGCAGCTGGCCAGACTCGTACCGTCCGGTTTCGTTACGGCCACCGGACTGCGCCGGCTGCCGGACCTGATGCGCTACCTCGTGGCGGCCGACCGGCGGCTCCAGCAGATGCCGACGGCCGTCCAGCGGGACACCACGCGGATGGCGAAGGTCCACGAGATGCAGGACGAGTACGCCTGGCTGCTCGAACAGCTCCCGCAGGGCAGGCCGGTGGGGCAGGAGGTGCTGGACGTCCGCTGGATGATCGAGGAGCTGCGGGTCAGCTACTTCGCGCATGCCCTGGGCACCGCGTTCCCCGTCTCGGACAAGCGGATCGTGAAGGCGATCGACGCCCTCGCACCCTGATCGGCACCCTGGAGCGGAGGCTTCGGCGGGGCCCGGGAAACGGTGACGGCGTCACCACCAGGAGTGAAGTCGACCTGGGCCTCCCACCTCCTGTACAGTCTGGTTTCGCAGCAAGCCGCAAGGCAAGCGGCGAAAACCTGGTCCTGTGGAGCAGTTTGGAGTGCTCGCCACCCTGTCAAGGTGGAGGCCGCGGGTTCAAATCCCGTCAGGACCGCAGTAGAAGAAAGCCCGGATCGTTTTCGATCCGGGCTTTCTTGTGTCGTGCCCCGGTCGTGCCCTGGTCGTGCCCCGTGTCTTGACGGCGGCACCTGCCGCGGGTACCCCGTAGAAGCAGAGGCTGTCCCTGTTGCTCAGCGGTTCTCGGCATTCCTCGGCGCTCCTCACGGCGGGGGCGGCCGGGCCCACCGGGAGGTGGCTCGTATGTCCGCGTCCACAGCACGACACGAGACCCGCGCACTGCTGCGCGCCCATCTGGCGGCCGCTTCCGCCTATCGCCACCTCACCCGGCACTGCGCGGTCTGCCATCGCCTCCTGCGCCTCGCCATGGAGCCCGGGGGCGACGGGGAGAACGGGGAGCGGAGAGCACCCACAGGCCCTTCCGGCGCCCCGCAGGCCGCCGCCGGGCGCCAGGAGTCCGCCGGACAGCCCGACGAGCACGGGGGCGAGAACGAAGCGCAGGCCGGGACCGGGGCCGAAAGACCCTCCGTGACGTGACCATCGGCCGGATGATTCCGCGTCCGGGCAGTGGCAGGCTCGAAGTTGGCAAGCATCGGGCGGTGTGACGGTAGTCACCGAAAGAGTTTTCAGACCGGGGGATTTTACGCCTCCCCTACAACTGGTGAATTTAATATGTGCAATTGCACGGGGGTGACGGGCTCGCGAGGACCGTTCCGTCCGGGGCTGTCCCACCGCGTCCCCACCCCGTCCCCGCCCTGTCCGGGACGCTCACCCACACTCCCGCACAGACCCGCTCACAGACCCACGAAGGCCCCCGTCGGCCGCTCGCCGGCCCCTGTCGGCCCACTGAAGCCGACCGACCGCCCGGTTCTGGGGCCGGCCCGCCCAAAGGGCCGGGAGCGGCCCGGGAAGGCCTGTCCGGGGCATAAAAAAGATCGCGCTGGACCCGGCGGAGTCCAGCGCGATCGATACGACGACACCCGTAGAACACAGGTATGACGCCCGTTGGGGCAGGCGTCCGTCGAGTGGAGCTATGGATGGGCGGCTGGGGTTGGGGGACCTGGCAGCTGCCCGGGTTGTGATGCTGTGCTGCTGTATTGCTGCGTGGCAGGGGTGTGTCAGGCCTCGCTGCGCTGCTGCGGAATACCCGCAAGCAGTGCGCGGACCTCTGCCTCGCGGTACCGGCGATGCCCACCGAGCGTGCGGATGGACGTGAGCTTGCCAGCCTTGGCCCAACGGGTGACCGTCTTCGGGTCCACGCGGAACATCGTGGCAACCTCAGCCGGGGTCAGCAGCGGCTCGGCATCAGGGGTGCGAGCGGTCATGAGCGGCCTCCTCGGGAGAACCGAACCTTCTCGGTTCTTTCCTCTAAATTCTGCACCTTGACCCGCGTTGCCCGAAATGGCGGACGCGGGCCGAGTCGGTTATAGGACGAACGGCTTGTCCTCGGCACTACAACTACACCATCCGTCCAGCCACGTCGGCCAAACCGATGGAATTGCCCTCCCAGGTGTTCATCAGCGACGGAAGCCGATGGACCATGCCATAGCGGACAGTCACGCCCCAGTGACGATCAGTCACAGAGCGATCAGGAGTCGTCAGACCCCCCATAGAGTGCAATGTCGAGCATTCTGCCCTTACTTGGACAGAAGGAGCCCTCCCCGGACTCCTTGTCCTATTTTGGCATGAGGGGTAGGGATAGGCGCAAGGGCCCCGTTAGTGCTGTCCATCACGCTTGAGGCAAAGGCCCGGTTCGGGACGTAGGTCCTGGGCCCAGCGGCGTACGCTTCCGCCTCACACATCACACGCGTCACACAGGACGCAGGTTCACGGCCCGTCAGCTGTCCGTCGAGCCCTCTCCTCCTCCTTTCCTCCTCCTTCCGTGCGGACCGTCCGCCGGCCTCCCGGCCGTCCTGGATGAAGGATGCCCCGGTTCCGTCACCTTGATGCCGCTGTGGGCCTTTTCACGTCAATTGGTGAACTGGAGGTCCCGGACCGCCCGCCAGCGCTCCGCGAGGCGCGCGTACGCCTCCCCCGCGCCCTCGTTGTCGCCGTCCCGCAGTGCGGTGAGCCCTTCCGCCACATCCGCCGCCGACCGGTCCGCCGCGAGGCGCTCCGCCGGCAGGGCGTGGACGAGGCCCCCGTAGTCCAGCTCGACCAGGGAGTGCGGATGGAATTCCTCCAGCCAGCGCCCCACGTCCACCAGGCCCTCGGTCAGCGGGCCTTCGGGAGCGTTCTCGCGCAGGGTCCGCAGCGCCCGCGCCAGCCGTCGCCGGGCCTCGACCATCGGGGTGCGGTAGCGCAGGACCGGCACGGCCCCCTCCTCGTCCGCCGCCGTGTACTCCCGCTCCTCGTCGTGGAAGAGGACGAACCAGCGCACCGGGACCTGCCACACCGTGGTGCGGATCCAGGGCCTCGCGTCCGGGTGGCGCCGCTGCCACCGCTCGTGGTCCGCCGCCGCCTGGCCGCGCACCACCGCGGGCAGCAGGACGTCGAGCACGTTGGCCGGAAACATGCCCCCCAGTTCCTCCAGGGCCAGCCAGCCCCGCAGCCTGGTCCGCCACGGGCAGACGCGCACCGTCCCGTGCAGCTCCGCCACGAACGCGTCGCCGCTCTCGTGCACGGGCACCCCGACCGGCGGCGTCGACGCCAAGTCGGCCAGCGAGCGGCGCAGTTCGTCCTGGGCCGTGGGGAGGTCCTCGCGCTGCGCGTAGCGCGCCCAGTGACTCCGCTCGGGCTCGGCGAATGCGGCGAGCGGCTCGTAGACCCGGAGGTAGGACGTGTAAGGGACGAGCACCGAAGACACCACCGACATGCAGCGCATCGTGTCACGGCGGTGCACCCCCGGGGGGTGATCCTTCGCGCGGGGGCAGATCCGCGCCGCCGGAGGACTTACGCTCTTGACCGTCGGACCGGTCGTGCCGGTCGGTCCGGGGCCCTCCCCACCCCTAGGAGGGCCTCCTCCGCTTCGTTCTTTGGGAGTCACCACAGTGACCGATGTGACTAGCGGGCACGTTGACGTACTGCAGACCCTGTTCCACTCGGATCAGGGGGGCCACGAGCAAGTCGTGATCTGCCAGGACCGTGCCAGCGGCCTCAAGGCCGTCATCGCCCTCCACTCCACCGCCCTGGGCCCGGCCCTCGGCGGTACCCGCTTCTACCCGTACGCCTCCGAGGCGGACGCCGTCGCCGACGCGCTGAACCTGTCGCGCGGGATGTCGTACAAGAACGCCCTCGCCGGCCTCGACCACGGTGGCGGCAAGGCCGTCATCATCGGCGACCCGGACACGATCAAGAGCGAGGAACTCCTCCTCGCCTACGGCCGGTTCGTCGCCTCGCTCGGCGGCCGCTACGTCACCGCCTGCGACGTCGGCACCTATGTCGCCGACATGGACGTCGTCGCCCGGGAGTGCCGCTGGACCACCGGCCGCTCCCCCGAGAACGGCGGCGCCGGAGACTCCTCCGTCCTCACCGCGTTCGGCGTCTTCCAGGGCATGCGGGCCTCGGCCCAGCACCTGTGGGGCGACCCGACGCTGCGCGGCCGCAAGGTCGGCGTCGCCGGGGTCGGCAAGGTGGGCCACCACCTCGTCGAGCATCTGCTCTCCGACGGGGCCGAGGTCGTGATCACCGACGTGCGCGAGGAGTCGCTGCGCCGGATCACCGATCTGCACCCCGAGGTCACCGTGGTGGCGGACACCGACGCGCTGATCCGTACCGAGGGCCTGGACGTCTACGCGCCCTGCGCGCTCGGCGGCGCGCTGAACGACGACACCGTCGCCGTGCTCACCGCGAAGGTGGTGTGCGGCGCGGCCAACAACCAGCTCGCGCACCCGGGCGTGGAGAAGGACCTGGCCGACCGGTCGGTTCTCTACGCACCCGACTACGTGGTCAACGCCGGTGGCGTGATCCAGGTGGCCGACGAGCTGCACGGGTTCGACTTCGACCGGTGCAAGGCGAAGGCGACGAAGATCTTCGACACCACGCTGGAAATATTCGCACGTGCGAAGGCGGATGGGATTCCGCCGGCCGCGGCGGCCGACCGGCTCGCCGAGCAGCGGATGGCGGAGGCGCGCTCCCGCTGACCGCGCGGCGGTGCGGGAACGCCGCACACGCGCCACGCGAACGCCATGCGACCCGTCGGCCGGCGAGACAAGACTCACGCCGGTCGGCGGGTCGTACCTCCACAAGAGGTTAAAATCGCAGTTGACCAGCGAGGACGGGGCTCCTCACTGGCCCTGTGCCGGGGACCGGAATGCGGGCGGCGTACCGTATGGCCACGGAAGCAGGTACCGTTAAAGCTCTACGGGCGCGGTCTCTCTGTCGAGAGTCCGTCCCGAAACATGAACGCGTGTCAAGACTCTGGGGCCGTCGAGCCCCGTCACCGAGGGGGTCGAGCCATGGGGCGCGGCCGGGCAAAGGCCAAGCAGACCAAGGTCGCCCGCCAGCTGAAGTACAGCAGCGGCGGGACTGACCTGTCGCGTCTGGCCAATGAGCTGGGCGCATCGCCTTCGAGTCAGCCACCGAACGCAGAGCCGTTCGAGGACGACGACGAGGAAGATGACCCGTACGCACAGTACGCGGATCGCTACAACCAGGACGATGACGAGGATCAGGACGATCAGTCCGGTCCGTCGTCACAGCGCCGCGGCGCTTGACCTCGCGCTGACACATGAACCCGGTCCGGGCCTGCCCCGGGCCGGGTTCTGTGTGTCCCGATCCGGCTGTCCGTGGTGCCGTTCGTTGTGCGCCGGGCGGGCCGCCGCCCGGCGCACAACGGCGTACGGCCAGGGCTAACGTGCGTAGTCGCCGGTCAGCTCGGCGCCCGTGGTGTGGTCACCGCGGTCGGTGATCTCACCGGCGACCCAGGAGTCGACCCCGCGGTCGGCCAGGGTCGTCAGCGCCGCGTCCACCGAGTCGGCCGGGACGACCGCGATCATGCCGACGCCCATGTTCAGCGTCTTCTCCAGCTCCAGCCGCTCGACCTGACCGGCCTTGCCGACCACGTCGAAGACCGCGCCGGGCGTCCACGTGGAGCGGTCCACGGTGGCGTGCAGCCCGTCCGGGATGACCCGGGCCAGGTTGTTCGCCAGGCCGCCGCCGGTGACGTGGCTGAAGCCGTGCACCTCGGTCGTCCGGGTGAGGGCCAGGCAGTCCAGGGAGTAGATCCGGGTGGGCTCCAGGAGCTCTTCGCCCAGCGTGCGGCCGAACTCCTCGACCTCGCGGTCCAGGGACCAGCCGGCCCGGTCGAAGACCACGTGGCGGACGAGCGAGTACCCGTTGGAGTGAAGACCGGAGGACGCCATGGCGATCACGGCGTCACCCTTGCGGATACGGTCCGGGCCGAGCAGGCGGTCGGCCTCGACCACGCCCGTACCGGCTCCGGCGACGTCGAAGTCGTCCGGGCCGAGGAGACCGGGGTGCTCGGCCGTCTCGCCGCCGACCAGGGAGCAGCCGGCCAGGACACAGCCTTCGGCGATGCCCTTCACGATGGCCGCGACACGCTCGGGGTGCACCTTGCCGACGCAGATGTAGTCGGTCATGAACAGCGGCTCGGCGCCACAGACGACGAGGTCGTCCACGACCATGCCGACGAGGTCGTGGCCGATGGTGTCGTACACGCCCATCTGACGCGCCAGGTCCACCTTGGTGCCGACGCCGTCGGTGGCGGAGGCGAGGAGCGGACGCTCGTAGCGCTTGAGCGCGGAGGCGTCGAAGAGGCCGGCGAAGCCGCCGAGGCCGCCGAGGCCCGCGACCTCGGGGCGCTGGGTCTTCTTCACCCACTCCTTCATCAGCTCGACGGCGCGGTCACCGGCTTCGATGTCGACGCCGGCCGCCGCGTAGGAAGCACCTGTTGTCTCAGACATGGCCTGGGATCTTTCGTGTGGAGATACGGGGCTGGTGGGGGATGCGGCGGCGCGTCCGGGTCACGGACGGCGCAGCGCGTCGGCCGCGGCGGTCGCCGCCGGGCCCGCCGCCAGCTCGGTCTCCAGCAGCTGCTTGCCGAGCAGCTCCGGGTCGGGGAGCTCCATCGGGTACACACCGTCGAAGCAGGCGCGGCAGAGGTTCGGCTTGTCGATCGTCGTCGCCTCGATCATCGAGTCGATCGAGATGTACGAGAGGGAGTCGGCGCCCATGGAGGTGCAGATCTCGTCGACGGTCATGCCGTTGGCGATCAGCTCGGCGCGGGTCGCGAAGTCGATCCCGAAGAAGCAGGGCCACTTCACCGGCGGCGAGGAGATCCGGATGTGGATCTCGGCGGCGCCGGCCTCGCGGAGCATCCGGACCAGGGCGCGCTGGGTGTTGCCGCGGACGATCGAGTCGTCGACGACCACCAGGCGCTTGCCCTTGATGACTTCCTTGAGCGGGTTGAGCTTGAGCCGGATACCGAGCTGGCGGATGGTCTGCGAGGGCTGGATGAAGGTCCGGCCGACGTAGGCGTTCTTCACCAGTCCGACGCCGAACGGGATTCCGCTGGCTTCGGCGTAGCCGACGGCCGCGGGGGTGCCGGATTCCGGGGTCGCTATGACGAGATCCGCGTCGGCGGGGGCCTCGGCGGCCAGCCGGCGGCCCATCTCCACCCGGGAGAGGTAGACGTTGCGCCCGGCGATATCGGTGTCGGGACGGGCCAGGTAGACGTACTCGAAGACACAGCCCTTGGGCTTCGCTTCTGCGAAGCGGGAGGAGCGCAGACCGTTCTCGTCGATGGCGACGAGCTCGCCCGGCTCGATCTCGCGTACGTAGCTGGCACCGCAGATGTCGAGTGCGGCGGACTCGGATGCGACCACCCAGCCGCGTTCCAGCCGGCCCAGCACCAGCGGGCGAATGCCCTGCGGGTCACGGGCGGCGTAGAGGGTGTGCTCGTCCATGAAGACGAGGGAGAACGCGCCCTTGACGTCGGGGAGCACCTTGGCGGCGGCTTCCTCGATGGTGAGCGGCTTGTCGTCCTCGTCGCGCTGCCCGGCGAGCAGCGCGGTCACCAGGTCGGTGTCGTTGGTCGCGGCGACCTGGGTGGCGCGGCCGTCCTTGCGCGGGAGGTCGGCGACCATCTCCGCGAGCTGGGCGGTGTTGACCAGGTTCCCGTTGTGGCCGAGGGCGATCGAGCCGTGCGCGGTGGCACGGAACGTCGGCTGCGCGTTCTCCCACACCGAGGCACCGGTGGTGGAGTAGCGGGCATGACCGACCGCGATATGGCCCTGGAGGGAACCCAGAGACGTTTCGTCGAAGACCTGCGAGACCAGTCCCATGTCCTTGAAGACCAGGATCTGGGACCCGTTGCTCACTGCGATGCCCGCGGATTCCTGTCCGCGGTGCTGCAGGGCATACAGTCCGAAATAGGTGAGCTTGGCGACCTCTTCACCCGGAGCCCAGACACCGAAGACGCCACAAGCGTCCTGGGGGCCTTTCTCTCCGGGGAGCAGGTCGTGGTTGAGTCGTCCATCACCACGGGGCACGGCACCGAGTGTAGGCGAGATCGACCACTGGTCCGAATTGGGGACCGGTGGGCAAACGCCCGATGGAGCACCGGGAACGGGCCTGCCCGTCGCCCGGGGAGGGCGATTCGCGGGACTTCGGCCGGTGACGTTGTGTGACGACCTCGCGGGCGGATCGGGCCTCGCCTGGCGACCGCGGGGCCCGCTTCCGGGCCGAGCGGCCGGTTACCGACTGGTAGGGCGGGTAGGCGGCGGACGGGCGGCCGTGGCGCTCGGTGAACCTTCCCGGTCCCCGCCCCGGCCGTCGGCCGAACGCCCGTTTCGTGGTGAGCCTCACACCGGAGAGCCGGATTCAGCCGTGCTGGGAGCTGGTTTCGGCCCCGGGAGGTGTGGCTGTGGCGCCGATCCCCTTGCCGCCGTCCGCGGTGACGGTGAGCGTGCTGCCCTTGACCGTGTACGTCGTCGAGCCCTTGAGGGCGGCGAGCACGGCGCGCTCCACCTCCATCTCCGGCTCCGGGCACATCTTCCGGGTGCCGACCACCGGGCCGAACGTGATCGTGCCGTCCTTGACCGTGGCCTTGCCGCGGAAGGAGTTGCAGCCGGAGTTGCCCTGCACGGTGCCGTCCTCGGCGAGGGTCAGATGGGGCGCCTTCTCCTTGGGCAGATCCGCCGGGACGGTCGTGGCCGTCTCGCCGCTGAGCAGCGTGGTCACCGTCCACCGGGTGCCGACCAGCTCGGCGGGCTTCTCCTCGCTGAGTGCCATCGTGTCGCCGCTTTCGGTGGTGAGGGTCAGCCGGTCGCCGGAGAGCTTCGCGGTGTGCTCGCCGCCCATCGCGTCGATGGCGGCCTTCTCGAACTTCTCGATGCTCTCCTCGCACGCCATCTGCGTGGTGACGGGCTTGCCCAGGGTGATCCGGTCGCCCTTCACCCGGGCGTCCACGCTGATGTGGTTGCAGCCGAAGTGGGCCTTGGCCCGGCCCTTCGGGTCGATCTCCAGCCGGGCCCCCTCCGGGGCCTCGGTCTTCTTCCCGCCGACGGTCACGGAGTCGACGCTCCACGCCACCCCGGTGACGGGGACGTCGCTCCGCACGGTGTCGCCGCCGTCGCCGGATCCCTTGCCGGAGCCGGAACCCGACTCCGTACCGCAGGCGGCGAGGGCGAGGAGGGCCAGGACACTGACGCTGAGGGTCATACGTTGGGTGCGCATGGCGATGTGACGGGTCGAGGCCCCGATCCGGTTCCGTCCAAGACCTCGATCCGGTTCCGTCCGCTCCGCTTCGGGGCCGGCCGGCTCAGCCCAGCAGCGGCAGCAGCTCCGCCAGGTCCGCCCGCTCCCCGCTCGCGCTGACCTCGGCGTCCTCCAGCGCCTTCGCCCACTCCGTACGTCCGGTGGCGAGCCGGATCCAGGTCAGCGGGCCGGTCTCCACGACATTCGGCGGGGTGCCCCGGGTGTGCTTGGGCCCGCCGATGCACTGGACCACCGCGAACGGCGGGATCCGCACCTCGACCGAGCCGCCGGGGGCCCGGTCGGCGACGGCGTCCGCCAGCAGCCGGGTGCAGGCGGCCAGGGCCTGCCGGTCGTACGGGATCTCCGAGCCGAGCGCCTCGTTCAGGTCGTCCGTGTGGACGATCAGCTCGACGGTCCGGGTGACCAGGAAGTCGGTCAGCCGCATGGCGCCGACCCGGGTGAGCAGCAGGCGCTCCCCCGTACCCGACGCCGGAACCGCTTCGGTGAACCCCGCCTCCGCCTCCTCGTACAGCGTGGTGAGGTCGGGGCGGCCGGCCGCAAGCTCCTCGACGTCCTCGGAGATCCGGGCGGCGTGCGCGGCGGTGGCCGACGGCCACTCCAGCAGGGGGACTTCGGGCTTGGGGCCGGGCGGCTCGGGCTGAGCCAGGGACCGGGAGACGCTGTCGAGCCCCATCGCGACATGCGCGGCGAGCTCGCGCACCGTCCAGTCGCCGAGCCGGGTCGGCCGGGCGAGCTGGTCGGGCGTCAACACAGCGACGGCGTCGCGCACATGGGCGAACTGGGCGAGGACCGCCGTCCGGGTCCTGAGGTGGTCGTAGGCGCGCGGGCGCTTCTTGGCCGGGGGCATGGGGCCGAGACTAACCGGCGGCACTGACATCGGTGCCGACGGTGAACGTCTCGCCGTTCGCGGGAACGCCGACGCCCCGCCAGGTGAACGGGACGCCCCGGGCGTTGTCGAGGTCCGGGCCGTCCATCAGGTGGAAGTGGAGGTGGGGTTCGCTGGTGTTGCCGGAGTTCCCCACCCGCCCGAGCCGCTGCCCGGCGCGGACCGTGTCCCCGGCCTTCACCCGGAGCGAGCCGCGCCGTGCGTGCGCGTAGGCGGCGTACGTACCGTCGCCGAGGTCGAGGATCACGTGGTTGCCGATGATCCGGTGCACGCCGGCGATCGAGCGGATGTTGCCCTCGATGAGCATCAGGTAGACGAGACCCAGCAGCGAGTTGCGGCTCAGGTGGTCGCGCTGGCCGTCGCTCGCCCGGACGACCGTGCCGTCGGCCACCGCGAGCAGCGGGACGCCGAAGGCCGGAAAGGAGCGGTTGCGGCGGAAGAACGGCCAGAGCCAACGGAACGCCGGCCGGGCCGGGGCCTCACCCTCCCCCGTCTCCGGGTCGGCCACGATGTCGATCGCGTACGTCTGCCCGTAGACGTGCGTCCCATGGCTCGGCACCTTGTCCGCCGGGCTGTTCAGGGCCGTCCAGCGTCCGGTGACCGGCGGGTCGACCTCCACCGGGGGCCGCGGTTCACCCTGGGGTGAGGCGGCCCGAACCTGGAGGACCGTCGTCGCCGCCATGAGGGCGAGAACGACCATCGCGGGCAGGAAGGCGGTCGCCCAGCCCGGTCCGGGCAGATCCGTGACGAACTCGCTGATCATCAGCGCGAACAGGACCAGCCAGGACAGTCGCATGGCGATCGGGACGGCTTTGCGGACAGACACGTTTCCCCCTGCTTTCCGTTGGTTCTACGGCTGGTTCTACGGCCGCGCCGCCGTCAGCACCACCAGCAGCGGTACGACCCGGGCGGGCGGCACCTCGTACCTGCCTCGCCCGGCCGCGTGCAGCCATCCCGCGCCGGTCAGCTGGCGCAGGTGGTGGTAGATCTGGCCGGTGGTGCCGGCACCGTCGAGCGCGGCCAGCTCGGCGGCCGTCCTCAGGCCGCCGAGGATCTCGCGGAGCAGGCGCAGTCGGACCGGGTGGCCCAGCGCGGCGAACGACTCGGCCACGTCCGCCCAGTCCCCGTCGAACAGGGCCTCGGTGTAGGCGCCGTACTGCCACCCGTACTGCTCACCGGTGGGCAGCCGGACCGCGCCCGTGTAGAGCACGCCCCCGTCGGCCGCGGCCTCCCCGACCTCGGCGAGCTGCTGTTTCAGCCCGTCCAGCGCCCAGAAGTCGCCGTCGCCCAGGCGGGGGGACTCGGGGTCCTGCCGCTCCAGCGCCGTGAGCCGCCTCTCCAGCTCGGCGACCCGCTGCTCCAGCTCCATGACACCAACCTTACGTAATTACGTAATCTCTATCAAGGGATGTGAAGGGGGAAGGCCGAAGCCCCCGCCCGGGTCATCCGGGCGGGGGCTTCAGAGGTGCCGGTCGGCGCTCTGCTCAGGCGAGCAGCGCGGGGATCGTCGCCTCGTGTGCCGTACGGAGCTCGCTCAGCGGGATGCTGAACTCGCCCTGGATCTCGATCTCCTCGCCGTCCACGACACCGATGCGGGCGACGGGCAGACCGCGCGCGCCGCACATGTCGTTGAAGCGGAGCTCCTCGCTGCGCGGGATCGAGACGACCGCGCGTCCCGCCGACTCGGAGAAGAGGAACGTGAACGCGTCCAGACCGTCCGGCACGACCAGCCGGGCGCCCTTCCCGCCGCGCAGGCAGGACTCGGTGACGGCCTGGATCAGACCGCCGTCGCTCAGGTCGTGCGCGGCGTCGACCATGCCGTCGCGGGAGGCCGAGATGAGGATCTCGGCGAGCAGCTTCTCGCGGCCGAGGTCCACCTTGGGCGGCAGGCCGCCGAGGTGGTGGTGGACGACCTCGGACCAGGCCGAGCCGCCGAACTCCTCGGTCGTGTCGCCCAGCAGGTAGAGGAGCTGGCCCTCTTCCGCGAAGGCGATCGGCGTACGCCGGTTCACGTCGTCGATCACGCCGAGCACGGCCACGACCGGCGTCGGGTGGATCGCCGTCTCACCGGTCTGGTTGTACAGCGAGACGTTGCCGCCGGTGACCGGGGTGCCCAGCTCCAGGCAGCCGTCCGCGAGACCACGCGTGGCCTCGGAGAACTGCCACATGACGTCCGGGTCCTCGGGCGAGCCGAAGTTCAGGCAGTTGGAGATGGCGAGCGGCTTGGCGCCGGAGGCGGCGACGTTGCGGTACGACTCCGCCAGCGCGAGCTGCGCACCGGCGTACGGGTCGAGCTTGGCGTACCGGCCGTTGCCGTCGGTCGCCATGGCCACGCCCAGGTTCGACTCGGCGTCGACGCGGACCATGCCCGCGTCCTCGGGCATCGCCAGCACGGTGTTGCCCTGCACGAAACGGTCGTACTGGTCGGTGACCCAGGACTTGGAGGCCTGGTTCGGGGATGCGACCAGCTTGAGGACCTGCTCGCGCAGCTCGGCGGCGTTCGCCGGGCGGGCGAGCCGGCCCGCGTCGTCCGCCTGGAGCGCGTCCTGCCAGGACGGGCGGGCGAACGGGCGGTGGTAGACCGGTCCTTCGTGCGCGACCGTGCGCGGCGGCACGTCCACGATCTGCTCGCCGTGCCAGAAGATCTCCAGCTGGGAGCCCTCGGTCACCTCGCCGATGACGGTGGCGATGACGTCCCACTTCTCGCAGATCTCCAGGAAGCGGTCCACGTGCTGCGGCTCGACGATCGCGCACATGCGCTCCTGCGACTCGCTCATGAGGATTTCCTCGGGCGAGAGGGAGGAGTCGCGCAGCGGCACGGTGTCCAGCTCGACGCGCATACCGCCGGAACCGGCCGAGGCCAGCTCGCTGGTGGCGCAGGAGAGTCCGGCGCCGCCGAGGTCCTGGATACCGTCGACGAGCTTCTCGCCGAAGATCTCCAGGGTGCACTCGATGAGGAGCTTCTCCTGGAACGGGTCGCCGACCTGGACGGCGGGGCGCTTGGCCGGGCCGGTGGACTCGAAGGTCTCCGAGGCCAGCACGGAGACGCCGCCGATGCCGTCGCCGCCGGTGCGGGCACCGTAGAGGATGACCTTGTTGCCGGTGCCGGAAGCCTTCGCGAGGTGGATGTCCTCGTGCTTCATCACGCCGATGCAGCCGGCGTTGACCAGCGGGTTGCCCTGGTAGCAGGCGTCGAAGACGACCTCGCCGCCGATGTTGGGCAGGCCCAGGCAGTTGCCGTAGCCGCCGATGCCCGCGACGACGCCCGGCAGGACGCGCTTGGTGTCGGGGTGGTCGGCCGCGCCGAAGCGCAGCGGGTCGACGACCGCGATCGGGCGGGCGCCCATCGCGAGGATGTCGCGGACGATGCCGCCGATGCCGGTGGCCGCGCCCTGGTAGGGCTCGATGTACGAGGGGTGGTTGTGCGACTCGACCTTGAAGGTGACCGCGTACCCCTGGCCGATGTCGACGACGCCGGCGTTCTCACCGATGCCGACGAGCATCGCGTCGTTGGCGGGGACCTTCTCGCTGAACTGCTTGAGGTGGACCTTGCTGCTCTTGTACGAGCAGTGCTCCGACCACATCACGGAGTACATGGCGAGCTCGGCGCCGGTGGGACGGCGGCCCAGGATCTCGCGGATCCTGGCGTACTCGTCCTCCTTGAGGCCGAGCTCCTTCCAGGGCTGCGCGGCGTCCGGGGTCTCGGCCGCGTGCTTGACCGTATCCAGGCTCATGCGTTGACCAGCTTCTTGATGATCGAGGTGAAGAAACCGAGGCCGTCGGTGCGGCCGGTGCCGATCAGCGGCTCCACGGCGTGCTCCGGGTGCGGCATCAGGCCGACGATGTTGCCCGCGGCGTTGGTGATGCCCGCGATGTCGCGGAGCGAGCCGTTGGGGTTGCCGTCCAGGTAGCGGAAGGCGACGCGGCCCTCGGCCTCCAGCTCGTCGAGCGTGTGCTCGTCGGCGGTGTACCGGCCGTCCATGTTCTTGAGCGGGACGCTGATCTCCTGGTCGGCGCTGTAGTCCGAGGTCCAGGCGGTCTCCGCGTTCTCCACCCGCAGCTTCTGGTCGCGGCAGATGAAGTGGAGGTGGTTGTTGCGCAGCATCGCGCCGGGCAGCAGGTGCGCCTCGGTCAGGATCTGGAAGCCGTTGCAGATGCCGAGGACCGGCATACCGGCCTTCGCCTGCTCGATGAGCGGCTCCATCACCGGCGAGAAGCGCGAGATCGCGCCGGCCCGCAGATAGTCCCCGTAGGAGAAACCACCGGCCAGGACGACCGCGTCGACCTGGTGCAGGTCCTTGTCGCGGTGCCACAGGGATACGGGCTCGGCGCCCGCGATCCGGACGGCGCGCAGGGCGTCCTGATCATCGAGGGTGCCGGGAAAAGTGACGACGCCGATACGGGTGGTCACTTCTCCTCCTCCACCTTCACGACGAAGTCCTCGATGACGGTGTTGGCGAGGAACGTCCCGGCCAGCTCGTTAATACGGGCGAGGGCGGCGTCGTCCACCGGTCCCTCGACCTCCAGCTCGAAACGCTTTCCCTGACGAACGTCCGCGATTCCCTCGAAGCCGAGACGGGGCAGTGCACGCTGCACCGCCTGTCCCTGCGGGTCGAGGATCTCGGGCTTGAGCATGACGTCGACTACGACGCGTGCCACTGGCACTCCCGGTGTGGTGGTGTGATGCGGCTGTCTCTCCGGGGGGCTCCCCAGACCCCCGCGGGTCCACTCAGCCTACCTGGCCAAAATTTCTACGCGGGTAGATATCGGGCGGGACGGACACCGGTGAGCGCATCGCGCAGATCACGCCGAGATATCGGACACGACACCGCACGGAAAAGGTCTGGGAAAAACCCGCCCGGATTGCACACGGATTGCACACGGACACGCGGATGTAATTGGCTGGGCTTCACAATGCGGTACCCGCCGCTGTACAAATGATTACCGGGGAAAGCACCATTGCCCCGGGGACAACGGAACAGTCGACATCTCGTCGATCCGCATCCGCCCGCCTGACAGCCGGAAGGCCGGCATCCGCGCACGCAACACGCGCCGGTGCCGTAGGAAAGGACCGATATCCGTGGCTCAGCGCGTAGTGGTGACGCTCTCCGACGACATCGACGGGGGAGCAGCGGCGGAAACGGTGACCTTCGCCCTGGACGGGAAGACGTACGAGATCGATCTCAATCCCGCCAACGCGAAGAAACTGCGGAAGACCCTGGCGCCTTACGTGGCAGCCGGCCGTAAGCAGACAAATGCCAGCAAGCACGGCAGGACGCCCACGGCCTACCACCACACCTCCCTCGCCCCGGACCCGGCGGCCGTCCGCGCCTGGGCCCGCTCGCACCGGATGGAGGTGCCGGCCCGGGGCCGCATCCCGAAGAAGGTCTACGAGGCGTTCGCGGCGGCAAGCTGAATCGCGGCTTGCCCGCCGGGGCCGCACCGGCCGTCCGGGTCCGCCGACAACAGACCGGGCCGCCGGACGCTCCGTCAGGCGGCCCCGGACAGCCCGCCGGACGACTCGCGGGCCGGGCCCGGGGGCCCGCTCCGCAGGGTCCGCGGGGAGCCGACTTGCGCGACACCCCCGCAGGTCGGCTAGAGTCTGGAGCACGCCGAGGGGCGAGGCCGCAAAGCCGAATCCCACGCAGCGTGCGGGTGTAGTTCAGTAGTAGAACATCCCCCTTCCAGGGGGAAGGCGCAGTGTGCAATTCCTGTCACCCGCTCTGCACAACTCTTCGGACCACTTCGTTGGATCAGGTAGAGTAGTGCTCGCTCCACCGGTGAAAGCCGAGTGGCTGCACTGCGGACGTAGCTCAGTTGGTAGAGCGCAACCTTGCCAAGGTTGAGGTCGCCAGTTCGAACCTGGTCGTCCGCTCAGCATCAAAGGCCCTGACCTTCTCGGTCAGGGCCTTTGTCGTGCTCCCCGTGTCGTGCTCCCGGTTCCTCCGGACGCCCCCATGACGTTTGTCATGAGCAGTGGTGACAGCGCGCACTGCTCGCGGGCCGGTTCCGGCGGAAACCTTGAAGCATGACCAGCGACGACATTCTCAGCGACCGCGTGAACGGTCCCGTGATCGAGGCGAACGGGGTCCGACGCCGTTACGCCGGCGGCTTCGAGGCCGTGTCCGGGATCTCCTTCTCCGTGGCCCGCGGCGAACTGTTCGCCCTGCTCGGGACGAACGGCGCGGGCAAGACCTCCACCGTGGAACTCCTCGAAGGCCTGGCGCCGCCGACCGACGGCACGGTCCGGGTCCTCGGCCACGACCCGTACCGCGAACGCGCCGCCGTCCGCCCCCGTACCGGAGTGATGCTCCAGGAAGGCGGCTTCCCCTCCGACCTCACGGTCATGGAGACCGTCCGCATGTGGTCGGCCTGCACCACCGGTGCCCGCCCCGCCGCCGAGGCCCTGGAGATGGTCGGCCTGACCGTCCGGGCCGACGTGCGCGTCAAGCAGCTGTCCGGCGGCGAGAAGCGCCGTCTCGATCTGGCGCTCGCCCTGACGTCCCGGCCCGAGGTGCTCTTCCTCGACGAGCCGACGACCGGTCTGGACGCCGAGGGCCGGCAGGAGACCTGGGAGCTCGTCCGGGCGCTGCGGGACAACGGCACGACCGTGCTGCTGACCACGCACTACCTGGAGGAGGCCGAGGCGCTCGCGGACCGCCTGGCGATCATGCATCAGGGGAGGATCGTGACCACCGGGACCATCGCCGAAGTGACCGCGCAGCAGCCGGCCAGGATCCGGTTCGTGCTGCCCGAGGCCGTGCCGGCGGCGCGCCTCCCGCTCTCGCTGCGGGCCGCGGCCGAGGGCTCCCGGGTCGAGATCCGCACCCCCGCCCTCCAGGAGTCGCTGCACGAACTCCTGGAGTGGGCCCGGGAGTCCGGCGTACGGCTGCACGGTCTCGACGCCCGCTCCGCCTCCCTGGAGGAGGCGTTCCTCGACATCGCGAGGACCCAGCACACGCCCCGGGACCAGGACCCGCGCCAGGTCCACGACCGCTCCACCCGCTCCGGCGGCCCGCAGAGCACGAAGAGCACGAAGAAGGTGACGGCATGACGACCACCACGACCCCCGCCCGCGACCGGACGTCCGCCGGCTCCCCCACGGGCGCGGCGGCCGTGACCCGGCGGCTGACCGCCCTCGGCCGCGCCGAGCTGATCCTCCTGCTGCGCAACCGGACCGCGATCGTCGTGGCCCTGCTGCTGCCGCTCGCGATGATCTTCGCGATGCGGTCCTCGCTCGAACAGATCGACCTCGGCGGCACCGGACTCACCGTCGCGGGCGCCACCCTGACCGGCGGCATCGGCATGGTGCTCGTCCAGGTCGTCTACATGAACCTCGTCTCCGCGTACGTCGCCCGGCGCGAGGAACTCGTCCTGAAGCGGCTGCGTACCGGCGAGATCTCCGACCGCGAGATCCTCATCGGCACCGCGCTGCCGTCCGTCGCGCTGGCGCTCGCCCAGTGCGTGCTGCTGGTGGTGGCCGGCGCGATCGCCTTCGATCTGAGCGCCCCGCACCGCCCCGATCTCCTGCTGGCCGGACTGGTGCTGGGCTTCGTCCTGATGTCCGCCCTGGCGGCGGCGACCGCCGTGATCACCCGGACGGTGCAGACCTCGCAGCTCACCACCCTGCCGCTGTTCTTCGTCTCGCTGTTCGGTTCCGGACTGTTCGTCCCGCTGGCGGTGTTCCCCGACAAGCTGGCCTCGGTGCTGGAGCTGCTGCCGATGACGGGCGTGATGACCCTGATCCGGCACGGCTGGCTCGGCGGTGTCGAGAGCGGCGACCTGGTCGTCGCCGGGGTGACCGCGCTGGCCTGGACCGCCTTCGGAGTGTTTGCTGTGCGACGGTGGTTCCGCTGGGACCCGCGCGGCTGACATGAAGGGGCTGAGGGGTGTGATCGGTCGGGTACGGGGCTGGCGGCGCGGCTGGCACGAGCGCAGCAAGCTCCAGCGCATCGACCTCTACACGCGGGTGACGCTCTACTCGATCACCTGGTTCTTCGCGGTGTCCTGGGGCCTGCTGCCGCTCGGCGACGCCCTGGACGAGGGACCGGTGGCGATGGCCATAGCCGCAGCGTTCCTCGTCGCCAACATCACCCAGTCCGTCCTGAGCAACCGCAATCTCGCGTCCGCCTTCGACCACTACCGGGGGGCGGGTCCGTTCCCTCCGCGGCGGTTGCGGCTGCCCGTCGCGCTCCAGGTGGTGATGACCGGCCTGCTGGTGGCGCTCGCGGCGGTGAACGGCATCAAGGACCAGGCACTGGTACTGCTGGTGCTGGACCTGCCCGTGGCGTTCGCCATCCCGTATGTCCTGCTCGTACCGGTGCGGACGTTCCTGGCCCGGAGCGCCGCCTGCTCGGTGGTCGTCGTGTCGCTCCTCGCGGCCGTGGGGGTACCGGGCGGACCGCTGTTCGGGGCGGCCGCCTCACTGGTCGTCGTCACCCTGCTGGTTCTCGTCTCGACCCGGCCGAGTGTCTGGAGCCTGTCCGTGATGTGGCAGGCGGAGGAGGCGCGGGACATGCAGGCCCGGCTGGCGGTGGCGGAGGAGCGGCTGCGGTTCGGCCGGGACATGCATGACGTGCTGGGCCGGAACCTGTCGGTGATCGCCCTGAAGAGCGAGCTGGCCGTGGAGCTGGCCCAGCGCGGGAACCCCGCGGCGATGGACCAGATGGTCGAGGTGCAGCGGATCGCCCGGGCGTCGCAGCAGGAGGTCCGCGATGTCGTACGCGGCTACCGGGAGGCGGATCTGCCGACCGAACTCATGGGTGCGCGGGGCGTGTTGCAGGCCGCGGGGATCGCCGTCACCGTCGAGGGGGCGGACGGCCCGGCCGGTATCGGGGCTCCCGCCGCCGTCCAGGCCGCGCTCGGCTGGGTGGTGCGCGAGACCGCGACGAACGTCCTGCGCCACGGCGACCCGCGCCACTGCTGGATCCGGCTCGCGCGGACCCGGGACGCGGTGGTCCTGGAGGTCGAGAACGACGGGGCCGGCACCACGGATCCGCCCGGCGGCCCGGACGACGGCGGTGGTTCGGGCCTGGCCGGGCTGCGCGAACGGCTCGGGGCGCTCGGCGGGACGCTCAGCGCCGGGCCCGCCGGGGACGACCTCTTCCGGGTGACGGCGACGGTGCCGCTCGTGGCTCCCCGCCCGGACGCGAACGGCCGGCCGGACGCGAACGGCCGGCCGGACGCGAACGGCCGGCCGGCGCCCGGGGACCCTGCGACCGGGGACCCTGCGACCGACGCCGACACCGACACCGACGCCCGCACCGACACCGGGACCGCTTCCCCTTCCGCTCCTCCGGAGGAACGACGATGACCACCGCGCAGCCCCTGCGGGTCCTGCTGGCCGACGACGAGCACCTGATCCGGGGCGCGCTGGCCGCGCTGCTCGCCCTGGAGGAGGACCTCGTCGTGGTCGCGGAGGCGGCGAGCGGCCCCGAGGCGCTGGCGATGGCCCTGGCGCACCGGCCCGACGTCGCCGTCCTGGATCTCGAGATGCCGGGCGCGGACGGTGTGAAGGTCGCCACATCGCTGCGGACGGAACTGCCGCACTGCCGCACCATGATCGTGACCAGCCACGGCCGCCCCGGACACCTCAAGCGGGCGCTGGCCGCCGGCGTACGGGGGTTCGTCCCGAAGACGGTCAGCGCCCGGCGGCTGGCCGAGATCATCCGAACCGTCCACGCCGGGAACCGTTACGTGGATCCGGAGTTGGCGGCCGACGCCATCTCCGCCGGGGACTCGCCGCTGACCGCCCGGGAGGCCGAGGTCCTCGAACTGGCGGCGGACGGGGCGCCGGTCGCGGAGATCGCGGAGCGGGCCTCGCTGTCCCAGGGGACCGTACGCAACTATCTGTCCTCGGCCGCCACCAAGATCGGTGCGGAGAACCGGCATACGGCAGTGCGTCTCGCACGCGAGCGGGGTTGGGTATAGTAGGCATCGCGCTTCGGCGCACTGCGGACGTAGCTCAGTTGGTAGAGCGCAACCTTGCCAAGGTTGAGGTCGCCAGTTCGAACCTGGTCGTCCGCTCCAGATGGAGGAAGCCCCGGTCCTTTCGGACCGGGGCTTCCTGCGTATCCGCGTGCGGCTACGACCAGTTGGTGCCGGTCAGCACCTCGTACGCCTCGATGTACTTGGCGCGGGTCGCCGTCACGATCTCCTGCGGCAGGGCCGGGGGCGGCTGCTCGCTCGCGCGGTCCCAGCCGGAGGCCGGCGAGGTCAGCCAGTCGCGCACGAACTGCTTGTCGTAGCTGGGCTGCGCGCGGCCGGGCTCCCAGGTGGCGGCGGGCCAGAAGCGCGAGGAGTCCGGGGTCAGCACCTCGTCGGCGATGATCAGCCGCTCGGTCCCGTCCTCGGTGGTCTCGAAGCCGAACTCGAACTTGGTGTCGGCCAGGATGATCCCGCGCTCGTGCGCGATGTCCCGGGCCCGGCGGTAGACGTCGAGCGTCGTGCGCCGCAGCTCGGCGGCCGTCTCCACGCCGACCGAGCGGGCGACGTCCTCGTAACTGACGTTCTCGTCGTGGTCGCCGACGGCCGCCTTGGTGGCCGGGGTGAAGATCGGGCCGGGCAGCTCGGAGCCGTTGACCAGGCCCTCGGGGAGGCCGATGCCGCAGACCGTGCGGGTGGCGTCGTACTCGACGAGCCCGGAGCCGGTCAGATAGCCGCGGGCCACGCACTCGACCTCGACCATGCGCAGGCTCTTGCAGATGAGGGTGCGGCCCGCCCAGTCGGCCGGGGCGCCCGGGGGCAGCTCGGTGGAGATGACGTGGTTGGGGACCAGGTCGGCGAGCTGGTCGAACCACCAGAGCGAGAGCCGGGTGAGGACGCGGCCCTTGTCGGGGATCTCGGTGGGCAGGACCCAGTCGTACGCGGAGATACGGTCGCTGGCGACCATGACGAGGTCGCCCGCCTCGTTCCGGTACAGGTCACGCACCTTGCCGGTGTGCAGGTGGGTGAGGCCCGGAACCTGTACGGGCTCGGGCTTTTCTACAAAACCGGACACGGTGCCTCCGCGTAGATTGATCCAGGAGCGGTTCCGATTGTCCCGTATCCGCGGCCCGGTCTTCGCCCGGGGCCCGGCCTTCGGTCAGTCGCGCTTGCAGATCCGGTCGAGGAGGTTGGCCGTGGCCCGCTGGATCCGGGGGTCCGTGTGGCCGGGGCGGTCCAGGGCCGGGGACCAGGCGAAGGTGCCGGAGGCGAAGACGAGCGCGCCGGAGGGGGACTGGTAGAGCGAGGTCTCCTGGTGGCGGGTGGCGCCCTCGGAGTCCTCGTACGGGGAGTGGGCGAGCAGGATCCTGTTGTCGTGCTCGGGCAGGCTGGTGCGCGGGAAGTAGCGGTCGGCCTCACCGGCGACCAGGCCCTCGATCTCGTCGCCCTCGACCGCGCCGGTGGAGTCCCAGAGCCAGTGCTCGGCGTTGCGCACGACCAGCGGGCGGGGATCGGGCACCCGGCCCGCGTACTGGATGCCCAGGAGCTGCTGCTCGGGCCGGTCCACCTCGCGCCACAGCGCGGACTTCCCGGGCCCCCGGCGCTTGCGGCAGGTCAGCAGCCGGTCCGCCTCACCGGAGGCGGACGGGGCGAGGCCCACCTGCCAGTACATGGTGTTGGCGGAGAGGAAGACGAGCGAGGTGCCGGAGTCCCGGGCGCGCTCGGCGGCCCGGCGCATCGGCAGCGACCAGTACTCGTCGTGGCCGGGGAAGACCAGGCCCCGGTAGCGGCTGGGGTCGACGCGGCCCGCGTGCAGGTCGCGGGCGTCGGCGTAGGCGAGGTCGTAGCCGTACCGCTCGGCCCAGCGGATGAAGTCGTACGCGTGTCCCACGTGCAGCGGCAGGCCGGCCCCGGCGTACGGGCGGTCGAAGGAGATCGTGACGGCGGCGTCCTCCTCGCCGAGCAGCCGCCCCCGCTCGTCCCACGCGTGGTAGAGGCTGGCGCCGGTGCGGCCGTCCTCCGGGTAGAGGTTGTACGCCTGCCAGGTGATGTCGGGCAGCAGGAGCAGCAGGTCGGCGGGGTGGTCGTGGCGGACGGTGAAGGGGATGTGCGAGCGGTAGCCGTCGGCGGTGGTCAGGACGGCCACATACGCGCCGACGGACCAGTAGCTCGGGATCTGGAGCCGCCAGGACATCCACCAGTGGTGGCAGGAGACGGTCCGGTCGGCGGCGAGCGGCGGGGGCTGGACGATGCCGGAGAGCCGCGGGCTCGTGGTGATCTTGGCCGCGCCGTCGCCGCCGTAATGACCGATCCGGTAGACGTCGACGGAGAACTGCTGGGGCGGGTCCACGGTGATGTGGAAGTCGATGGCCTCGCCGGGGGCCGCCGCCCCGGGTGAGACGAAGCCCTTGATCTGGCGGTGCACGTCGTCGGCGGTGCGGGTGCCGCCGCCGGTGGAGCGGGCGAGGTCGGCGTACCAGGGGACGACCTGGCCGGTGTCGTCGAAGTAGTTCTCACTGCCGCGCAGCCAGGGCAGCGGGCCCTGCCCGAAGGGATCGCTCACCGCGTGCGCGAGGGCACCCGACTCCCACCGGCGAATCTGCTCCGCCCCCATGCCGCGCCCCTCCCTCGGATCCCCCGGAGCCGGACGACTCCGGGGATCCCCCGGACAACTCTGGTGCGCCGAATGTCAGCGCCGATCCCCAGCACATCACATAACGCATGCACCCCGTCACCCTTCGTCGCGAATTGACGGGAACGGAACCTTTCACTCCGGGCGATGGGTGGTACGCGAGCACGTATGTGGTCACACCAGCCGGACCGGCTTGTCGGAGCGCACGCCCACCTCGGCGAGCCAGGACAGCAGCGGGTCCGGATCGCCGTCCTCGACCAGGCTGAGGACGGGAGTCGCGAGGTCCGCCCGGCGCTCGCCGCCGACGAGCAGCGCGGGGCCGTCCAGCCAGTCCAGGCCGGGGGCCGCGCCCGCCGTGTCCACGGCCGCGCAGCAGACCATGGCCGCGACGTGGTCGGCGAGCAGCTCGGTGCCCGTACGCGGCGGCTGGAGCGGGAAAAGGGGCAGCGGTCCCGGCCCCCAGAGGTCGAGGGGGTCGTCGGCCGCGCCGGACTCCGGGCCGCCGTGCCCCGAGCCCGCGTGACCAGGTCCTGCTTGTCCGGCGCCTGCTTGTCCGGCGCCTGCCTGTCCGGCGCCTGCTTGTCCAGGGCCGCCGGGCCCCGTACCGCCGTGGCCTGTACCTCCGTGGCCCGTACCTCCGTGCCCCGGGGTCTCCGCCTCCTCGCGGGCGACCGCGGCGCCGATGCACGCCGCGAGCTCCTCGCCCGGACCGCCGGGCCCGCCGGGACCGGACAGATGCTCCATGACCCGGGCCAGGGTGGGGACGGCCGGGTCGCCGGCGGAGGCCGGGGGGACGCCCAGGGTGTCCAGGACCCGGTGCAGCCGGGCCGCTTCCGTACGCCACTTCCGGTCGACGACCTCGTCGGGATACTGCTGCCAGTCCACCGGCGCCCAGTCCGGACCGCTCTCGGCGGGCCCGCCGTGGAAGAGCCGGGCGGCGAGCAGGGACGCCGCCTCGTCGGCCACCCCGGGCTCTTCGAGCAGGTCGCACGCGGGCCGCTCGCCGAGGCGCAGGGCGAAGCCGTCGGCCAGCCGGTCCCGGCGGGAGAGCTCGGTGAGCGCGGAGACGACCCCGGCGTCCAGCCGGGAGGGCCAGCGGCCCATCCGCCAGGCGGGCAGCGCCACCCGGGTCAGCAGCCGGTCCCAGCCGGCGTAGGCGAGACCGACCTGTTCCTGGGCGGAGATGCGCAGCCCGTAGTCGACCGTCTGGGCCCGCATGGACGCGGCGGCGGCCACACAGCGCTCCATCTCGGCGGCATGGTCCCGGCAGGCCCGCAGCAGCAGCCGGGCGACCCAGCCGGCGAAGGCGAGCGGCGCCCCGCGCACCGCGCCCCGGCCGGGGGCGTCGGCATCGGCGATCGCGGCGTCCAGACCGCGTACGAAGCGGCGGGCGGCGGCTATGTCGGGGTGCGCGGACGGGCCGGTGCCCGCCACCACGGGGGCGAGGACAGCGCGGAGCTCGGCGACCCGCATCCACCACAGGAACGGCGAGCCGATGACCAGGACGGGCGCGGTGTCCCCGGATCCGGATCCGGCGCCTGCCCCGGCCCCGTCCCCGGCCCCGGCCTTCGCCGAGCCCCTCCGGCCGCTCCGGAGCGCACGGTGGGTCCGGTCCTCCAGCCAGCTGTCGCAGTCCGGGGTCAGCGCTATGGCCGAGGGCGCGGGCACGTCGAGCCGGTCGGCCAGGTCCCGGACCAGGCGGTAGAGGTCGGGGGCCCCTGCCTCCGGCACCGGGACGGTCGGACTCATGGCGGGCCGTGCGCGGGCCACGGAGACGGCGACCAGGACGGTCACCAGCAGGACGACGACCGCGACGCCGAGGACCGTCCAGCGCACGGCGTCCCAGGCCGGACCGGCCAGGTGGCCCTGCGCGCCCGCCGCGAACAGCACGACGGCGAGGGCCGCGGGCAGAATGGCCACCGCCAGTGCCCTGCTGCGGATCCGCAGCAGGGAGAGCGCTCGGGCCTGTGCGGCCCGCGCACCCAGCTCCTCACCCACATCAATACCGGTCATGGCCGGACGTCACCCCCTCTGCCCCTCGACGGTGTTGCTCACTCCCCCACTGTGGCACCCGTCACCGACATCGCAATGCCGGTGGGCCAAGTGCCGGAACGCTTGCGCCGCACCCTAGTTGGGGCTCCGGCACCCGTCATCCGGATGGCCCAGTCGTCACCCGATGGAATGGCTTTGGGCAAAGCTGCTGACGTGTTCGCGTCCATGGGTAAGCGTCCCGGCCGGCCGCCTCCCCCATGGGCTCGGACGGCGCGGACAGGGAGCAGCCCCTCGCGCCTGGCCGCGTACGCCGATGGCGTACGGGGGCGGGCGGAGGGGCTGCGGAGTGTGCGTTACGGGGGTCAGTCCTGGGAGGCCTTGAGCGCGATGTCGGTACGGTGCTGGGAGCCGTCCAGGCGGATCCGGCCGAGCGCGGTGTAGGCACGCTCCCGTGCCGCCGTGAGGTCCTTGCCGGTCGCGGTCACCGAAAGCACCCGGCCGCCCGCGCTGAGCACCGCGTCGCCCTCGGTGCGGGTCCCGGCGTGCAGGACGTACGCGTCGGGCCCATCCTGCGCCGCGACGTCCGCGAGCCCGTCGATCGGGTCGCCGGTGCGCGGGGTGTCCGGGTAGTTGTACGAGGCGATGACCACGGTGACCGCGGCGTCGTCGCGCCAGTTCAGCGGCGGGAGGACGTCGAGGGTGCCGTTGGCGGAGGCGAGCAGGACACCGGCCAGCGGGGTCTTCAGCCGGGCCAGGACGACCTGGGTCTCCGGGTCGCCGAAGCGGGCGTTGAACTCGATGACCCGTACGCCGCGCGAGGTGATCGCGAGGCCCGCGTAGAGCAGCCCGGAGAAGGGCGTGCCCCGGCGGCGCAGCTCGTCGACGGTCGGCTGGAGGACGGTCTGGAGGACCTCGTCGACCAGCTTGGGGTCGGCCCACGGGAGCGGGGAGTAGGCGCCCATGCCGCCGGTGTTCGGGCCCGCGTCGCCGTCCAGGGCGCGCTTGAAGTCCTGGGCCGGCTGGAGCGGCAGCACGGTGGTGCCGTCGGTGATCGCGAAGAGGCTGACCTCGGGGCCGTCGAGGAACTCCTCGATGACCACGCGGTCGCAGGAGAGCGCGTGGTCGCGGGCGGCGGCGAGGTCGTCGGTGACGACGACGCCCTTGCCGGCCGCGAGGCCGTCGTCCTTGACGACGTACGGGGCGCCGAAGGCGTCGAGGGCCTCGTCGATCTCCGCGGGGGTGGTGCAGACGTAGCTGCGGGCGGTGGGGACCCCGGCGCCGGCCATGACGTCCTTGGCGAACGCCTTGGAGCCTTCCAGCTGCGCGGCTTCGCCGGAGGGGCCGAAGCAGGGGATGCCCGCCGCGCGCACGGCGTCGGCGACACCGGCGACGAGCGGCGCCTCCGGACCGACGACCACCAGCCCGGCGCCCAGCTCGGTCGCGAGGCGCGCGACGGCGTCACCGTCGAGCGCGTCGACCGGGTGCAGTTCGGCCACCTCTGCGATACCGGCGTTGCCGGGGGCGCAGTACAGAGCGGTGACATCGGGGTCGAGGGACAGAGAGCGGCACAGGGCGTGTTCGCGGGCGCCGCCGCCGATGACGAGGACCTTCACGGGGTGCAGCCTAGCCGCCGGGCGCGGGGAGCCCCGACGGCCGCCGGTCCGTGGACGACGACGAGGGCCTCACGGCTCACTACGGGCGGCCACCACGGCCGCACGGCTGGTTGGGGGCCCGCCACTGCTCGGCCGCCGGTCCATGGACGAGCCACCGCGGCCCGGCCACCGCCCGGCTTGCCCAGCTGCCGCCTCACTTGCCCGGCCACACCGGCTCACGCGCCAGACCACCGGCTCACGTGCCCGATCACTGGCTCACTGCTCGTTGGGCACTGGCTCACTGCTCGTTGGGGAACTCCTCGACCACCGTGGCGCCCAGCTCGCGGACGATCAGCTCATGGCCGGAGAGGGCGGAGTCGACGAGATCCGGATCGTCGGCCTCCGGGGTGTCGTCCTCGGGGGCCACGGACCGCGGCGGCTCCGCCCCGTACGAACTGTGGGAGGCCTCGGGGGCGGGCGCGGCCTCCCGGCCCTGCGGCGGTGCGGAGGAGGGCGGCGCCTGCTGGGCGGACGGCGCGTGCTGCCCCTGCGGAGCGTGCTGTCCCTGCGACGGGGGCGAGGACTGCTGCGGGGCGGAGTGCTGGGGCCGGGGCTCGTACGCGACCGGGGCCGCCGGTGCCGCCGGGGCGGGCTGGTACTGCGGGGTGGGACGTCCGCCTCCGCCGGACTGCGGGGGCATCCCGCCGCCACCGGAGGGGTCGACGACCGCCTCGATGCGCCACTGGGCGTTGAAGCGTTCGACAAGGGCCTGCTTGAGGATCTCCTCGCTGCCGCTGCCGGCGAAGTTGTCCCGGGCGCCCGCGTTGAGGAAGCCGATCCGGAGCGTCGTCCCGTCGAACCCGGCGACCTGGGCGTTCTGGCTGAGCAGGATCCAGGTGAAGCGGCGGCGGCTCTTGACCGCCTCCAGGATGTCGGGCCACATGTTCCGCACCTGGGCGGCGCCCTGGGCCATGTCCTGACCGCCCGCGGGCGCGGCCGGTGCGGCGTGGGCCGCCGGGGCCTGGGTGACCGGGGCGGCGGCGGGCGGCGGGGTGGCGGCGGGGGCCGGGCCGCTGCCGGGGGTGGACGCGGTGGGCCAGCCGCCAGGACGACGGGCCTGGTCCCCGGCTCCTGCTCCTGCGGCAGCGGGCCAGGACCCGGGCCGCTGGGTGGGCTCGGGGGCCTGCGGGGCGGGCGTGTGAGCCGGGGCGGGAGCCTGCGGGGCGGGCTCGGCGGCGGGCGGCGCGTAGGCGGCGGGTGCGGGGGCGGGCGTCCCGGGTGCGGGGGCCTCGCCCCGTACGGCGGCACGGGCGACGTCCGGACCGGCGGGGGCGTGACCCTGGGGAGCGTGGGCCTCGGGCCCCGGCACGTACCCCATGGGAGCAGCGCCGGCGGGCGGGGCGGCGAACGAGGCGGCAGCGGCGGCGGCCGAGGCCCCGCGCTCCAGCCGGTCGAGCCGGGCCTGCAGCGACCGCTCGTCGTCGTAGGCGGCGGGCAGGAGGACCCGGGCGCAGATCAGCTCCACCTGGAGGCGCGGCGAGGTGGCCCCGCGCATCTCCGTGAGCCCGTCGTTGACCAGGTCGGCGGCGCGGCTCAGCTCGGCGGCGCCGAAGACGGAGGCCTGGGCCTGCATACGCTCGACGACATCGGCGGGGGCGTCGATGAGCCCCTTCTCCCCCGCGTCCGGCACGGCGGCGAGGATCACCAGATCACGCAGCCGCTCCAGGAGATCGGCCACGAACCGACGGGGATCGTTGCCACCCTCGATGACCCGGTCCACGACCTCGAAGGCGGCGGCCCCGTCCCCGGCGGCGAAGGCGTCGATGATCGAGTCGAGCAGCGAGGAGTCCGTGTACCCGAGGAGCGAGGTCGCCATGGCATACGTCACACCGTCGTCGGCCGCACCGGCCAGCAACTGGTCCATGACGGACATGGAGTCACGCACGGACCCGGCCCCGGCCCGCACGACGAGCGGGAGGACGCCGTCCTCGACGGCACTGTTCTCCCGCCCACAAACATCGGCGAGATAGCTGCGCAGGGTCCCAGGAGGAACGAGCCGGAACGGATAGTGGTGCGTACGCGACCGGATCGTCCCGATGACCTTCTCGGGCTCGGTCGTCGCGAAGATGAACTTGAGGTGCTCCGGCGGCTCCTCGACCACCTTCAGCAGGGCGTTGAAGCCCGCCGGGGTGACCATGTGCGCCTCGTCGATGATGTAGATCTTGTAACGACTGGAGGCGGGCCCGAAGAACGCCTTCTCACGCAGATCACGGGCATCGTCCACACCACCGTGCGAGGCGGCGTCGATCTCGATCACATCGATGGACCCCGGCCCGTTGCGCGCGAGGTCCTGGCACGACTGGCACTCCCCGCACGGGGTCGGCGTGGGCCCCTTTTCGCAGTTCAGACAGCGGGCGAGGATGCGCGCACTGGTCGTCTTTCCACAGCCGCGCGGCCCGCTGAACAGGTACGCGTGATTGACCCGGTTGTTCCGCAGGGCCTGCTGGAGCGGGTCAGTGACATGCTCCTGACCGATGACCTCGGCGAACGACTCGGGGCGGTAGCGGCGGTACAGCGCAAGGGACGACACACCTACGAGGTTATCGGGGCCGACTGACAACGGAACCCACGTCGCCCGTGCCGCCCGCCCACTCAAGGCCCCCGGGAACGCAAAGGGCCCCCCACGCACCCGCCAGAGCCAACCTACCCTTGCTGCCTTCCGGCCCTGGGGGAGTTCAGTCAGATAGCGCCACGTGAGGGGCTGACGCCCACCTTAGCGGATCCCCACCCCCTCCGGTCCACCCGCCCGCCCCTGTCGAACGACGGCCGACCGACCTGACGGGCCCCCTCAGGACGATCTCCGGGGAACGTGTTCGCGAGCACCCTCCAACGTCTTGTATTGTTTGCGGCGGAGGATTCGCCTAGTGGCCTAGGGCGCACGCTTGGAAAGCGTGTTGGGGGCAACCCCTCACGAGTTCGAATCTCGTATCCTCCGCCATTGCTCTCACCGGGCAATACGTCGAAGGCCCCCGCAGCTTGCTGCGGGGGCCTTCGACGCTGTACGGACCGCGTTCTCCCGGCCGACTGCGATCACAAGCTGCCGGTACACGGCGTCGCACGCAGGTGACACGGGCGGGACCGCTCAGAGGTGCAGCCTCATGACCATGACCGCGTACACCGGGGAGTCGGCGAAGGGCTGCTGCTCGCCCGCCTTCTCGTAGCCCCACGACTCGTACAGGTCCTGCGCCTTCGGGTGCGTGACGTCGACCAGCAGTACCGCGAGATCTTCGCCGCGTTCCTTCAGCAGGGCTTCGTGGAGCCGCTCCGAGATCCCCTGCCCTCGCCACTGCGGGCGGACCATGACCTCGGAGACGGCGTAGGTCGCGGTGTAGCCGTTGTTCGGCGCGAACGCCGTGGGGCGCCACCACTCACACGGCCCGCCTGGAGCGGGGCGCCGTACGCGAAGCCGGTCGGCTCGTCGCCGTCGAAGGCGACGACGCAGGTGAAGCCGTCCATCCCTGACCAGTGATCGACGAACCACGGGAACCGCTGGTTGAACTCGTTGTCCATCGCATCGGCGTAGGCGTCGGCGTGCACATCGATCAGCATCTGCCTGAAGTCCTCGGGGATGCTTCCCCGTCCGTAGTGCCGCAGGTCGATCACCCTGGTCACGTTCGGCTCCATTCATCTCGCATGCGGTCTGCCCAGTCGCGGGCGTACGTCGTCGACGGCGCCAGCCGGAACAGGTCTCGGTGAAAGTCCCCGATCAGGGTGCGCATCCGCCCCGGCAATGGAGCGCCCTCCATGATCGTGAAAACGGTGGCCGCGGTCGCCGTGGCCTGCTCGGGCTCGCCCTGGCGGAGTTGCGCCAGGGCGAGTTGGCAGGTGGCCAGCGCACGGTTGCGCTGGAACTCCGCCGGGATCCTGGCCAGGGCCCGGTGCGCCATCGCCTCGGCCTCGGAGGGCTCCCCGTAGTGGTTGAGGATGATCGCCGCGAGGTGGTTGAGTTCGGCCGGCCCGTAGAACGCGGTCCATCGGGGACGCTCGTCCTCGGCCGCATTCCGGTAGTTCTCCTGCGCTGCATCCAGGGACCGCCGAGCAGCCCGCAGGTCCCCCAGCGACGAGTGGGCGAGCGCGAGACGGACGCGGCTCATGGAGCCGAAGAACGGATCCCCGCAGGCGGCCGAGGAGGCGTTGGCCGCCTGAGCTGCCGCGAGCTGTTCCGGCCAGTTCTTCCGCTGGTAAGCGAGCATGGCGATGTTGACCCACACGCGCATGCCCGTGGACGGGTCCTGGGAGAAGCCGGCGAACGTGGACGACTCGTGCAGGTACATCCGGGCCTTGTCCAGGTCGCGCAGGTCGATGCACGACCAAGCGGCGACGGTAGTGAACTCGGCCGCGAGCGCGTACAGGGCACGGCGTACACGTTCACTGGCGTTCCGCTGCTGAAGCTCCAGCACCTTGGCGCGAGCTTCGAGGGCCGTGCTCGCCAGGGAGGTATGCCCGCCTTGGCGGTCGTCGGCCTCCACAAGCTGGTTCATGCCGGCCGACGCTCGCGCCACGTCCGCCATGCCCACCGACCGACGTTGCTTGACCACCGGAACGGCTGCGGCTGCCGTTCCGGTGGTGGAAGCGATGAAATCGCGACGCCGCACGGGGCCCTCCGGGGGATGCTGCATGGAGCTGGGTGCGCTGAACCCTAAGTCCGCCACGGGGCAGCCGAACACACGCTCAAGTGCTACGCAAGTGCGTCCGATTGGGCGTCGGCTTGATCCGTTGAGCAGGTTGCGGACCGTCCGGGAGGAGATACCTCCGGGCCGGCCGGTGATCTCCCGTAGCGCGGCGTTCAGGCGACGCGAGCCGACAACTCCTCCTGCGTGAAACCGAGTTGATCCAATCGACCCTCAAGAACGAAATCGCCCCCCATGCACTGAACGTAATCTCGCCATCACTCTGACGCCTAGAGCTCAGGTAATGGGAACGTAAAGTCTTCCGGTTGGCGGGGTGCGCGAATCCGGGACTCTTCCTGTGCGGTGCGCTCATCACTCGTTGACTGGTCATAGGCCGCAAAGCCAAGTTCGACGCGGCGGCACGGAGGAAATCCCAGTCCTGCCTCGCTTGTCCGGACCGGGAACCCAGCCGGAGGGAAAGACCTTGTGACCATGACCGTCGCTCAACCGAATGCGATCGGCTCCCCGGGTTACACCGCGGAGGTGCCCTGCGTACGCGAATCTGTGAGCCGCGCCCGCGCTCTCGTCTCCCATGTGCTGGCGGTCTGGGGCACGGACGACGACGCGACCGGCTACGGAAAGGTCATCGTCACCGAACTGCTGGCCAACGCCGTCGAACACACCGACACCCCGGTGTCGAGAGTCCTCATCGAGCGTCCGGGCAACGGCGCCGTCCACATCGGAGTCTCCGACCGCTCGCACGACGTTCCCCACCTGAAGACGACCGACCTGAACGCTGAGAGCAGCCGGGGCCTGAGTCTGGTCGCGGCGATGAGTTCGCGGTGGGGCTACGAAACGCACCCGTGGGGCAAGGTCACCTGGGCTGCGGTCAAGGCTTCGGCCGGGAGAACGCAGTGACCACCGAGCTGGCTCCGGAACCCCAGCCGAGAAGTGGACGCCACGAGCGGTTCCCGGCATGGAAACCGCTCGATATCGAGGAGGTCTTCGACGAACTCGACTCAGCGATCGGCGATCAGCCGCCACCTGTTACAACGACTGTCGCCCTGCTCGACGACCTGGGACCGAGTGACGCACGCCCCCGCTGTTTACAGATTCCCCTCACTACATCGAGGCTGCTCGCTCCGATACTCGCCCCGCCCAGTTGCTGGCGTTACGAAACATGCGTGCTTGCCATTACCCACACCCAACGCTGTGACCTGCGATTCTCCTGCCCTCGCCCCCTGTCTGATCAAATAATCCATGACGGCGCACACCTAGGGACAGGGGAGGAATTATGAACGAATTCGTGGTCGCTACCGCTGCGGTCGCAGCAGGAGGAGTGGCACTAATCCGCGCCTACTGGGAGGGCCGCACTCGATACACTCTGGCGGAAGCCGCAGCGAAAAGGGTAGCCTTTCGCGACCCGCTCGAAGCACCTAAAGCTCCGATCGAAAATATCCCAAGATGACTAAGATTACAGAGAGTGGCCCCTATTCGACACTGGAGCATGTGCAAGATTTACTCGAGGAACTCAAGAATCCAAGCACTTACGAACTAGATGATCATTCGCCATACGTTTCTCATCGACTGCACAAAATCGCCCTCGCCCTGACGCTATTCCATGCTTCGAATAGCGTAACAGTAAACCGCTTTAAACTAGGGGGACTCATGGCATCGTCCAATCGAGACCGACAACGAGTGGCGCAAATTCTACTTGCAGCTCGAGAAGGAATGAAGACTCAACTAAAACAACACGGCCTCCGCATCGAACACCTTTGGGAGCATCGTCACGAATGCCCTCAAATCCAAGAAGTGGCTCACGATTTGAGGTTCACACTCCACGTTTCCTGCGAGGGGTGTAGCGCAGATATCACAAAGAGTCAGCTTGAATGGAATCCCGGCCCACCGCGAGAATATTGCGACAAAAAGTGCAAACAGAAAGCATACCGTCGGCGACGCAGCCGGGAGAACGCCGCCGCACAATCAAAGGTCCATACTCGGACGAGTTGAAGGTGCTGGGTCGTCTCGGTTTCCGTCTCGTTCAGCGGCGTTCATGACAGGTCCTCACCCCTCACGAGTTCGAATCTCGGATCCTCCGCCATTGCTCTCACCGGGCAATACGTCGAAGGCCCCCCGCAGCTTGCTGCGGGGGGCCTTCGACGTTCGTGGTCGAACCGGGCCTGCGCGCGGTCAAGGTCGAGGCAGAGGTCAAGGTCGAGAAGATTCAAGCTGTCCGGGTCCGGCCCGGCCCCGTGGTGCGGGTCTCCGTGGCCGTCACCGCCGTCCCCGGCCGACGAGGTCCGCGACCGCCTCGGCGACGTGGTCCACCTCCTCCTCGGTGTTGTAGTAGTGCGGCGACAGGCGCAGGCACCATTCGACGTCCTTGTCCGTGAAGTCGAACTGCGCGAACTCGCGGAAGCTGAGGGCCGAGTTGATGCCGCGGGCGTCCATGGCCTCCTTGAACGGGTGCGGCTGCCAGCCCTCCACGTCGAAGGTGACCAGTGCGGCCAGGCGCGGGCCGCGGTCGAGTACGCGTACCCCGGGCAGGGGGCGGAGCCGGTCGCGGAGGCGGGCCGCGAGGGCCGGTGTGCGCTGTTCGATGGCCTCGATGCCGACCTTGCGGGCGTAGCGCGTCGCGGCCGCGCTGCCGAGCACCGTGGCGTAGGGGAACTCCCACTCCTCGAACCGGGCCGCCGTCCCGACCGGCTCGTAGTCGCCCGGCGCGGTCCAGCGGGCGCCGTGCATGTCGATGAACAGCGGTTCGTAGCCGGCGCGCAGGACGCGGTCGGAGACGTACAGGAATCCGGATCCGCGCGGGCCGCGGAGGAACTTGCGGCAGGTGGCGGTGAGCAGGTCGCAGCCGATCTCTTCCACGTCGATGACGAACTGGCCCACCGACTGGCAGGCGTCGACCAGGTAGAGCAGGTCCAGCTCGCGGCAGTGGCGGCCGATTTCGGCGACCGGCGAGACCAGGCCCGAGTTGGTCGGGACATGGGTGGCGGACACCAGGCGCGGGCGGAGGCTCCGCATCAGCGCGGCCATCGCCTCCACATCGACTCCGCCCTCGGGTGCGTCGGGCGCGTGGACGATGCGTACGCCGAAGCGCTTGCGCAGGGACAGGAAGGCGATCTGATTGGAGACGAAGTCGTCGCGGGTGGTGAGGATGACGTCGTCGGCCTCGAACGGGATCGACGACAGGGCGTTGGCGTAGGCGTGGGTGGCGCTGCCCGCGAAGGCGATGTTGTCGGGCGTGGTGTTGATGAGGGCGGCAATCTCCGTGTAGAAAGCGCGGACTTCGCCGGCGCGGGCGGCCGACGCCTCGTAACCGCCGATGCGTGCTTCGAGGTTCAGATGGCCGACCATCGCGTCGAGAACCGGGGCGGCCAGCAGTCCGCAGCCCGCGTTGTTGAAGTGGATGACCTGTCGGCAGCCCGGGGTGTCCGACCGCAGGGCGGTCACGTCCAAGTGAAGTGCTTCCGGGGCGGGTTCGGTAGCGCTATTCTTGTTCCTCATGAATGACGGTAGCACTTCTGGGGAGTTGGCCGACAGCATCCGTACGCTGCTCTCCCGGCTTTCGCCCGGCGACCGACTGCCGAGCAGCCGGGAGCTGATCAGGGAGTACCGCGTCGGCCCCGCGACCGTGGCGCGGGCCATCGCCGCGCTGGCCGCCGAAGGCGCGGTGGTGACCCGCCCCGGCAGCGGTACGTACGTGGCGCAGCGCACCCGGCCCCGCGACGAGGTCACTGCCGCCGACACGGCCTGGCAGACCGTCGCCCTCACCGACCGGGCCGTCGACACCCGTCTGATCGCCGAACCGCTCGGACCGCCGCCGGCCGGGACGATCGCCCTGGACGGCGGTTACGTGCACCGCTCCCTCCAGCCCACCCGGGCCCTGAGCGCGGCCCTGGCGCGGGCGGCACGCCGGCCGGACGCCTGGGACCGCGCCCCGGTCGGCGGCTTGACGGCGCTGCGTACCGTGTTCGCCCGGATCGTCGGCGGCAGCGTGACAGCGGAGGACGTGCTGGTCACCGCGGGCGGGCAGAGCGCCCTGTCGATCGCGTTCCGGGCCGTCGCCGGGCCGGGCAGCCCGGTTCTGGTGGAGTCGCCCACCTATCCGCGGGCCCTGGCCGCCGCCCGCGCCGCAGGACTGCGGCCGGTGCCGGTGCCGCTCGACGCCGACGGCGTACGGCCCGACCTGCTGGCCGACGCGTTCGCGATGACCGGCGCACGGCTGCTGTACTGCCAGCCGACGTACCAGAATCCGACCGGCACCGTGCTGGCGCCCGAACGACGCAGCCAGATCCTCGATGTGGCGCGCGCTTCGGGCGCGTTCGTGATCGAGGACGATTTCGCGCGGCACCTGGGACACGGCGGACCGGTGCCCCCACCGCTGGTCGCCGACGACCCCGACGGCACGGTCGTCCACGTGACCTCACTCACCAAGCCCGCGGCGCCGAGCCTGCGGATCGGGGCGCTGGTGGCTCGCGGGCCGGTGATGGAGCGGATGCGGGCGGTGCGCCTCGTCGACGACTTCTTCGTCACCCGCCCACTGCAGGAGGCCGCACTGGAGGTGCTCAGCTCGCCGTCCTGGGACCGGCACGTACGGTCTCTCGGCGTGGCACTCCGGGAGCGGTGCGCCACGCTGGCCGCCGCCCTCGCCCGGGAAGTGCCCGGTGTGGCCTTGAACGCCGTGCCCGCGGGCGGGCTCCACCTGTGGGTCCGTCTACCGGCCGGCGTGGACGACACCGTACTGACGAGCGCCGCGCGGCAACGCGGCGTCGCCGTGAGCGCCGGCAGCCGCTACTTCGCCACCGAGCCGCCGGCGGCCCACCTGCGTATCGGGTTCGCCGCCGCCGACCACACCGAGCTGACCGAGGGTGCACATCGGCTGGGGGCCGCGCTGGCGGATCTCGGCCCTGGGCAGGGGTGAGGGGGTGCAGGCCGGGCGGTACGTCATGCCCGGCGGGCGCGGCCCAGGCGGAGGGCCGAGACCAGGAAGAAGACGCCGCCGAGGAAGGCGTAACCGGCCAGGTTGGTCAGGGAGGCGCCGTCCTTGCCCGCCTGGGCGATGAACGAGGCGCCGGCGAGCGTGGAGATGCCGCCGCTGGCGATCATCGCCCACTGGCCGCCCAGTTGGCGTCGGGCGACGCCGACGACGAGCTGGACGAGGCCCGCCGTGACGGCCCAGACGCCCCAGACCCGCAGCACGGCGGGGATGCCGGAGGTGGCGGCGACGGCGAGGCCGATGCCGGTGAGGGCGCTGAGCGCGATGTTCACGTACAGGGCGCGTACCGGCTGGCCGTCGGCCCGGGCGGACCGGATGTCGGCGACCGCGCAGGCCACGTCGAACAGGGGATAGATCACCAGCAGTGCGGCCGTGAGCGCGCCCAGCGTGTCGGCGGTCGCGAACAGCAGGGCGGCCCAGACCGCGGCGAACGCGAAGCGCAGGAAGTACAGCTTGCGCAGGGCGGTGGGAACGCTGACGGGAGCGGTACCGACGAGGGTGTCCATGGAGGTTCCTTTCAGGAGGACCGCGTGGCTATCGGCCGGGCGGTCGGCCGGGCACCGGAGGCTCTCCACTCAACGAGGGAGAACGTTCGGTCTCGCTCTCCATTCAAGGGAACAGGGTCGCCCCTGTCAAGACCGAACGTTCTCCCTCACGGGTGCGGTAATCTGGCCGCATGAGTGAGGGCACGGGAAGGGCCAGTACGTCGGCGGCGCGGGCGCGGCTGCTCGACACGGCGACCAGAATCTTCTACGCGGAGGGCATCCACTCCGTCGGCGTCGACCGGATCATCGCGGAGGCGCAGGTCACCCGCGCCACGCTGTACCGCCACTTCACCGGCAAGGAAGAGCTCGTCCTCGCCTACCTCGACCAGGCCGACCGGGGCATCCGGGCGGGCATCGAGGCCGCGCGGGCGGGCGAGCCGTCGGCGGCCGACGCAGTCCGGGCGATCGGCAGGTTCATCACCGGAGGCATCCAGAGCCCCGGCTTCCGCGGCTGCGCCTTCCTCAACGCGGCGGCCGAATACCCCGACCCCGCCCACCCCATCCACCAGGCCGTCCTGGCCCACCGCCGGTGGTTCCTGGAAACCGTCACCGAACTGCTGGCACAGGTCGGCGACGAGCCCGCCGAGGGAGCGGGCCGGCACCTCGTCATGCTCCGCGACGGCGCCATGGCCGCGGGCTGCCTCTCCGACCCGAAGCCGATCGCCGAGACCTTCCTCCTGGGCGTCGAGGGAATCCTGCGGGCACGCGGGGCCTGAGGGCCTCCGGCCTATACAGGCAGGTCCCGCGTACGCGGCCCGGCTCCGTCCGGAACGGATGTCGTCAAAGGCATCTGGCCCCCCGGCACGTTCACTTAGCCTGAAACCGGGGAAACGGGCCGCAGCCGCGGGCCGCCCGCTTCACGGGGCAGGGACGTCATGGACGCGGAGATCATGCAGTGGGTGGACCAGGCCGGGCCGTACCTGGCAGCCGCCGTCGGCGCCTACGGGACGGCCGTTCTCACCCGGGCGGAGGGGACCGCGGTGGATGGCACCGCGGCCCTGGGACGCCGCATCCTGCAGACCCTGTGGCGCCGCCAGAACTCGTCCGGGCGGACCGAGCTGGAACAGGCCGTGGCCGAGGCTGCCGACCGGCCGGAGGACGCGGACGCCACTGCCGGGCTGCGGCAGCAGCTGGAGCGGGCACTGCGCGAGGACGTCGAACTGCGGGGTGAACTGGCCACCTTGTTGGGGGCGGCGATGCCGGGGGTACGGACGGGGGACCACAGTCCGTCCGTCTCCCACAGCGAAATCGGCGGGGACAACATCCAGATCGGGCAGGCGGGCGGAGCCGTGCGGATCGGCCGGACCTGACCGGTGTCGTCGGCGGGTTCGGGGGGAGCGAGGGCAGCACAAGTGAACCGCCCGTCCGTGGACAGCTCGTGGATCGGCGGTCACAACATCCAGATCGGGGAGGTCACCGGCGACCTGTCCATCCTTCTGGAACGGCCCTCGTTCCGGGTGGAGCTTCTCAGCCCGGCGCAGTCGCCCGGGCCGCCGGCGAGCGTGCGGCATCAGCCGAGCTACCTGCTGCATCCGGGAAACCGGGTGGTTCCCTACTCCCCGCCGATCGCCGACCTGCGGGCACTCACCGTCTGGCGGGACGGCCCGGAGGGCCTCTCGGTGCTTCTGCTCCACGGACCGGGCGGGCAGGGCAAGACGCGTACCGCACAGCATTTCGCCTCCCGCGCCGCTGCCGAAGGGTGGTCCGTCGCACAGGCCAGGGACCTCACGACACCGGTGCCGGCGTTGCCTCTCGCCCGGCGGGAGATCGGCGAACAGCTGCTGATCGTCGTCGACTACGCCGAGCGCTGGCGCTACACGAGCCTGCTGGAGATGCTCGCATCCGTACGTTCCGCCGAACAGGACCACACCGTGCGGGTCCTGCTGCTGGCCCGATCCCACACTCACCTCTGGGATCAGCTGGAGGCCGAGCTCGACGGCCTGGGTATCGCGTTCGCTCCGCCGGCCGCGCTGACCGGCTTCCCTGAACGGTCGAGGGAGACGCTCTTCCACGAGGCCGCCACCAGCTTCGCTCAGGCCCTGGAGCTGCCCGGCCTGTCACCGCCCGCCCCGGACGACCTGACAGATCCCTCGTACGCCTCACCACTGACCCTTCACATGGCGGCGCTCGCCGCCGTTGTCGCGGCGGGCAACGACGATGGGCGCCCCGGCGACATCTCCCGCTATCTGTTGCTGCACGAGCAACGTCGCTGGAATGCCTCGACCGATGCGGACACCATGCGGGCGCTCGTGACCCTGGCGACCCTCGTCGGCCCCTTCGCCACCCGGAACTCCGCGCGTGAACTGCTGATCGCCGCCGGAGTCACCGACGGGCAGGCCGAAGCCAACCGAGCGCTGACGGCCCACCGCCTCCTGTATCCGAGCGACCAGCACCTGGTGCCGCTGCGCCCCGACCGATTCGCCGAGGACTTCCTCGGCTGGTACCTGGGCCGCGACGACGAGTTCGCCGACGATCTGGCCATGCTCCTGCTCGGCGGCGAAGTCCTGCGGGACGGCGATGTCCGCCAGGCCCTGCTCGTCCTCGCGAACGCCGCGCGCCATGAGGCCGTACGAGACCTCCTGGACCGCGTGATCATCCGGCGGCCGGAACTCGCCGAAACCTCGCCCGCACTCATGCTCGCGGTGGCTGAGCACCTTTCCCTGGGCGCTGTGCTGGTCGTCGCCATACGTCCGGACCCGGGCGTGGAACTGGCATACGCCCGGCTCGAGCTGACGCAACGCATCGTCGAGGCGGTACCCGAGGGAGAGTCCGACGCCGGTGCAATCCTGGTGTGGGGGATGCTCGGCAGCCGACTGCTGGCCTGCGGCGAGAACGTCGAAGCAGCCCGGGTGCTGGGCGAGGCCGTACAGCTCGCGCGGGAGAACCTGGATCTGCTGGACATCACGTCCCTGGCCGAGCTGATCGATCTCCTCAACTTCTATTCCGAGGCGATCGGGAGGATGGGCGGGAATCCGATACCGATCACCGCTGAGGCGATCCAAATCCTGCGGGACCATGCTGACGAAGGCGCAAGAAGAGCGGGGGAAGACGCCACCACCTACAAGGCCGCCCTGGCGAAGAGTCTGAGCAATCATGCCAAGGCGCTCGTCGACTCTGGGGATCCGCAAGGATCGCTCACCGCCGCTCTCGAAGCCGAGGAGCTGTACCAGGAGCTGGCGGCCCGGAACATCGAGCGCTTCACCCCGGCATCGGTCCGCGCCACTGCGAGGATCGCCAGCCTGATGCACGAACTGGACCGCCCCCATGAGGCGGTCGAGTTCGGCATCCGGGCAGCCGACGCCCTGCGCCGGCTGTCCGCCAGTGATCCCCCGATGCACCAGCCCGACTACGCCAGCACGCTGCACAACCTGGGGTTGAGCCTCGGACGGGTCGGCCGGACCGGAGAGGCCGCCGCCGCTCTGGCGAAGGCCGCCGTGCTCCTACGGCACCTCGCGGAGCATGTGCCGCTCCGCTACCTGGAAGAACTGGGCGGATGCCTTTTCGCGCTGGTGGGCGTGCTGGAGGAGGTGGAGACCACCGACGAGCTGATCAAGGTCCGGCGTGAGCTGGTGGGGGTGGAACGGCAGCTCAGAGAGGCCGGGATCTCACAGGACGACCGCAGGTTCGCCATCACCATGGTCCTGCTCGGCCAGAACCTGGTGTCGGTCACGAACTACGCGCAGGCATTGCCGGTCCTCACCGAAGCGATCGAGCTGCTGCACACCGCGTTCCCGGTGTTCTCCGACGCGCTGATCACGACCCTGGCACAGACATACGTGAATCTCAGCAAGGCGCAGAACGGTCTCGAAGACAGGTCTGCCGCGGCAGATTCCGCCCGAGAGGCGGTCCGCATACTCCGCGCGCTCACCACCGACTCCGACTACTCAGAAGGCTCCGACGACTTCGACGAGGCGATCGGGCAGCTCGGACTGGCGTGGGAGCAGTTGGCCTTCTGCCTGCCCGAGGGCGATCCTGAATGCGCCGCCGCCTGGTCGGAGTTCCATCGGATCTTCGGGGCGGATCCTCAGGAGGCCGAGGACCACGCGGAGGAGCGGTCCGCACCGGACACATGACCCCGGGCGGTTCCCGGTTGTGCGAAGACACGGCCGCCCGGCCCCGGGAGCTCACCGCTGTGAAGGGCGGGAGCTCCCCGGTCCGGGCGAGCGGGTCGAACCGGAGTGGCGTGGACGCCCCTCAGCCGTGGTCCGCCGCGGCGGCCGTCTCGGCGCGGGTCAGCCGGTGCAGCGCCAGGGCGATGCCCGCGGCGAGTGCCGCACAGATCACCAGGGCCAGGAAGCCGTGGCCGACACCGGTGGTCATGGCGTCGGCGGCGGGCGCGCCGGCGGAGGTCTCGCGCTGCAGGGTGGCCGCCAGGATCGTGCCGATCACGGCGATCCCGAGGGCCGCGCCGCTCTCGTTGAACGTGTTGAGGAGGGCCGAGCCGACGCCCGACTCCTCGCGGCGTACGTGGGAGGCGCCGATGCCGTACAGCGGGACGAAGCAGGTGGGCAGGCCCGCGCCGATGACGATCAGCGCGATGACGGCCGTCGGGACGCCGGACGGGCCGGCGGCGAGCAGGGCGGCGCCGGTGATCTGGGCGAGCGCCCCGGCCAGGTAGGCGCCGCCCGGACCGGCCCGGTTGATCAGGCTGGGCACGAAGAGAGCGAAGAGCAAGGAGGCCAGGCCCATCGGCAGCAGGGCGAGGCCGGTGGCGAAGGCGCTCATGCCGTGGGCGCCCTGGAAGTAGTTGCTCGCGAGGTAGGAGCTGCCCATCATCACCACGGCGGCGAGCAGCAGGCCCAGGCTGCTGAGCCAGTACGTCGGGATCCGCAGCAGGTGCAGGGGCAGCAGGGGGTCGGACTTCCCGAGCTCCGTGCGGGCCACCACCGTGAGCAGTACGGCGGACAGCGCCATGCTCGACCAGGCGGTGACCGAGGCCATCCCGTCGTGCAGCTGGATGAGCCCGAAGGACAGGCAGGCCAGGCCTGTTGTGGCCAGGAAGGCCGTGGGCAGACGCAGGGGCCGGCGGCCGGCCGGCGCCATGGCGGGCAGGCTGCGCAGCGCCATGACGCCCGCGGCGAGGCTCACCGGAACGTTGATGAGGAAGGCCCAGCGCCAGCTGACGGCCGAGACGACGAGACCGCCCAGCACCGCACCGAGGATGGCCCCGATGACGCCCAGGCCGCTCCAGAGCGCGAGGGCCGCCTTGCGCTGCTCCTCGTTCTCGTACACCGTCAGCACGATCGACAGCGCCGCGGCCGACAGCACCGCCGCGCCCAGGCCCTGCAACGCCCTTCCGGCGATGAGGAGTTCCTGGTTCCCGGCGAGACCGCACAGGACGGACGCGACGGCGAAGGTCAGCAGTCCGGCCAGGAAGGCCCTGCGCCGCCCGATCACGTCCGAGACCCGGCCGCCGAACAGCAGCAGGCTCCCGTACAGCAGGATGTACGCGCTGATCACCCACGGGAGCGCGGACGGCCCGGCGGGCAGGTCGGCGCCGATCGAGGGCAGGGCCACGTTGACGACCGTCACGTCGAGCATGACCATCAGCTGCGCCACGCCCACAGCGGCCATCGGCAGCCAGGACGCCTTGGCGGGCGTACGGGCCTCTCCTGGTCGGACATCCGTGAGTACAGGGGCTTCGGGCATGGGTGTCTCCTGGTCCGGGGCTCAATCGCGGTAATTACATTCATGCGAATGAATCGATAATGTAGTGCCGGCGGACCTAGACTGCCAAGCGTGGCGAACAATCCTCTTTCCGACCGGTGGCTGTCCCTGGTGCGCGTCGGCGCCCTCATGAACCAGCGGATCGAGCACGCCCTGTCCGAGAAGTACGACCTCTGTGTGAGCGCCTACGAGATCATGGAGGTGCTGTCGCACGAGGAGGCGTGGATCCGCCCGGGAGAGGTCAGCACCCGTACCTCGCGCAGTCAGCCACAGGTCTCCCGGCTGGTGACGCAGATGGTCGACGCGGGGTATGTGGCCCGTGAACCCTCCCCCGGCGACGGCCGCAGCTCCCAGATCCGGCTCACCGATTCGGGACACCGGATCTTCGCGGACGCCGCCGCGACCGTCGAGGACGTGCTCGGCCGGATCGCCGAGGAGAACGCCGACGCCCGGACGTTGATCAGCTGATCAATTGATCAGCTGCGCCGGCCCGCGTCGCGCGTCACGTGAGCCTGCCGCCTGTCGCGGATCCGGTCCGCCAGCACCGTCACCGCCGCCGCGAGGAAGACGAGCTGCGTCAGGGTGCGCGGGATCAGCTCGTCCCACCAGGTGTCGGCGGTGTCCGCCGCGTACACGTTGGCCGGGAACATCGCGATCAGCAGGACGGTGAGCAACCCGGCCGCCGGGGCGGCCGTCCGGCGCCACAGCAGGGCCAGGGCCCCCGCGATCTCGGCGACGCCGGTCACCGTGACAAGCAGCCCGGGGGACGGAAGGTCCGGCGGCACCATGGCGACGAGTTCCTCGCGCATGCCGATGAAGTGGGCTCCGCCGGTCAGCAGGAACATGGCCGCCAGCCCACCGCGCAGAGCGGTGGGCAGCCGCCGGAGGCGGTGGACCCCGCACGCTCCGACGAGCAGCGCGAGGCAGGTGATGCCGACGAGAGCGATGAGGGGTTCCACGGGGGGACTCAATCCTTTCGGGGCGTGGTGGCCCGGGGGGAGCGAGGAGGAATGTCGGTGGCGGCCCTCAGGGGTGGGGCTCGCTCGCCCCTTCCGCCGAGCGAGCCGAGCGTCGGACCGTGGCCCGGTCGATCTCCTGGATCTGGACGATCACGCCGTCCGGATCCGTGACGCGAACGCTGCGGCCGAAGTTCTCGTCGACCAGGTCGTAGGCGTAGCCCGCCGCCGCCAGTCGGTCCGCCACCGCCTCCAGGGGCTCGTCGGTGGCGAAGCCCAGTTCGGTGGTGCCGGGCGGGCGGCCCTGGGAGACCGCGGCGTCATGGATCCCCACCTCTCCGGCCCCCGCGGACAGGTGGGCCCAGACATCTACGCTCAGGTCGGGGCGGAGGGCGAGGCCCAGACCCTCGTAGAAGCGTCGTGACGCGGCCACGTCGGCGACGTATCTGATCGGGAGTACGGTCAGCATGGTGGTGGGTCCTCTTTCTCTCTGCGCTCCCGCGCGTCCCAGTCGGGCACACGGGTCCGTGGTCACCGGCAGTGTCGGTCCGGGGCGGGCCGAACAGGACGCGATCCGGGCGGAGTTTGCGGGAATCGGACGCGGGGAGGGGCACGGTTGATGGAATCCGTCACGCTCGACGCCTTGGACCGCCGGCTGATCCACGCCCTCCAGCTCGACGGACGCCTGCCCTTCAGCCGTATCGCGGCCGCCGTCGGCGTACCGGAACGCACCGTGGCGCGCCGCTACCACCGGCTCCGGTCGCGGCTGGCCCTGCGGGTGGTCGGGCTGGTCGACGGCGGGCGGGCCGGGATGCTGGACTGGATCATCAGGGTCCGCTGTGCGCCCGAGGCGATGCAGACGCTCGCCGTCCTGCTCGCGCGGCGGGAGGACACGTCATGGATCGCGCCGCTGGTGGGCGGCACCGAACTCACCTGCATGATCCGTACGCCGCAGCCGGGCGACGACGGCCGGCGCCCGTTCTTCGAGCAGCTCGCCCGGACGGCGGGGGTACGGGACGTCGACGCGGCCTGCGTGCTGCGGCCGGTCGCGGGTGTCGGCGGGTGGGCGGGGCGGCTGAACGCCCTCGACGAGGCGGAGCAACGCCTGCTGCGACCGCCGCGGCCGGGCCCCGTGCCCGTGGCAGGCCCCACGGAAGCGGCAGCGGAAGCGGAAGCGATGGCGGCGCCCGTGCTCGGCGCGGCCGACAACGCCCTACTGCGCGCCCTCTCGCAGGACGCGCGGGCGGATCTGGGGCGGCTGGCAGCGGTCACGGGGTGCTCGGAATCCACCGTACGGCGGCGCATCGGGCAGCTCCGGGACTCCGGGGTCCTCGCCTTCGAGGTGGAGATCGATCCGGCCCTGTTCGGGTACCCCATCGAAGCGCTCCTGTGGCTCGACGTCCCGCCGGCCGGGCTCCGGGCGGTGGCCAAAGCGCTGGCCGGGCACCCCCAGGTCGCGTTCGCCGCTCTCACCACCGGGCCCAGCTCCGTCTTCGCCATGGTGGAGTGCCGCAGTGTGAGCGGGCTGCACGCCTACGTGACCGGCGAGTTGGCCGCGCTGGACGGCATCACCGGCATCGAAAGCGCCGTGACCCAGCGACGTACGAAACGAGCCGGTCCATTGCTCGTGCCCTTGGCCGAAAAGCGTGCGGGTACGGCATCCGGCGGAGCTGCTGCGCCGTAGCGACACCCGGGACCTCTGGGACTCCTGGGGCTTCTGGGGCTCGGCGTGCCTCATGAGTTTTCGGACAACCGTGGGCCATCCGGGTGAGTGCAGACAACCCGAAGGGTCCGGGCCGGCCTCTCACAGGCCGGACACAGCGTCGCCACAGGTGAGTTGGGGCCGTGCTGAGCGTCCACGTTCCATCACGCACTCGGAAGTCCGGAAGTACGAGGAATGATGACCAGATCCCAGCAGGGCCGCACACACCGCCTGACCCGCCCCTCGATCGCCATCGCCGCGGCCGTCGCCGTGACGGCGGGCGTCGTCGCCGCCGCGCCCGACGCGAAGACGGCGGAGCCGACGCCGAAGCTCGGCCTCGTCGCCGCCTCCACCTCGGTGACGCTCGACTCGTGGAAGGACGACCCCGGCGTCTATCTCGACCTCGGGACGTATGTCACCTCGGAGAACGGCGCCTTCGAGGTCAAGGTGACCCGTAAGTCCTACAAGGACCCGGTGGTCGCCACGCAGATCCTGCGCAACGGGAAGAAGACCACGTCCAAGGCGCTTCCCGCCGGGCTGGTGAAGGACTTCTCCGGGCTGCCGGACTTCGTGAAGATCGCGGTCACCGACGCGGCGGGCAAGACCGTGCTGAGCAAGACCGAGGCCTTCTGCCCGAACAACGCCTCCGGGCGGATCCGGCCGGACGCCCCCGCCAACTCGAAGTATCCGCAGAGCTGTCCGGTGAACCCCTTCACCCTCGGCTCGGTGTGGGGCGTCGAGAACGGCTGGGCGTCCAACACCTACGCCGGGTACTACTCCGACCCGGTCCAGCTGGCCGCCGGGACCTACACCGCCAAGATCTCCGTGACGAAGAAGTACCGCGACCTCTTCGGCATCGCCGACAAGCCGCAGAGCGTCAAGGTCGTCGTGCGCGAGCGCAGTTGGGAAGAGGAGGAGGGTGGGGGCGTGGCCGCCGCGCCCCGCAGCGTCGCCCCGAAGTCCGACACATCGAAGTCCGACGCCACCAAGTCCGACGCATCGACGTCCGACGCATCGAAGTCCGACGCCACCAAGTCCGGTGCGCGGACCGCCTCTTCTGGGCACGAGGGGCACGAGGGGCACGCCGGCCATGAAGGGCACGGGCAGGCCGCCGCACCCTCCGCCCACGCCGGGCACGGCGCTCCCGCCCGTACCGAGGCCCCCGCCGGCCGGACGACCGGCGCCGGCTCCACGTTCAACGTCGGCCACGGGCCCTACCCGCCCGCTCCGCCCGCCCTGCCCTGGGCGCTGAAGAAGGAGTCCCTCCAGCGGCAGGCCTTCTCGGCCGCCAAGGTCGGCGACCACGCCGGGCAGACCGACGGGTCGCGCCAAGCGCCCGGCGTACCGCCCAACGCGAAGCGGCCCACCGGCAAGGCCACCGTGCCCGACGTGCCCAAGCCGGACCTGCGCTCGCTGCCCGCGTACGGCATCACCGTCAGCGACGGCTACGAGGACGTGCCCGGCAAGGACTACCTCGCCTTCAGCGCCAACGTGTGGAACGCGGGCCCGGCCAAGCTCGTCGTGGACGGCTTCCGTTCCCCGGGCAAGGAGCTGATGGACGCCTACCAGTACTTCTACGACGCCGACGGCAAGCAGGTCGGCTACACCCCGACCGGCACCATGGAGTGGGACCCGCGCCCCGGCCACGAGCACTGGCACTTCACGGACTTCGCCAGCTACCGGCTGCTGAAGGCCGACCAGAAGGAGTCGGTGCGCAGCGGCAAGGAGGCGTTCTGCCTGGCCAACACCGACGCCGTCGACTACACGGTGAAGAACGCCAACTGGCACCCGGGCAACACCGATCTGTCCACCGCGTGCGGCCAGGAGAACTCGATCTCCGTCCGCGAGGTGCTCGACGTCGGCTCCGGTGACACCTACACCCAGGACCTGCCCGGCCAGTCCTTCGACATCACGGACCTGCCGAACGGCACGTACTACATCCAGGTCCTCGCCAACCCGGAGAACCGGCTCAAGGAGACCGACCACACCAACAACAGCGCCCTGCGCAAGGTCGTCCTCGGAGGGAAGAAGGGCGCCCGCACGGTGAAGGTGCCCGCCCATCACCTGGTGGACGCCAACTAGCTTTTGTCAGCGGTGCGTTGATTCGCCCGCATGACGTACGTCCCACGTACGTCATGCGTACGTCCCACGTACGTTCCGACGGCCCCGGGAAAGCGTTCCCGGGGCCGTCGGCATGCGGTGACCCAAACCCGAGTTCTCGCCAACTCGCCCGTGCACCCGTAACCCCGGCCCCCGCAGCACCGCGGTTCCGCCGCGCCTCCCCCGCCCCACCGCGATTTCCCCGGTCAGGGACGCACCCGGGTGCACACGAGGCGTCCGGGGCGCCGCGGAAGGCACCCTTCCGTCTCGTGGGTACGGGGAGGGGGCTTGCGGCGGGCACCGTCGTCGACCAGGCAACGCATCGGTTACCTATGCGTAGCGCATGTGTGGCGCAATTCACTCCCCTCCAGGGGTGGTTCTGGAAGCATCTACGCCACGAGATCGGGCCATACATACCGCCGCGGGGGGAGTGGCCATGGGGCTGCTCGGCGATGAGCTGGCGTTCGGGCGGGCTCTGACCGCCCCGGAGTACGAGAGCGTCATGGCCCTGGGGCACCGCAAGGAGTACCCGGCCGACGCCCCGCTCCTGACCGAGGGCGACCGGACCGGACACGTGGTGATCATGCTCCGCGGCTGGGCGACCGTCTCCCGCACCACCGACCGCGGCGCCACCCGGCTCATACTCGGGCTGCGGGGGCCCGGCGAACTCCTGGGAGAAATGGCCGCGTTGGACAGTCACCCGCGCAGCGCCACCGTACGGGCGCTCGGCACCGTCGAGGCGAGCGTCATCGGCGGTGACGCGTTCCGCCGGTTCCTCGCCACGCATCCCCGGGTCAGCGGGCTGGTGATACGGCAGCTGACCTTCCGGCTGCGCAGCGCGGACCAGGAGCGCTCCGCCCTCGCCTCCCTGACCGTCCTCCAGCGCCTGGCGAGCCGGCTCACCGAACTCTCCCGGGTCGCCCCCTCGGGCCCCTACGCGCCGTCCGCGCCGGGCTCCGGGCACGCCGGTACCAGGCAGCCCACCGGGGCCGTCGTCCACCTCGCCCAGGACGAACTGGCCGCCACCGTCGGGGCGACCCGGGAAGCGGTCGCGAAGGCGCTGCGGCTGCTGCGCACCCAGAACATCGTCCGCACCGGTACGCGCATGGTGGAGATCCTCGACCCCGCGCTGCTCGCCCTCCTCGCGGAGGGGCACCGGGAGTAAAGCTCTGCCCCGCCGTGTGTAAACGGCTACAGACGGCCTTCGTCCCGGGCCGGAAGCTGTACGGGACGGCAAGCGGTGGCGGAGAGAGAGCGGGGCACGGGGTGGAGCACGACGCGTTGGATGCCGGTGAGGCACGCTACGAGCTGGTCATCAGCGTGGACGCCAGACGTTCCGGGCAGTACAGCGACTCGGAGAAGCCCCGGATGCGGGAGCGGATCTACCGGGTCCTGGAGAACGCGTTCGCCCAGGCCGGGGTGGTCCGGGACGCCGTCCACATGGAGGACCGCGGGGACGGCGTGCTGGTGTCGGTCCCCGGCCGGTTCGCGGTGACGCGGCTGCTGGGCCTGTGGATGGTGGAGGTCCACGAGAACCTGCGGGAGGAGAACGGCGCCCTCATCGTGCCGCTCGGGCTGCGGGTGGCGATGCACGTCGGGCCCGTACGCCACGACAGCCGGGGCATCAGCGGGCGCGCGGTCGACCTGACCTGCCGGCTCGCCGACTCCACCGTCGCCCGGGACCTGCTGGACCGCGAGCGGGCCGATCTGGTCCTCGCCGTCTCCGACTCCCTCTACGTCGATGTGGTCTCCGCCGGGGGCAAGTTCATCGAGCCCGCGCGCTTCGCCCCGGCGCGGCTCGCCCTCAAGGAGGGCCCCGTCACCGCCTGGTTCCACCTGCCGGGACGGCCCGCGCCGGACATCGGGCCGGTCGCTCCGGAGGAGCCGGCCGCACCGGTCGGTGGTCCGGTCGCCGGACCGGCCGTTCCTCCGCCCGCCGCCGGACCGGCCGTCGCCGCCGATCAGGACGGCGACAGGGGCGGAGGCGGATACGGAGACGTGGACGACGAGGACATGGACGACGTGGAGGACGAGGACGGGGAGGACGGGGAGGCGCCCGCCCGGTACATGGCCAAGGGCGATCTCTCCGTCCACCAGCACAACGTCTACCAGCAGCCCGTACACATCGGCCGCGTCACCGGCGCCGGACCCCGGAAGGACTGAGCATGGCCGACGAAGCAGTGGCCGAGGGCCCGGCCGACCGCCCGGCCCCGCAGCCGAAGGACGCCCGCTCCCCCGAGGCACCGCCGCGCGGTGAGGCGCGCAAGGACGACAAGGCCAAGGACGCCCCGGACGGCAGGGGTTCGCCCGGCCCCTCGGGTTCCCCCGACGCCCCCGGCGCCCCCGACGCACCCGATTCCGCCGCCGACGACGAGGCCGCCGAGCGGGAGAAGGAGCGGGAGCGCGCCGCGGACCGCTTCAAGGATCTGACCCGCGACCCGCTCGCCGAGGACGAGGGGGAGAAGGAGCCGACCGACCTCGCCGCCGCCACGCGCGCCCGGCGGGCCGGGCAGAAACTCCTCACCAGCGGCCGGGACTTCACCAGCTTCGACCGCTCGCGCATCGCCCACGCCCACGTCGGCGACATCAACGTCTCCCTGGACGCCCGTCGTTCCGGCCTCACCCTGCGCGACGGCCCGGTCCCCGAGGACGAGCTGCGGCGGCTGCGCCGGGCCCACATCGAGCCGGAGGGGTACGTACGGCTGCGGCGGGCGCTGGAGTCGCGCCGGCTGCTGGTGCTCGGCGGGGCCCCCGGCACCGGCCGGACCAGCACCGCCCTGGCGCTCCTGGACGAGGTCACCCGTAACGGCGAGGGCGCGGAGAACAGCGAGCGGGTACGCCGTGCCGCCCCGGAGGAAGGGGTGCGCAAGCTGGCCGACGAGGTGGCCTCCGGGGAGGGTGGCCACCGGCGCGGCACCGGGTATCTGCTGGAGCCCGCCCTGGACCGGCCGGGCACCCTGCCGCCCGACGGGATGGACCTGGACCAGCTGGCCTCGGCGCTGGCCGGGCAGGGCTCGTACGCGGTGGTCGTGGTGAGCGTCGGCTCGGCGGCCAACCCGCTGCTGGCCGGGCGGTACGGGGCGATCTGCCCGCCCGCCCCCACCCGTGAACTGGTCGCCGTCCGGCTGCGGGAGCGGCTGGAGGAGGAACACGGCGACCGGGCCCCGGACAGGGGCCGGGAAGGGGGTGGGGGCCGCCACGGGAACGGGGGCCCGCACGGGGACGGGAGCAGGGGCGGGGGCCCGCACGGGGACAGGAGCGAGGGCCAGGACCCGGTCCCGGACCGAGGCTCGGACCAGGACCGGGACCCCGACGGAGCACTCTCCCGTCTGCTCGCACGCGCCGCCGAGCTCCGTGAGGACCCCGAGGTCACCGAAGCGGTCGGGCTCGATGACCTGCGCCCCGCCGAGGCCGAGCTGTTCGCCTCGCTGCTGGCCGGGCATCTTCTCGGCACCCTCGGCCGTGAGGAGTTGCTGTCCGGGTGCCGCGGGCTCGCGGCCGGCCAGGCGTACGAGTGGTTCGCCGGGGTGGACCGGGCCCTGGCCGCCCCTCCGCCCGGCGACAGCCGAACGCCCGGCGACGGCCGGACGCCCGTGCGGTCCGGCACCGCCGCCCTGTTCCACCCGGTGGCGTTCCGGATCGCGCTCGCGGTCCTCGGTGGCGCGTCGCACAGCGCGGTGTCCTTCGCCGCCCATCTGCTGACCTGGGAACTGTCCGTACAGAGCGATCCGGACAGCACCCCGGCCCGCCCCCTGTTCTGCGACGACCCGGAATCAGACCTGGCGCTCTCGCGCGCCCGGCCGGTCGACGGGGACGTCGACGTGGCGGGCGTCGAGGTGAAGGGGCGGCTGGTCTTCTACCGGGGTGCCGCGCTGCCCGCCGCCGTGCTCGCCGAGGTCTGGGACCGGCACTTCCCCGTCCGGGCCCCGGTCGTCCGCTGGCTGCGGCTGCTCGCCGACGACCCCCGGCCACAGGTGTCGATGCGCGCCGCGGTGGCCGCCGGGGAGCTGTCCGTACGGGACTTCGAGCACGGGTACACGGAGGTGATCCGGCCGCTCGCCGAGGCGCCCACGCCGCGCCGCAGGGTCTTCGCCGCCACCGCGCTGGACCAGGCCGTCGGGCATGCCTCGCACCGCCGGGCGGTGCGCAAGGTGGTCGACGACTGGGCGCGGTACGGCTCGGCGTCGCTGCGCTGGACGGCGGCCATGGCGCTCGGCTACGGGCGGTCCGCCGACTCGATGGACGACACCCTGGACACGCTGGCCCGGATCGGGGTCCGCGACGACGGGGAGCTGCTGGCCGTGGCCTCGCTGAACGTGGTCCGGCTGCTGACGCTCCCGGAGTCCCCCGTCGTGCTGAAGCGGCTGGCCGACTGGACCGGGCACCGCGGCGAGGAGTACCAGGACCTCGCCCTGGTGACCATCGTCCGGCTGGCGCTGACCGACGTGGACGAGGTCCTCGACGACGAGCCCGGCACCCCGCTGGGCGACCGGGGCGACTGGCCGCTGCTGCTCGCGCTGACCGCGACCCGGCCCGAACTGACCGGGAGGCTGGCCGACCTGTTCTGGACGGCGCTCAACACCGCGCGGTCCCAGGACGTGGCGCTCGACGCCCTGGAGCACATGCTGCGCTCCGCCACGCGCAAGAACGGCCGCGAGTGGACGCGGCCCGGACTGGCCGCGCTGCTGCCCGCCCTGACCGCCGAGGAGCACGACCGGCGGCGGCTGGACTGGCTGCTGCGCCGAATGATGAGGGATCAGGACCGTCCGCTCACCGAGGAACGGGCGAACGCCCTGTGGTGGCTCGCCGTGCCCGCACGGCGGCGGCGGTCCGACGAGGAGGAAAGTCATGGCTGAGGAGAACGGCGTGGCCGAGGGCGGCGCGCTGGACCTGTCGAGGCCCGCGGGCCCGTTCCTGCGGGAGTACAAGCCGACGGGCTCGTTCCGGAAGAGCGGCGCCCGCACCACGTCGGTGCTGTTCTACCGGCGGGGCTACAGCGTGGCCGGCGTCTCCGGCATCGACCACTACGACAAGCCGCCGCTGGCCCGGCCGCACACCGTCTGCGAGATCGCCGTCGGGACGTTCGTCACCACCCTGAACCTGGAGCTGCCCGCCTCCGGCGGGGCGACGTTCTTCAAGGCGGAGGTGGACATCCACTGGACCGTCGAGGACCCGCACCTGGTGGCGGTGGAGGCGGTCACCGACATCGCCCAGCGGCTCACCGCGCCGACCCTGGAGCGGCTGCGGGAGGTCTCCGCCCTGTACCCGGTGCACCAGGCACAGCAGGCCAACGCCGACATCACCCGGACGTGCAGCTCCGGCCGGTGGAACGACCTCGGCACCGACCTCGGACTGCGGGTGCGGCTCTACGTACGGCTGCAGGTGGACGACCGGACGATCGGCCACGTGGACGCCGTCCGGGAGGAGGCGTCCGAGGCGGAGCTGAAGGCGATCCGCCAGGAGCGCTACCTCGCGATGCTGCGGAGCGGGGATCTGGGGCAGCTCAGCCACATGCTGGCCGCGGACCCCGACGCGGCCAACGCCTTCCTGGAGAAGATCCGCCAGGAGGGCCGGCAGGACGAGAAGGACCGCGCCGACCGGGTCTTCGCCATGATGGCCGACGGCTATATCCACTCCGACCAGATCGAGCGCCAGGCGCTCGACCAGCTCAACAGGAGGCCCGTCAGCGTCCAGGGCCCCATCGGCTCCCGGCCCGCCCGGCGTGCCCCGCAGGAGCTGGGGCCCGCCCGCGACGAGCCGTTCACCCCCGACTGGGTGTCGGACGAGCCTCCTGTACGCCGGCGGCGGCCCGGCCCGGACGCCGAAACCGGCCCCGAGCCCACGCGCCGGCGCCGGCCCGACCAGGATGTCGACACCGACCCCGACACCGGCCCCGAGCCCACACCCCGGCCCCGTCCCCGGCCCCGGGACGCCGATCCCTACCTCGATCCCTACCCCGACTCCGTACCCGAGCCGCCCGCGCCGCGCGCCCGCCCGCGCGACGACGGCTGGGGCTGGGCGGAGGGCGACGGATGAGCGCCGACGGCGGTACACGGACCTCCCCCGCCCCGACCGCGCCGGTGCCGGACGGGGGTCAGCACCGGCCGGACAGGGCGGGGGAACGCATCGCGGAACGGCTGCTGGTCACGGTCCGGGAGGACCTCGGCCGGGCCGACTCCAAGGCGGCGGTGCTGCTTTCGGGGGCCCTCGCCCTGCCCGCCTTCCTCATCGGGCGGCACGGCTCCCCCGACTGGCAGGGCCCCGGTGACCTGGCACTGGTCGCCGCGGGCCTGCTGTGGGTGGTCGCGGTGGCCGCCCTGGTCCGCGCGCTCCTGCCCCGTACGGGCACGGTCCGCGACCAGGAAGGGGTGACGTACTTCGGGGACCTGCTGGCCCCGTTCGACTACGACGTGCTGACCGCCCGGATCAACGAAGCGGGCCGCGACCCGGTCGGCTGGCTGCTCGTCCAGGCCGTGGACGTCAGCGCCATCCTGTCCGCCAAGTACCGGGCGATCCGCTGGGCGGTCGCCACGCTCGCCCCGTCGGCCGTGCTGGCTCTCGCCTGGAGCCTGACCGCGCGCTGACGTCCCGTACGGACAGGTGTGCCGCGTCCAGGGGCACACCACCGCCGACTACAGACAGCAACTGCACAAGTACCTCACGACACCACGCAGACACGGCAACGACAGTAAAAGGGGACGGTCGTGCGAACTGACCGAAGAAGAGACCCGGCCGGCACCGGCCGGGCCCGGCGGGCGGCACTGTCCGTCCTGGCCGGTGCGGCCGTGCTCATCTCCCTGACGGCACCGGCCTCCGCCGGTCCGGAGCAGGCCGCGGCCGCCGCGCCCGCCGCGCCCGCCTTCTCCTCCGTCAACTACGCGGTGGCCGTGGACCAGTCCGCGAGCCTCGCGCCCGAGGACATCAAGGCGGAGAAGGCCGCCGCCGCCCGGATCGCGCTCGGCGACGTCTCGGCGACCTCCCACATCACCGTGTTCGGCTTCGCCGCCGCCGAGTCGGCCGATCAGCGGGCGGTGGACCCGGTCTGCCCCCGTACCCGGCTGGACTCGGCGGGGCGGGAGTCGATCGGGGGCTGTGTGGAGAAGCTGCGCGGCCGCAAGAAGAGCGAGGGCACGGGGACGGACTTCCCGAGCGCGATACGCCAGGGCGTGCACGAACTGAGCTCGGGCACCGACCCGTCGGTCCCCCGGGTGCTGTTCCTGCTCACCGACGGGGAGATGGACGTCACCGGCAGCCCCCAGTACGGGGATCCGGCGCACCGCGAGGCCGAGGGCAAGCGGCAGTTGGAGCTGGAGCTGAAGAACGCCGCCGCCAAGAACGTACAGATCTGGCCGCTCGGCTTCGGTCCCGCCCCGGACAAGGAGCAGCTCGACAAGATCGCCGCGGGCGGCTATCAGAAGGGCTGCGTCGACCTGAAGTCCGCCCGCCCCACCGCTCGTAAGGTGTCCGGGGCCAAGGACGTCGGACCGGTGCTGGAGAAGATCTTCGCCGCCGCGCACTGCCTGCGCTACCAGGCGGGACCGAGCAAGCGCCCGCCCGCCACCCTGCCCATCACCATCTCGCCGCTGGCGACCGTCGGCTCCATCGTCGTCGACAAGGGCTCCCCCGAGGTGACCGTCACCTACACCGACCCGCTCGGCAACAAGGTGCCCACCAACGGCGAGTTCGAGGACTCCACCTTCGAACTCGCGGGCGGCGGCAACACCGTGGAGGCGCTGAAGATCATCGACCCGGTGCCCGGCCGGTGGAAGGTCGATGTGAAGGCCCCCGAGGGCCACCGTTCGCTGCCCGTCGGCGTCAGCGTCCTGTGGCAGGGCGAGCTACGCGGCTCCATCACGATGGACCCGCCCTCCCCGCAGGCCGGGCAGAAGGCGACCGTCACCATGCGGCTCCAGACCCGTGAGGGCTACGAGATCAAGGACCCGGCCGACTACGCCGGTCTGAAGGTCAGCAGCGAACTCACCGGCGACGGCTTCGCGCCCCTGCCCCTGCGGCTCGCCGACGACGGCCAGGGGCCCGACCCCACGAAGAGCGACGGCTCCTTCAGCGGTACGGTCACCGTCCCGAAGAGCGCCGACGGCGCCCTGAAGGTCAGCGGCACCCTCACCGCCTCCGGGCTCAGCGCCGACACCCGCAGCGAGGGCGGCCGGGTCGCCCCCGGGGCCCTGCCCGTCACCACGGCGCTCGGCCCCGTCCGCGGCGACGGCCACCCCGGGGACACCGTCACCGCGAACCTCGCCGTCACCAACACCACCGACGCCCCGCACACCCTGCGGCTCTCCCTCGCGGACGTCCGGGCCGGGCTCCTCGGTGTGAGCCCCGCCGAGATCGTGGTGAAGCCCGGCGCGTCCACCACCCACGAGATCCGGCTGAGGATCGGCGACGCGAAGGCCTTCGAGGGGCGGCTCGACGACGGGCCCCTCGGCATCGGCGGCACCGTCACCGTCCAGGACGCCACCGACGACAACCGCACCCTGGTGCGCACCCCGCTCTCCGTCCAGGTCACCCCCGAACCCAGCCTGCTGGACCGCTATTGGTGGGTGCTGGTCGGCGCCGTCGCGCTGATCGTCGTCGGCGTCCTGCTGGCACTGGCCTGGCTCCGGCAGCGACGCCGCCGCCGCGACCCGTACGGGCTGATGCTCCACCTGATCTCCGAGGACGGCGATGTGCTCGGCGTCCACAAGGCCGGGCACGGCCAGAAGCAGTGGTACGCGTTCGACATCGCCGAGGCGCACAGCAACCCGCGCATCGAGCGGCGCACCCACGGCCTGTACGCCGTGCAGCGCAGCCCCGAGGGCGGCGCGGTGCTGCGCAGGCGCGGCGGCGGCCGGACCCGGCTCACCGCGACCGGCCGGGTCGAACTCACCGACCGGCTGAGCCTCGCCCTCGGCGAGGACTCCGTACGGCCCACCGCCCCCGGGCGGCCCGATCCGGTGAGCACCGGCGGACACGACGACTACCTGTGACGCCCATTGACGAACCGGCCCGACCCCGGCCGGATGCGGGAGGAACCCCATGAAGATCTTCCAGCCGATGCTCTTCGTCGGCCTGGGCGGGACCGGCGGCCTCGTCGGCGCCGAACTGGAACGCAAGCTGCGCGTGGACCTGTGCGGCCCCGACGGCACCGCCCTCCAGCACATCGGCGGCCTCGCCCCCTACCAACTGCCCGACTGCCTGCAGTTCGTGTACGCGGACTTCAGCGAGCCCGACCTCCAGCGGCTGCCGCAGTTCAACGTGGACTCCTCGCTGCGCGCGGCGTACGCCCGCACCTCGCGCGCCACCCACAACCTCCTGCCGAACTTCGACAGTTCGCCCGAGGTGACCCAGATGCTGCGGGCCAGCCTGCGCGACGAGGTCGCGGGCTGGCTGCCCCCGCGCGACGGCGAACCGCGCGTCACCCCGCTGCACAACGGCGCCGGGCAACTCCCCACGGTCGGCCGCGCCGCACTCTTCGCGACCCTGCGGCACTCCCTCCAGCCGGTCCTGGAACCCCTCCTCCAGGCCATCGACGCCATCGCCAAGTCCGCGGGCGAGCTGAGCGAACTGGGCGGCGGCCGGGTCACCGGCTGCGACGTCTTCGTCGCGTTCTCGGTCGCGGGCGGCACCGGGGCCGGGATCTTCCTGGACTACCTCCACCTGATCAACCAGGCGTTCAAGATGCGCCGCTTCAACGGCGTGAAGATCTACCCGCTGGTCGTCATGCCGTCTTCCTTCCCCGCCGCCACCGGGGGCGGACGCGAGGCGGAGCTCAACGCCGCCCGCTCGCTCGTCGACCTGTTCCGGCTGGTCGACGGGCAGAACGCGCCGACCGCCGGCGCGGAGATCGGCGACCTCGACCAGGAGACCGGCCTCGGCATCCGCTACCCGGGCACCACCCCGGTCCGGCTGCGCACCGGGATCCTGCCGACCGCGTTCCTGTTCAGCCCGACCGCGGGCATCCGCCAGGACGATCTGCGCCGCTCCATCGTCTCGCTGGTGATGTCGCTGATCGGCACCGAACTGGGCGACAGCCGCGCCCAGGGCCGGTCGATGGCCGGCGACGACGACTTCCAGACCTTCGCCGCGAGCTTCATCAACCGGGGCGTGCACCGCAGCGCCCTGTCCCCCACCGGCATCGGCCGCCAGGGCGTCTCCACCAGCCTCGTCGCCTCGATGACCGCGCCCATGGACCAGCTGGCCGATCTGGTGGCCGGGCGGCTGCTGCGGGTCGCGGTCACCGAACTCGTGGAACGCCCGCGCAACCCGGCGAAGGACGACGCCGTGCCGCTGGTACGCCAGCTGTTCGCCGACTCCCACCTCGAAGAGCTGTGGGAGCGCAAGCAGTTGCCCGTCGAGGACCCCCAGCCGCTGCCGCGCGGCGGCAAGGCGATCGAGGAGGCCCTCAACAACCGGATCGGGGACATGCAGCGCCTGCTGTCCGAGCTCCAGGGCATCGCCGACCGGCAGGCCGCCACGATGGCGGCCCGCTTCAGCCCGCGCCCGGCGATCGAGACGCTGCTCCAGCGGGTCGACCCGTTCCTCGCCGAACGCCTCGTCAGGGGCGTCCCCGACAGCGAGGACGAGATCGCCCGGCTCGGGTTCCTCGGCATGCTCACCGCCCGCTCCCGCTCCCCGAAGCGGCCCCCGGGCGTCACCGACCAGCCGCCGAAGACCCCCCGGATCAAGGGCCGCATCGCCGGAATGTCCCCGGCGAGGTGGGGCGACGACGACGTACGGGCCGCGCTCCAGGCCCAGGACAGCTGGTACCGCTGGCGAAGCCGGGCCGTGTGGCACGAGGCCTGGCGGGAGCAGCAGCAGCGCTGGCAGTCGCAGGCGGACATGACGGGCACCGATATGACCCGGCTGGTGAACGCCTTCCGCAAGCAGGCCGACCAGGAGCGCAAGTCCGCCGAGCAGAAGGGCCTGGAGCTGTACGCGGAGCGCACCGGCATCTCGTACCTCCTGCCGCCGCAGCGCAGCCTCAACCACTTCTACGAGGACGTCGTGGACCGGCTCGTGCGCGGCGAGGGCCTCCGCGACGGCGACGACGAGGCGTCGCTGCTGCTGCGGCTCATCGACGGGGACACCTGGCGGGACGTCCACGCGCGGAGCCACCGCAGCCCCGACGGGGCGGTCGGCGTCGTCAAGGCCCGGCTGGAGGGCCGCATCACCCGGCTCTTCGCGGAGAGCGGCGCGCAGTTCGAGGAGCGGCCCCTGCTGCCCTCGATGAGCACCCTGCTGGCGGCCGCCGCCGGTGACGCCGACGCCACCGACCAGGTCAGCAAGGAAGCCCTCGACCTGTTCAGCCGCAAGCTCGCCGCCCTGCTGCCGGTCGGCTTCACCCCGGAGGGCACCGGACCGCTGCGGGTCCTGGTCACCCACCCGCGGGTGCAGGCGGCGGAGGAGGTGCAGGAATACCTCACCAAGGCGTTGCGCCTGCCGTCCGACGCGAAGAACTCCGTCGAGTACCGGGGCGTGGAGAGCGACTCGATCACCGTGGTCCTCTTCCGCAGCGAGATGAGCCTCACCCAGGTGCCCGAGGCCCGCAAGGTGCTGCGCCAGTGGGCCAGGGCCAAGGACGACGAACAGGCCCACGACGTCCTGCGCTGGCGACAGCGCCTGGGCTTCGAGGACGACTGGATGGTCAGCAGCGAGGAGGACCGGCGCACGATCCTGCACCGCCTGCTGTGCTGCCTGTGGAACGGCCAGGTCGACGTCCTGGACGGCGACACGTCCTCGCCCTCCCGGGTGCGGCTGCGGCTCTTCCCGGAGAAGGGGGCGAGCATCCCCGGCGTTCGGCTGCGTCTCGGGGACTTCCCCGGCGGCATCTCCAGCTGGTCGGAGCTGCTGCGCTCCTACGAACGCTGGACCGTCCTGGACGACGAGAAGACCGTGGAGGACTACTGCCGCAAGCTGATGAGCGCACAGCCCCTCGGTCTCGCCCGGGCCGGCAGCACACCGCACCCGCTCTTCGTCGAACTCGTCGAGCGCATCGCCCCGCGCCAGCTGGAGCTCCTGGAGGAGCGCCGGGAGCACGGCGGACAGCGCGTGGACGGCTGGATCCGGCCGCTGTGGGAATTCTGGGCCGAGACCCTGCCCGCCGCCCTGGACACGGAGTTCGGCGACCAGCACGCGATCCAGCCCACGCTGCGCACCCTGCTGGAGTACGCACGCGGCGGCACCCCGAAGGCGCCGCCAGCCCGGCCCGCCCCGGAGCGCCGGCGCGCCCCGGCGGACGACGAGGACTGGGGCACGGCGGCCCCGACCACCGACGAACGCCCGGCGGACGACCGGTTCCGCGAGGACACCGTGCCCGCGCCGCGTCCGGCGGCCCGCTCCGTCCCGTACGAGGCGGAGGAACGGTACGGGGAGGAGCGGTACGGAGGCGGGGCGCGGTACGAGGAGGAGCGGTACGGGGCCGCCCCCGCGCGCGACGAGCGGGGCCGGGGCGGGCGGTCCGGCGATGCGGGCTTCGGCGATGAGCGGTTCGGCGATGAGCGCTTCTCGGGTGACCGGTCCGGCGATGACCGGTTCGGCGACGAGCGGTTCGGTGGCTCCCGGCCGTCCGGCGATGACCGGTTCGGTGACGAGCGGTTCGGGGGCTCTCGGCCTTCCGGCGACGAGCGGTTCGGTGACGAGCGGTTCAGTGGCTCCCGGCCATCCGGCGACGAGCGGCCCCGGGGCGAAGCGCGTCGGGACGAGGAGCGCCGGGACGAGCGGTTCGGCGACGAACGGTTCAGCGACACACGGCCGTCCGGCAACGACCGGTTCACCGACTCCCGGCCATCCGGCGACGACCGGTTCACCGACTCACGAACGTCCGGCGACGAGCGGGCCCGGGACGAAGCGCGTCGGGACGAGGAGCGCCGGGACGGCGGCGGGGCGGACGGGTTCGGGGGGCAGGACCGGCCGCCGGTGCGCCGCCCGGCCCCGGGTGGTGGCTGGGACGGGGACGGCTGGGACGCGGACGAGGACGCCGCCGGGCGTTCCTACCGGAACGGGGGCCCGCAGTGACCCCTCCCGAGGACACCACCGCCGTGGTCCGTCTCGACCTGCGCGCCGGGGCCGCGGCCCTGGCCACCGCGCAGGCGGTACGCGACCGGGTGGCCGAGCAGCTGGGCCGGGCCGGACTGCCGGAACCCGACTACCCGTTGTTCCTGGTCACCGACACCCCGGCCGGGCTGACCGACCACCAGCTCCAGTACGAACTGCTCTCCGGCTACCGGGCGGTGGGCGAGACCAGGATCCTGGTGCTGCTGGTGGGCAGCTCCCCCGGCTCGTACGCCGGCGGGGAGGAGGCGTATCTCCCCGACCGCCGGCTGGTGCGGCCCACGACCCTGCGGGCCTCCACGACCGGCCTGGTGTGGGCCGGTGATCTGCGCTCCGCCCGTACCGCCCTGGACCGGCCTGCGCCGGACGACCCCGCGTCGCTGGCCGTCCTGGTGGACCTCCTGTCGGTCCCGGACGTCTTCGTCCGGGTCCTGGAGGGCCTGCGGAAGCTGCCCGACTCCGTCGCCGCCCCCGGGGTCCGGCTGCTGGAGCAGGACCTGCCGGCGGAGGTCCGGGACCGGGCCTGGCGGGACGCGCTGACCCGGTTCGCGGGTGAGGACAGCGGGTCCGGCGACCCGGTCGACGTCATCCCGGACGCCCGGCTGCCCGAACCGCTGCGCGCACTCGTGACGGGGCGGGACGGCCGGGGTCACGGGCACCGCCGGCCGGACGGCCAGGCGAACCACGCGCACCGGACGTGCGCGGAATCCCTGGACCGCGCGGACGAGAACCTCGACGCGCTGCGGGCCTTCCCGGGCCTGCTGCACCCGGCCCGGCGCGAGGCCCTGGAGGCGGATCTGCACCAGGCCCGCGAGGACCTGGACGGGTTCCGCACCCTGGTGGAGCGGGCTCTTTCGGGCGGCGGCGGTGCGGCGGCGCCCACCGCGGAGGCCACCGCCCGGCTCGGCGCGCTCGGGCTGCGGGTACCCGTCACCGACCGTGCGGGGGAACGCGTCGGCGAGGGGCTGCGCGAACTGGCGGGCTCGCTCCTCGGCGACGGGCTCGCGCTGCGTTCGGTGGCCCAGCACTTCACCGCGCTGGCCGGGCGGGTCGAGCCGGTGCCGGGCACCGCGCTGCTGCACCGGCTCGCCGACCACTCCGAGGAGTCGGTGAACCGCGGTTCCGCCACCGAGTACGCCGCACCGCCCCGCACCCCGGGCGCGGTGCTGCTCATGGCGGGCGCGGCGGGGCTGCTGGGCTCCTTGTGGCAGTGGCCCGCCGTCCTGGCGGCCCTGGTGGTGCCGGTGGTGTTCGTGGCCGTCGCGCTGCTGGGCGCGGCCCGGCTGCGCACGGGCCGGCGCGCCGCCCGGTGGCCGGTGGGCCCCCGGGTCGCCGCCGTCGCCGGTGCGGTGGCCGGGGCGGTGGTCGCGTATGCCGCCGACCCGCCGCTCTGGCTCGGCGGGACCGGGCTGCTGGTCGGTCTCGGGCTCACCGCCGAGGCGGTCCGCCGGCTCTGGCGGGACGCCGCCGGCTCCTGGGCCGCCGGGCGCGGCACGACGGCGCTGCGCACCGCGCTGGACGGGCTCGACGCCCTGCTGGCGGAGCTGGTCCGCGAGCACTGGGCGGCCGAGGAGCGGCTGTACTGCGCCGACGCCGCCCGCTCGGTGGCCGGGATGCTGCGGGCGACCGCGGCCGCCGCCGACGCCCAGGCCGCACCGGAGCCCGTCGCCCCGGCCGGGGCGGGCGGTTCCGATCCGTACGGGGACGACGACTGGCTCTCCGCGCCCTCCGCGCTGGAGACCCTGGAGTCCGGCGGTGCCGACGGGGGCGCGGACGACGGCGACTGGGCCGCCGCCTACGCCTGGGACAACAGCCCGGCACGGGACCACGACCGGGACGACGACCGGGACGACGCTCCGGGCGGCGACCGGGACAGCCGGCTGAGCAGCGACCGGTACGACGCCCACTACGCCGGTGACGCCGGTCGCGACGCCGACCTGTACGGCGAGGGCCCCGGCCCGTACGGCGTGCCCTCCCCGGCCGCGTACCCCGCCGGCCCCGACGACGCCCCGTGGGACGACGGCGGGGGCGACCGCGCACCGCGCTGGCTCGACCGGGAGATCGGCGAGGGCGGCCCGGAGCTGGTCGCCACCCTCGCCGGGGACCTCCGCAACACCGCGATGGCCGCCATGGCCCCCTACTGGGGCGCCGTCGAACGCGGTCAGGCCGGGGCGCTCGCCGTCGCGCGGACCGAGGAACGGGTCCGCGAACTGCTGTCGGCCGCCCGCCACCACCTGTGGCGTTACGGGGTGCTGGCCCCGCCGCCGTACCCGGGCGACCACCGGGCCCGCACCACGGCCGCCGGGCTGCTGGGCACCGATTCGCTGCGGGTCGCCGAGCTGGTGGGGCGGGAGGCGGACCGGGGGGCCGTCGTCCAGTTGTCCTCGCCGGAGCAGGGGGCCCTCCTCAGCCGCGATCCGGAGGCCGCCCTGTGGATCCGGTTCGCCCCTGGAACCCTCCAGGGCGAGGTCGAGGCCGCCTGGCGCAAGAGCGGTTCGCCGCCGGTGGAGGAGGCGCTGTGGACCTCCTCCGGGCGGTACGCGGGGCTGATCCGGCTCACGCCGCTGCGGATGGGCGTGGTCGACACGGTCCTGCCCCGGCAGAACACCGGCGGCGCCGACCGCACCGAACCCCCGTCCGTGCACGCCGAGTTCAGGGAGGACGACCGGTGGTGAGCACCACGCCGCTGGGCCGGCCCGCGTCACCGGGGGCCCCGCGCCCCCACCTCGTGTTCACCGACCCCGCCGGGCGGCGGCGCACCGCCCCCGCCCGCTTCGGCCCGCCCTCGCGCCGGGACCCGGCGCTGCCCCAGCGCATCCGCAACGGGCTGCTCGACGACCGGGGCCAGCAGTGCGTCCAGGTGTTCCTGTCGGCGGCCGACGCCGCCAACCCGGCGGCCCGCGCCCTGCTCGACACCGAGGCGGGCACCGCGCTCCACCTCGACCGGACCCTGGAGAACACCCCGTACGCGCACCTGTTCCCCACCGTCATCGGCTACGAACTGGACACCGCCGAGCCGTTCCTGCTGTACGCCGCCCCGCGCGGCACCGCCGCCGGGCGCACCCATGTGATCTCGGCGACCGACCAGCGGGTGTTCGCCCGGGACCTGACGCTGGCCCTGTGCCTGCTGGACGGCCAGGGCCTCGTGGCGCGCGGGATCTCCCCCGCGACGGTGCTCTGGGACGGTACGTCGGTGCAGCTCTGGGGACTTGAGGGCGTCGCCCGCGCCGGACGGCCCCGGACGCCGTGGGGCCGGGCCCCGTTCGCCCCGCCCGAACAGCACCGGGGCGAGGGCCTCGTCGATCCCCGGGACGCGGTGTGGAGCGCCGCCCAGGTGCTCTACCAGCTGGTGACCGGCCGCCCGGGCCCCGCCGACCGGGCCCCGGCCGACCTCGCGCAGCACCGGGTGCTCGCCGGGACGCTGCCCCGCGCGTTCGCCCCCACGGCGGCCGGCCGGCCCGCACCCGGGGCCCTGCTGGAGCTGCTGGCCCCCGAGGAGGCCCGGCGGCTGAGGCCCACGGCCGGGGACGGGGCGCGCCCGCACCGGGAGGCGTTCGACCGGGCGGTGGAGGCCAAGCGGCGGACGCCCGGCACCGCCGGGGACACGACGGACGGGGAGCCCGACGACGGGCCCACCGGCGAGGTGCTCTGCCCGTACTGCCTGGAGGGCATCCAGCTCGACCTGAACAAGCTCTATGTGACGGACGACCAGATGCAGTACAAGCCCCTGGACCTCTCCCGCATCGGCAACCCGGTGCGGCGCGAGGACGTCATGCGGGGCGCGGTCCAGCAGTGCACGGCCGACCCGGACTTCCCCGAGCACCACATCCCGGTGCCCTACCTCACCCACGGCCGCCCGCTGACGGTCGCCATGATCGGCCAGTCCAGCACCGGGAAGAGCCATCTGCTGACCCAGATGATCGCCGAGATCACCGACGGCGGCCTGGAGCGGTACGGGGTGGGCTGGCAGTCCGTCAACCCGGAGCAGCACGCCCGCTTCGTCCGCGAGCGGGTGCAGCCGCTGCGCAGCGGCAAGGTGCTCGACCACACGAGCGGGGTCGGCCTGGACGGCTTCGCCCGGTTCGTCGAGTCGCTGCTGCTCACCGACGCACGGGGGCGGGTGCGCCCGGTCGCCTTCTTCGACCTCGGCGGGGAGGACCTCGTCCGCACCGACGGGGCGTTGCGCTTCCTGCTCGGCATCGACGCCCTGGTCTTCGTCGTCGACCCGGCGCTCGCCCTGCCGCTGCCACAGCTCGACGAGGTGCGCAGGCGCTGGGGCACGGAGGTGGACCGGGACGGCGACGCGGCGTTCGGCACCGTGCTCGACCGGCTGCCGCGCACGGGCCCCTATCTGGAGACCCCGGCGGCGATGGTGCTCGGCAAGTCCGACCTGCTCCGGTTCCAGCCGCCGGTCGACCGCTGGCTGGGCGAGGGCCCGCCCGCCGCGATCGGCCCGGACCAGTTCCTGGAGGAGAGCGGGGACGTCTACGCGCTGCTGCGGCAGCACGCCGGACAGGCCTGGCTGCGGCCCTTCGACGCGTTCCGTCGCTGCACCCTGCACATCGCATCGGCCACCGGTGGCCAGGAGAGCCAGGGCCGCTACCCGGCGGGCACGGGACCGCGCCGGGTGCTGGAACCCCTGGTGTCGCTGCTGGCGATGCACGGGATCATCGAGGCGCCCGGAAGCGCCGCATCATCATTCGGCGTGGGAAGGGAAACGCGGTGAACGACGCCCTCGATCGGCGTGAGGAGACCGGCCGACGCGACCGGCCCGACGGCCCCGACGGACCCGGCCGGCCCGGCCGGCTCGACCAGGTGGTCTTCCGCTGGGACGGAAACCAGGGCCGCTCCAGTGCGGGCATGACGGCGGTGGCACACTCCTGCTCCGCCGAGCGCGCGGAGGACCTCCGCCGCGAACTGGGCCCGCTGCTCTGGGTACCGGGCCCCGGCCCGGCCCCCCGCCCGAGCAGCGTCCGCGTCCCCTCCCGGACGGGCGGGACCGTGCTCCTCCAGCGGTGGCCCACCAAGGACCGGGGCGGCCGGCCCAGCACGGCCTGCCACGCGGTGTTCGGCGACGCGGACACCCTGACGCCGCTGCGCTGCCTGGGCCTCGGCGGCAGCGCCTGGAGCGACCGTGCCGTCGCCGAGACCGCCGCCGGGGGCCTGCCGACGCTGGACAGGGCCCGGCTGCGGGCGACGGCGGCCGAGCGGCTGCGCACGATGGCCCAGGAACTCCCGTCGGTGAAGAAGCCGTTGATGGTGGTGACCGCCGAGTGGCTGCGCGACCCGTCCCGGCGGCTCTCGCTGCTCGCGGAGGAGCACGATCTGCCCGGCTGGCCGCGCCTCAACACGGCGCCCCTGCTCTATCTCGGGCTGCTCTCGGTGTTCGGCGACTGGTTCGGCACGGAGTGGAGCTACGCCACGTACGACACCGTGGACACGCACTCGCTGCGCCTCACCTGTGTGCCCCGCTGGACGTCCCAGGCGGCGGGCGCCCGGTCGCTGGCGCGCATCCGGCTGCGGCTGCCCGCCGAGGGGGACGTCGAGATGGCCGCGGCGAAGGAGATGGTCGAGTACGTGCTCGACCGCCCCGGCGCGGCTCCGGGCGTGCCCCACCTGACCGGCGAGCTCCTCTCCGGGGCCCACCTGCCCCGGCAGGAACGGCGCGACGCCCTGCGCCGCATGCTGAACACCCGGCACGCACCGGCCGAGCACGAGCTGCGCCCCGTACCGGAGGAGCGATACGTACCGGAGCAGCGATACGAGCACGAGGAGCGCCGGGCACCGGCAGACCGCCCCGTACCGGAGGAGCGATACGCACCGGAGGCGCGCCACGAGCAGGAGTACCGCCGCCTGTTGGAGGAGCTGCTGGTCCACCAACGCGTCGACGCCACCCAGACCGCACGGCTGGCCGCCCGGCTCCGGGACCTCCGGGACGCCCCGCTGCTGTCGCTCCTGAGAACCGACGGGCTGCCGTGGGCCTCCCGCGATCTCGTCCTCGCCGAGCTGGCCCGCCCCGACCGGCTGCGGTCCCGCGACCGGGCGACCGAGCACGAGCTGTGCACCGAAGTGCTGCGGCACAACCTGTACTTCAGGCCCGCCCGGCACGAGCCGGGCAGCCCGTCCGGCCCCGAGATGCGGGAGCGTGCGGCCGAGCTCTTCTCCTGGGCCGTCGCCCCGCTCGTACGGGACCCCCACCATGCCCCCGACCTCCGGCCGCTGTTCAACATCTTCCTCAAGGACGGTCGTGACACCGGCATGGAGTGGCTGCGCCGCGTCCTGGTCACGCCTCCGGGCGGCCGGGCGCCGGACCTGCCCCCGGAGCTGTGGCAGCAGGTCGTCGCGGACCTCCTCGCCCACCCCGCACCCGCCCCGGCGAAGCCCCCGGTCCCCCTCCCGCCCTCGTACGCGGCGTCGTCGGCAGCCGCACCGCCCCCGCGCACGGCACCGACGCCGACACCATCCCGGACGACGACCGCACCCCCGCCACGAACGCCACCGGCGCACACGACGCAGGTGTCAGCACAGCCGGCACAACCATCACGACCGGCACAGCCGACGCAACAACCGGTGCCATCGGCCCACCCGGCACAGGACGGGCACTCCCGGCAGGCCGGCGGCTTCTCCGACCTCCTCTACAAGACCTGGTTCGTGCCCACGTTCGCCGGGGTCGTCGGAGCGGTGATCATCAGCCTGCTGGTCCTGATCATCACCAACTGACCGTCAGCCGACCGCGTCGGCAGTGCCACCGGTGCCGATCGCGTCGACCGCCGCCCGGACGGCCCCCCGCCGCCCCAGGAAGTCCGTGCTGTCCGCCCACTGGTCCACGCTCCCGGTCAGCGGCAGGGCCCGCAGTTCCGGGTCGGTGAGGCCCCGGGCCAGCGCCCGGGCGAAGCGCTCGGCGTGCAGCACCTGGAACGGGCGGCTGTGGTACGGCCGCCGCCCGGGGTCCACCGCCTCCGCGAGGCCCGTACGGTTCTGGAGCGCGGCCACGGCCTCGTACGCGTCGCAGAGATGTCGCTCGCGCGCCGGGTGGTCCGTGGCTGTGACGGCTCCCCGCAGGGCGGGCAGCAGCTCGTCGGCCCCGGGCAGCCGGGCGAAGGCGCTCCCCAGCCACTTGCCGTACGGCGCGTACCGCCGCTCCAGGAGGAGGCACAGCCGCATCAGGTCACGCACGAGCCGCCCCGCGACGACGGCGGACCCCAGCTCGTCCCCCACCTCGGCGCAGCGCCCGACGAACGCCTCCTCCTGGGAGATCCGCTGCCACTGGCAGGCCAGCAGATAGCGCCACACCTCGTCCGGGTACCAGGCCAGCTCCCGCCGCGCCCGGGTCAGCGCCCCGACGCCGTCGTGGAACACCGCGCCGCCCGTGGTCTCCGCCAGCGCCTGCTGCGGCATGGCCAGCCAGTCGCGGACGGTGAGTTCCAGCGACTCACGGCCGGGGCCGGGGCCGGGGCCAGGGCCGGAAGCGCGGAGCCCGAGCTGCCGTTGCAGCCACCCATCGACATCGCCCACCGAGACCCGGTGGTCGACCGGCCCGTCCGTCAGCTCCATGTGCCCGACCGGGTCCGCCGGATCGCCGTGCCGGAAGTGCGTCGGCCAGCCGCGCACCTGCTTGGGCAGCCGCTCGGCGAGCAAGCGGTGCAGCCGGTCTCCGTACGCGGCGGCATCAGCCGGCTGCAGGAACAGTTCCAGGCGCGGGCCCCACTCGTGGTCCGCCGACCGGGCGGTGTCGAAGCCGAGCACCTCGGAGCCGGAGCCGATCCGGGCCGCGGCGTACCGCAGCCCGGGATACTCCGCGTCGAGGACCGGCCGCACGGCCTCCTCGTAGAGGATCCGGGACAGTTCGAGGCCGGGCAGGAACTCACGGGCGGGCGTCGTCATACGGACACCTTGCGCGGCACGGGCGGCGGGAGCCAGCCGATTTCGCGGCGCGCGCCGCCCCGCTCCGCCCCGCCCCGCCGCGCCGCGTCCGTCAGTCCTCGCCCTCCAGGTTCCCTTCCGTCTCCAGGTACACCTGGCGCAGCGCGTCCAGCACCGCCGGGTCCGGCTTGGCCCACATGCCGCGCGACTCGGCCTCCAGCAGACGTTCCGCGATGCCGTGCAGGGCCCAGGGATTGGCCTCCTGGAGGAACTGCTTGTTCTCCGGGTCGAGTACGTACGTCTCGGTGAGCTTGTCGTACATCCAGTCGGCGACGACGCCGGTCGTGGCGTCGTACCCGAAGAGGTAGTCGACCGTGGCCGCCAGCTCGAACGCGCCCTTGTAGCCGTGGCGGCGCATCGCCTCGATCCACTTCGGGTTGACGACCCGGGCCCGGAAGACGCGGGAGGTCTCCTCGACGAGCGTCCGCGTGCGGACGGTCTCGGGGCGGGTGGAGTCCCCGATGTACGCCTCGGGGGCCTTGCCCTTGAGCGCGCGCACGGTGGCCACCATGCCGCCGTGGTACTGGAAGTAGTCGTCGGAGTCCGCGATGTCGTGCTCGCGGGTGTCGGTGTTCTTCGCGGCGACCTCGATGCGCTTGTAGGCGCTCTCCATCTCCTCGCGGGCCGGGCGGCCGTCGAGCTCGCGGCCGTAGGCGTAACCGCCCCAGACCGTGTAGACCTCGGCGAGATCGGCGTCGGTGCGCCAGTCGCGGGAGTCGATGAGCTGGAGGAGGCCCGCGCCGTACGTGCCGGGGCGGGAGCCGAAGATCCGGGTGGTGGCCCGGCGTTCGTCGCCGTGCTCGGCCAGGTCGGCCTGGGTGTGCGCCCGTACGTAGTTCTGCTCGGCCGGCTCGTCGAGGGAGGCGGCCAGCCGTACGGCGTCGTCGAGGAGGCCCACCGTGTGCGGGAACGCGTCACGGAAGAAGCCCGAGATGCGCAGCGTCACATCGATGCGGGGGCGGCCCAACTCTTCGTACGGGATGGGCTCCAGGCCGGTCACGCGGCGCGAGGCGTCGTCCCAGACGGGCCGGATGCCGAGCAGCGCGAAGGCTTCGGCGATGTCGTCGCCCGCCGTGCGCATCGCGCTGGTGCCCCAGAGGGAGAGGCCGACCGAGGTGGGCCAGTCGCCGTTGTCGGTGCGGTAGCGGGTGAGGAGCGAGTCGGCGAGCGCCTGCCCCGTCTCCCAGGCGAGCTTGGAGGGGACGGCCTTCGGGTCGACGGAGTAGAAATTGCGGCCGGTCGGGAGGACGTTGACCAGTCCGCGCAGCGGCGAACCGGAAGGACCGGCGGGCACGAACCCACCGTTCAACGCGTGGACAGCGTGGGTGAGTTCATCGGTCGTGGCCGCCATGCGCGGGACGACCTCGGTGGCGGCGAAGGTGAGGATGTCGGCGACCGCGTCCGGCAGCCCGGCGGCGACGGACGCCACGGCGGCCGGGTCCCAGTCGGCGTCGTCCATCGCCTGGACGAGCGCGCGGGCTTGCTCCTCGATGGTGTCGGCGGCGGTGCGGGTGGCGGCCGACTCGTCGAGCCCGAGCGCCTCGCGCAGCCCGGGGAGGGATGCGGTGCCGCCCCAGATCTGGCGGGCACGGAGGACGGCGAGCACCAGGTTGACCCGGTCGTTCCCGGCGGGCGGGTTGCCCAGCACGTGCAGCCCGTCGCGGATCTGGACGTCCTTGATCTCGCAGAGCCAGCCGTCGAGATGCATGATGAAGTCGTCGAAGCCCTCGTCCTCCGGCCGGTCCTCCAGGCCGAGGTCGTGGTCGAGCTTCGCGGCCTGGATCAGCGTCCAGATCTGCGCGCGGATGGCCGGGAGCTTCGCCGGGTCCATGGCGGCGATCTGGGCGTGCTCGTCGAGGAGTTGCTCCAGGCGGGCGATGTCGCCGTAGCTGTCGGCGCGGGCCATCGGCGGCACCAGGTGGTCGATCAGCGTGGCGTGGACGCGGCGCTTGGCCTGCGTCCCCTCACCCGGGTCGTTCACGAGGAACGGGTAGACGAGCGGCAGATCACCAAGAGCGGCATCCGGACCGCAGGCGGCCGACAGACCGGCGTTCTTGCCGGGCAGCCACTCCAGGTTCCCGTGCTTACCGAGGTGGATCATCGCGTCCGCGCCGAAGCCGTTGTCGTCGGCGGAGGCGGCGATCCAGCGGTAGGCGGCCAAGTAGTGGTGCGAGGGCGGCAGATCGGGGTCGTGGTAGATCGCGATCGGGTTCTCGCCGAAGCCGCGCGGCGGCTGGATGAGGATGAGGAGGTTCCCGCGCCGCAGGGCCGCGAGGACGATGTCGCCCTCCGGGTTGGCCGACCGGTCCACGAACATCTCGCCGGGCGCCGGACCCCAGTGCTCCTCGACCGCGCTCCGCAGCTCCTCGGGGAGGGTGGCGAACCAGCGGCGGTAGTCGGCGGCCGGGATACGGACCGGGTTGCGGGCCAACTGCTCCTCGGTCAGCCACTCCTGGTCATGGCCGCCCGCCTCGATCAGCGCGTAGATCAGCTCGTCGCCGTCGCCGGAGACCAGCCCCGGGATGTCGGCCTCGGGCCCGAAGTCGTACCCCTCGGCGCGCAGCCGCCGCAGCAGGGCGACGGCGCTGGCGGGGGTGTCGAGGCCGACGGCGTTGCCGATCCGGGAGTGCTTGGTCGGGTAGGCGGAGAGCACGAGCGCGATGCGCTTCTCCGCGTTCGGGATGTTCCGCAGCTTCGCGTGCCGTACGGCGATCCCGGCGACCCGGGCCGCGCGCTCGGCGTCGGCGACGTACGCCGGGAGCCCGTCCTCGTCGATCTCCTTGAAGGAGAAGGGCACGGTGATCAGCCGCCCGTCGAACTCCGGCACCGCGATCTGGGTGGCCGCGTCCAGCGGGGAGACGCCCTCGTCGTTCTCCTCCCAGGCGCTGCGCGGGCTGGTGAGGCAGAGCGCCTGGAGGACCGGCACGTCGAGCCCGGTCAGCGCGCCCGCGTCCCACGACTCGTCGTCGCCGCCGGCGGACGCCTCGGCGGGCTTGGTGCCGCCCGCCGCGAGGACGGTGGTCACGATGGCGTCGGCGGCGCGGAGCGCGTCGATCAGCTCGGCCTCCGGCGTACGGAGGGACGCCACGTACAGCGGGAGCGGCCGGGCCCCCGCGTCCTCGACCGCCGTGCACAGCGCGTCGATGAACGCGGTGTTCCCGCTCATGTGGTGGGCGCGGTAGTAGAGGACGGCGACGGTCGGCGCACCCTCGGGCAGCTCACGGGCATCCCGCTCCAGCGGGCCCCACGCGGGGGCCGGGGCGGGCGGCTCGAAGCCGTGGCCGGTCAGCAGCACGGTGTCGGAGAGGAACCGGGCCAGCTGCTCCAGGTTGGCGGGCCCGCCGTGCGCGAGGTAGGCGTGCGCCTCGGCCGCGATGCCGATCGGCACGGTGGACGCGGCCATCAACTGGGCGTCGGGGGCCTGCTCACCGGTGAGGACCACGACCGGGCGGCCGGTGGCCAGCACCGCGTCCAGGCCCTCCTGCCACGCCCGTACGCCACCGAGGAGGCGTACGACGACGAGGTCGACGCCGGTCAGCAGGTCCGGCAGTCCGTCGAGGGAGACACGGGAGGGGTTGGCGTAGCGGTAGCTGACGGGTCCCTCGGAAGCGCGGGCGCTCAGGAGGTCGGTGTCGGACGTCGACAGGAGCAGGATCATGCTGCGTCAGGCCTTCCTCGGGGTGTCCACGCCCCGGGCGGTGTCGGAGGGTCTCCCCACGCCCGGCGGAAGGCCGGGTGCCGCGCCCGATCGGAAACCGGGCGCTCGGGGAAGGGAGTTCCTGACTCGCCCGGCCGGTGGTGGCGGCCGTGCTCACAGTGGCGGGACCGCGCCGGAATCTCACCGGGCTTCCTCCCCTGTCGCCGTCTGGCGATGGCGGCCTGAACGGACCACCGTCTGCATCCTAAGCGGCGGGGGTGGGGCGGGGCAGGGGGCGGGGGTGCGGCGGTGATCACTGTTCCGGCCGTCCACCGCACGCGGGACGGGATCCTGCCCCGCAGGTCACCGGAGCCCTGTCCCCCGGTACGGGTCGGGCTCGCCACGACCGGCTGTCCCGCAGGTCACAGATGCGAGCCCACCAGGGGGACCGGCCCGGTCGGTATGCTCGCCGCCATGCCCGATTCCGCCCCCTCGCCCCTTTCCACGGGCGGCGTCTCCCCGCACAGCAGCGGCGACGCCTGCCCGGGGACGCTGCGGCTGCACCGGGCGGACGACGGGGCGCTGGCCCGCGTACGGATCCCCGGCGGCGTGCTGAGCGCGGACCGGGCGGACGCGCTGCTGGCGGCGACCACCCGGTTCGGGGACGGTGAGCTGCATCTCACCTCGCGGGGCAACGTACAACTGCGCGGCCTCGGTGCGGAGTGCGGCGGCGAGCTGGCCGACCTGCTCACGGCCGCGGGCCTCCTTCCTTCCGCGGCACACGAGCGGGCCCGCAACATCGTGGCCTCGCCGCTGGCGGGCCTGGACGGTTCGCCGTCGCTCAGGCCCTGGCTGACCGGGCTGGACCGTCTGGTGTGCGGTTCGGCGGCCGCCGCCACGCTCTCCGGCCGCTTCCTCTTCGCCCTGGACGACGGGCGCGGCGACGTGGACGCGCTGGGGGCGGACGTGACGCTGATCGCGGAGGGGCCGGAGACCGCCCTGCTGCGGATCGGGGCGGAGGACGAGGTGTTCCGGCTGCCGGCCGAGGACGCCCCACGCGCCGCGCTCCTGGCCGCCGAGGAGTTCCTCCGCGCCGCCCGGGGCTCCGGCGCGTGGCGGGTGAAGGACCTGCCCGACGACGTCCGGGCCGAGGTGGCCCGCGCCGTCGGGCCGACGGCGGGCCCGACCGTGCACCGCCCCCGCCCCCGTAAGGCGGCCGCTCCCGTGCCCGGACCGGCCAACTCCACGGCCGCGATCAGCATCGACGTACCCCTGGGCCGACTGTCCGCCACCCAGTGGCGGCTGCTCACCGATACGGCCCGCCGGTACGGGAACGAGCTGCGGCTCACCCCGTGGCGCGGGATCGTCGTCCCCGGCCCCTTCGCGCACGACGAGGCGGCGGAGACACTCCGCACGCTGGACGCGGCAGGGCTGATCACCGCCCCCGACTCCCCGTGGACCGGCGTCGGCGCCTGCATCGGCCACCCCGGCTGCGCGAAGTCGCTGTCCGACGTACGGGCCGAAGCGGGGGCCGCTGTCGGACCGGTCGGGCGGCTCCCTGTGTACTGGTCCGGGTGCGAACGCCGCTGCGGACACCCCCACGGGGAGTGGATCGACGTGGTCGTCACGCCCGACGGGCACCGGATCTCACACGTACGGGGCGAACGCCGGGACCCCCCGGCAGCGGTCCGCAGCGATCACGCGACGTTCCGGAACGACCCGGCGGCACTCGCGGCGACGGTGGCCGCGGCCCGCGCCTGAGCACGCTCCCCCTCCCCATACCGGCAGAAGAAAGCGACAGCACTGTGCACCAGTACGAGAAGGACGGACCGGCGATCTACCGCCAGTCCTTCGCCACCATCCGCGCGGAGGCGGATCTGGCCGGGCTGCCCGCCGACGTGAGCCAGGTCGCCGTCCGGATGATCCACGCCTGCGGCATGGTCGACCTCGTACGCGACCTCGCCTTCTCGCCGAACGTCGTGGCCGACGCCCGCGCGGCCCTGCGCTCCGGTGCGCCCATCCTCTGCGACGTGGCGATGGTGGCCAGCGGGGTCACCCGCAAGCGGCTGCCGGCCGACAACGACGTGGTGTGCACGCTGTCCGACCCGTCCGTGCCGGAGCTGGCCGCGAAGATGGGGACCACGCGCAGCGCGGCGGCCCTGGAGCTGTGGCGGGACCGGATGGAGGGGGCGGTGGTCGCGGTGGGCAACGCCCCGACCGCGCTGTTCCGGCTGCTGGAGATGATCGAGGAGGGCGCCCCGCGCCCGGCCGCCGTCATCGGCGTCCCGGTCGGCTTCATCGGCGCGGCCGAGTCCAAGGAGGCCCTGGCCGAGCACGCGTCGGGCCTGGAGCACCTGATCGTGCGCGGCAGGCGCGGCGGCAGCGCGATAGCGGCGGCGGCGCTCAACGCCATCGCCAGCGAGGAAGAGTAATGACCTCCCCAGCGACCTCTCCCGTGACCTCTCCCGTGACCGAGTTCAGCAGGAGCGGCGGTGGCGGCAAGCTGTACGGCGTCGGGCTCGGCCCCGGCGACCCGGACCTGATGACCCTGCGGGCCGTCCGGGCCATCGGCGAGGCGGACGTCGTGGCGTACCACAGCGCCCGGCACGGCCGCTCGATCGCCCGGTCCATCGCGGCGGCGCACCTGCGGCCCGACCACATCGAGGAGGCCCTGGTCTACCCCGTCACGACGGAGACCACGGACCACCCGGGCGGTTACCGGGGCGCGTTGGAGGAGTTCTACGAGAAGGCCGCGGCCCGCCTCGCGGCGCACCTGGACGCGGGCCTGACCGTCGTGGTGCTCGCCGAGGGCGACCCGATGTTCTACGGCTCGTACATGCACATGCACAAGCGGCTGGCCGACCGCTACACCACCGAAGTCATCCCCGGCGTGACGTCGGTCAGCGCGGCGGCGGCCCGCCTCGGCACCCCGCTGGTAGAGGGCGAGGAGATCCTGACGATCCTCCCCGGCACCCTCCCCGAGGAAGAGCTGACGGCCCGTCTCGCCGCCACGGACACGGCGGTCGTGATGAAGCTGGGGCGGACGTTCCCGGCGGTGCGCGGGGCGTTCGAGGCGTCGGGGCGGCTCGCGGAGGCGCGGTACGTGGAGCGGGCGACGATGGCCGGGGAGCGCACGGGCGACCTCGCGGACATCGACCCGGCGTCGGTCCCGTACTTCTCGGTGGCGGTGCTGCCGAGCCGTATCGACGCGCCGCGCCCCTCGCCTTCGGCGGGTGGCGAAGTGGTCGTCGTGGGCACGGGCCCGGCGGGCCCGCTGTGGCTGACACCGGAGACGCGCGGAGCACTCGCCGCCGCCGACGACGTGGTCGGCTACACGACCTACCTGGACCGGGTGCCGGTCCGCCCCGGTCAGGCGCGGCACGGCTCGGACAACAAGGTGGAGTCGGAGCGCGCCGAGTTCGCCCTGGACCTGGCCCGCCGGGGCCACCGGGTCGCGGTGGTCTCGGGCGGCGACCCCGGGGTCTTCGCGATGGCGACGGCGGTGCTGGAGGCAGCCTCGCAGGAGACGTACGAGGACATCCCCGTACGGGTCCTGCCCGGCGTCACCGCGGCGAACGCGGCGGCGGCCCGCGCGGGCGCACCGCTGGGCCACGACTACGCCACGATCTCCCTCTCGGACCGGCTCAAGCCGTGGGAGGTCATCGCGGAACGCCTGCGCGCGGCGGCCTCGGCGGACCTGGTGCTGGCCCTGTACAACCCGGGCTCCAAGTCCCGTACGTGGCAGGTCGGCAAGGCCCGCGACCTGCTCCTGGAACACCGCTCGCCGGACACCCCGGTGGTGCTGGCGCGGGATGTGGGCGGCCCGACGGAGTCCGTACGCACGGTGCGGCTGGACGACGTCGACCCGGCGGAGGTGGACATGCGGACGCTGCTGATCGTGGGCTCGTCGCAGACGCGCTGGGTACGGCGGGGCGGTTCCGGCGGTTCTGGCGGTTCTGGCGGCCCCAGCGGTTGTGGCGGCTCCGGCGCGGACCGGTCCATCGTCTGGACGCCGCGCCGCTACCCGGAGGCGTAGAGCTTCCGCAGGACCCACTGCACGGCCTCGTCGGGTGTACGGGCCACCGGCACCCCTTCGGGAACCGGTGGCCGCCGCACCACGACGACGGGGATCTCGGCCTCACGGGCGGCGGCGAGCTTGGGGGCGGTGGCGTCCCCGCCGCTGTCCTTGGTGACGAGGACGTCGATGCGATGGCGGCGGAGAAGCGTCCGCTCCCCCTCCGGCGTGAACGGCCCCCGGTCGAGCAGAACCTCCATCCGGGCCGGGCAGGGCGGCTCGGGAGCATCGACGGACCGCACGAGGAACCACAGCGCATCGAGCCCCGCCCCCGCGAAGGCGGCGAGCCCCATCCGCCCGGTGGTGAGGAAGACCCTCTTCCCCAGCCCGGGCAGCAGCCCGGCGGCCTCGGCGAGCGATCCGGCGGCGTGCCAGCGGTCACCGTCCTGGGCGACCCAGCCGGGCCGGCGGAGGGCGAGGAGAGGAACATGGGCCTGCGCGGCGGCCTCGGCCGCGTTCCGGCTCATGGCCGCGGCGAAGGGATGGGTGGCATCGACAAGAACATCCACGCCGTGCTCACGCACCCAGGCGGCGAGCCCGTCGGGACCACCGAACCCGCCGACGCGCACGTCACCGGGCGGCAGCCGGGGAGCGGAGACGCGCCCGGCGAGCGAGCTGGTGACCCGGATCCGCCGGTCACCGGCGAGGCTCTCGGCCAGCCGGCGGGCTTCGGTGGTACCCCCCAGAACAAGCACGTGCACAGTACGCACGGGCAGCACAGGCATCGGAACGGACTCTCTCTTGAACGCTGAGGCGCGGGGCGGTCGCAGTGCCCAACTCAAGCACACCGGTCTGCGCCCCGGCTGGACGACCGGTGCCTGTGCGACGGCGGCGACGACAGCCGCGTACACGGCACTGCTGACCGGCGACTTCCCGGACCCGGTGAGCATCACGCTGCCGAAGGGCCAGACACCGGCGTTCGCGCTGGCGGTGGAGGATCTGACGGCCGGGCGGGGCTCGGCGACGGCCGGGGTGGTGAAGGACGCGGGCGACGACCCGGACGTGACGCACGGGGCGCTGGTGAGGTCGACGGTACGGAGGCTGCCGCCGGGCTCCGGCGTGGTGTTCCGGGCCGGTCCGGGCGTGGGCACGGTGACGCTCCCCGGCCTGCCGCTGGAGGTCGGGGAGCCCGCGGTGAACCCGGTCCCGCGCCGGCTGATGCGCGAGCACGTGGAGCGGGTGGCGGCGGAGCACGGTGAGGCGGGGGACGTGGAGATCACGGTCTCGGTCGACCACGGCGAGGAGATCGCCCGCTCCACGTGGAACGGCCGCCTCGGCATCCTGGGCGGCCTGTCGATCCTGGGCACGACGGGGGTGGTCGTCCCCTACTCCTGCTCGGCCTGGATCGACTCGATCCGCCGGGGCGTGGACGTGGCGAGGGCGGCGGGCCTGACACACGTGGCGGGCTGCACGGGCTCGACGTCGGAGAGGACAGTGGTGGCGGAGCACAACCTGCCGGACATCGCGCTCCTGGACATGGGCGACTTCGCGGGCGCGGTCCTCAAATACGTACGCCGCCACCCGATCGACCGCCTGACGGTCTGCGGCGGCTTCGCCAAGCTCTCCAAACTCGCGGCGGGCCACCTGGACCTCCACTCGGCCCGCTCCCAGGTGAACAAGCCGTTCCTGGCCGACCTGGCCCGGGAGGGCGGGGCGAACGAGGAGCTGGCTTCCCGGATCGCCACCGCCAACACGGGCCTGGAGGCGCTACGCCTGTGCGAGGCGGCGGGGGTCCCGCTGGGCGACCTGGTGGCAGCACGGGCCCGCGACGAGGCGCTGGCGGTACTGCGGGGCGCGCCGGTCGCGGTCGACGTGATCTGCATCGACCGGGCGGGCGTGGTGGTGGGGCGGGGGTAGCGGCTCGAGTACCGAGCCCCGAGACCCGGGCTTCGGGTTTCGGGCTTCGGGCTTCGATCCCCGGGATGCGAGCTGCGAGCTGCGAGCTTCGGGACGGTCGGTTCACTCGTCCGGGTGTACGTGAGTGGGCCCCGCCCCGAAGCTCGGGTCCCGGACTTCGGGCGTCGGGATGCGAGATCCGGGATTCGAGCGCCTTCTTTAACCGGCGGGTAGATACCGGGGGTTGGGAAAAACCTCCCTACCTCCCTACCCCGTCACGGCGAGCAAGTATGACTAATCGTGACAGCTTGCGGCGCAGCGTCACGACTGCTTACGGTGCGAGAACTAATCGACCCCGACGCGGTGTTGGAAGCACCAGGCCGGGGTCTCACCGCAAGATCGTTAACCCAGAAAGCCGACCTCGTGGCTACCCAGCACACTAGCTCCGCCCCGCACGCCCCCGCACGCTCCGCCCCGTACCCGATGGCCAAGCCCGGCTACGGCAAACGCTCCGCGCCCGGCCAACAGGCCCGTACACGCGACGACTTCTGCCTCCTGCCAACCCGCGAACGCTACGTCGCCGGATTCGTCGACCACCTCCCCGAAGGTGCGGCGATGAGCGTCAAGCAGCTCGCCAAGCAGCTCCCGCTCTACGGGCAGCAGGCCATCTCCACCGCCCTGACCGCCCTTTCCGTCGCCGGACACCTGCGACGCGTACGGTGCTCCGTCGGCGCGGGCGACGAAACCCGCTGGGTCTTCCGCACCTTCTGGTCCCGCACCGCCCACGACAACGAGTGGTGGAACACCTACCTCGCCACCGAGAAGGCCGCCCGGACCGTCGACTCCACACCGGACACCGGCATCCCGGCATCCGGCACCCCGGCGTCCGGCCCAGCGCTCCCGCCGCTCTGGGGTCCGGCCGAGGAACCGGCGCCCGCCCCGGAGGACCCCGGTACGGAACAGGCCCCCGAAGCCACCGGCGTACCGCAGCAGCGCACCCCGGACCAGGAACCGACACCGGAGGCCGAGCCCGCCCCGGAAACAGCCCCGGACGCCGAGCCCGCTCCGCCTGCCCCGGGCACGGTTCCCGCGACGCCCCCTGCCTCCGAAGACGGCCGGTCTCCCGCCTACCTCGCCCTGGCCCGCCTCGGCCGGGACGACCACCGCCTGGCCCTCTCCGCCGACGACTGCACCGCCCTCGAAGCACAGGCGGCGGAATGGCTCGCCCGGGGCGTCACCATCGACTACCTGACCAGCGCCCTCACCGCAGGCCTCCCCGCCAAGGTCGACTCCCCCCTCGGCTTCCTCCGCCGCCGCCTCACCGACAAGATGCCGCCCCGGCTGCCCACCACTGAGAGCCCCTCACCCATCAGCCCTGCCCCGGCCCGCCACATCCTCTTGGAATGCACCGACTGCGGCCGCCCCGGCCACCCGGAAGCCCTCCCCGACGGACTCTGCCGCCCCTGCCGAGCCGACCACCGCCCCGGGGCGGACCCGGTCGACCCCGCCGAGGCCGCCGAGGCCGCCGACGTCAGGGCGCGCATGGCCGACCTCCGCGGCCTGCTCAAATCCGTCTGAGCCGGGAGCCGCGGATCAGCTCGCCCCTCCCGGCCGGCCGAAGGCACTAGCAGAGTGCAGGCAATGGGACTAAAATGCTTGCATGGCTACGATTCATCTCCGAGCGGTCCCGGACGAGACGATGACGACGTTGAAGGTCCGGGCCGCCCGGTCCGGGCAGTCCTTGCAGGCTTACCTCCTCCAGCTCCTGGTCGGCGAAGCAGCCTTGCTGACCCCGGAGGAAGCGGCCGAGCAGGCACGCGGGATTGCCGCACGCGGACAGGTCACCGCCGACGACGTGTCCGATGCCCTGGTCCAGATGCGTGAGGCGCGTTCGTGAAGGTGCAGGTTCTCGACACCTCCGCGCTCGTGGAGTTCCTCGTGGGGTCGGACCCCCTCGCCGAGCGGGTCCGGAACCACACGGCCGGCAACCGGCTCGCAGCCCCGCACGCGGTGGATCTGGAGTGCGCCTCAGTGCTGCGGGGCCTGGTTCGCGGAAACAAGCTTCCCGAGAACGAGGCCACCCACGCACTGGACCTGCTGGGCCGCATGCAGGTGCACCGCTACGACCACACTCCCCTCATGCCTCGCATCTGGGAGCTTCGGCACAACATGTGGCCCTACGACGCCGCTTACATCGCCCTGGCGGAGACGCTGGACGCCGAACTCGTGACAGCGGACCGGAAGCTCGCGGGAGCCCCCGGCCTGCGCTGCACGGTCACTGACCTGCGGGACAGCTGAGGCCCTGCCGACGGCCCTTCCCGTTCGATGCGGCCGGACAGCAGAGCGCCCGGCCGCCGTACAGAGGATGTACGGCGGCCGGGCGCTCCGGGTCAGGTCGGGGGAAGCGGCATCGGGGGGACAAGCCGCTTCCCCCGATGAGAACAGGGCCTGCCGGCCGTCCGTCGCGGTCAGGGGGAATCGCGCGGCGGTGGCCCCACAGAGAGGCCCTGTTCCAGCCCTTCGGGTCCTGCCTGGTCCCGTCGGGCTTCGTTATCCATCCTGCCGGGCGGCAGGAGCCCTGAGGCCGGGCAAAAGGCCTCGATGGCGGGGACGTAGGTCCTTAAAGAGCGCATCAGTGATCAGAACCGGCCACCGGATACGACCAGCGGATACGGCCATCCGTGCGGATACAATCGCCCGATCGCACACGAGGTCGACGGGGAGGCAGGATTGTGGCCAAGGCAAAGACGATCATCATCTACATACTGGTGGTCTTCGTGCTGTACACGATCATCATGTCTCCGCAGCGGGCCGCCGAGCTGGTCCAGGTAGGGTTCGAAGGCATTTCCACCGCCGCGCAGAGCGTCGGTGACTTCATGTCAGAACTGGTGAAGTAAGGAGACGAACGATGATCCGCCACCTGGTCCTCTTCAAGCTCAACGAGGGCGTCGAGCGGGACGACCCGCGCGTCGTCGCCGGGGACCGGGCCTTCCGGGAGCTGGCCGGGCAGGTCCCCGAGCTGGAGTTCTGGGAGTGCGCCTGGAACATCACCGACCGGCCGATCGCGTACGACTACGCCATCAACTCCGCGGTCGCCGACGAGGACGCGCTCAAGCGGTACATCGAGCACCCGGCCCACCAGGCCGCCGCCGGGCAGTGGCGGGAATTCGCCACTTGGGTGATCGCCGACTACCCCTTCTGACGCCCTCCGCGTCTCCGGTTCGCCCCGGTTCCGCCGACCCCTCGCCGTTCAGGCGGGGGGTTTCTTTGTTCCGTTTAAACCCTTATGACCTCAACACGGCACTTTGCGGTGCTTGCACACAGTGGACATGTCTTGTGATGCTATGACCGCTTTTGACGGATGAGTTGACCGTAGTTGACCGCAAAGGGGTGGCGTCACCGTGCCGGCCAGTACAGCGCCTCAAGTGCCTCCCCAGACCGTCCAGACCGTCGAGAATGTCCAGACCGTCCCGACCGTCCGGCCCGAGGACATCCAGACCGAGACCCCGGACCCCTCGGCCAGGCCCGCCAGGGCGCGCGGCGCCGACACCAGGGCGCTCACCCAGGTCCTCTTCGGCCAGCTCAAGAACCTGGAGCCGGGCACCGCGGAGCACCGCCGGGTCCGGGCCGCCCTCATCGAGGCGAACCTCCCCCTCGTGCGGTACGCCGCGGCGCGGTTCCGCAGCCGCAACGAGCCGATGGAGGACGTCGTCCAGGTCGGCACGATCGGCCTGATCAACGCCATCGACCGGTTCGACCCGGAGCGCGGGGTCCAGTTCCCCACGTTCGCGATGCCCACCGTCGTCGGCGAGATCAAACGTTACTTTCGCGACAACGTGCGCACCGTCCACGTCCCCCGCCGGCTGCACGAGCTCTGGGTCCAGGTCACCGGGGCCACCGAGGACCTGACGACCGCTCACGGCCGGTCCCCGACGACCGCCGAGATCGCCGAGCGGCTGAAGATCTCCGAGGACGAGGTGCTCGCCTGCATCGAGGCCGGGCGCTCGTACCACGCGACCTCCCTGGAGGCCGCCCAGGAGGGCGACGGGCTGCCCGGACTGCTCGACCGGCTCGGCTACGAGGATCCCGCGCTCGCGGGCGTCGAGCACCGCGACCTCGTCCGGCACCTCCTCGTCCAGCTCCCCGAGCGCGAGCAGCGCATCCTTCTCCTGCGCTACTACAGCAACTTGACCCAGTCTCAGATCAGCGCGGAACTGGGCGTCTCCCAGATGCATGTGTCAAGGCTTCTCGCCAGAAGTTTCGCCCGACTGAGATCCGCAAACAGGATCGAGGCGTAACCGGAACGGGTAGACCGTCCAGAGAGCAGTTCTGACGGCATAAAAGCCCTACACCCCCTGTTTCCAGGGCGGATTCGGCGCTGACTTGTCGACATGTCACTACAGCGTGTTGCCGACATGTGACATTCTGCTCGAAGCGCGTTTGCCGCGGCCCCGCCTCCGGTATTCAGGTGGAGGCTGCGTTCCTCCGATGGTCGCGGCCACCGCGACCGTCCGCGACCTCAAGGGGGTGGCATGTCCGAAGAACAGGGCAGCTCGAAGGTGCTCACGCTCACGAAGAGCGTGCCGGCACCCGCCGTGCTCACCAGCTCGCCGGAAGCCATCGACACCCGCACGCTGTCCCGCTCCCTGTTCCTGCGGCTCGCCGCGCTCGGCCCCGCCTCGGGCCCCGAGGGAACGGACAGTCCGGAGCGGACCTATGTGCGGGACACACTGATCGAGCTGAACCTCCCGCTTGTGCGGTACGCCGCGGCGAGGTTCCGCAGCCGCAACGAACCGATGGAGGACATCGTCCAGGTCGGCACGATCGGCCTGATCAAGGCGATCGACCGGTTCGACTGCGAACGGGGCGTGGAGTTCCCCACGTTCGCGATGCCCACCGTCGTCGGCGAGATCAAACGCTTCTTCCGCGACACCTCCTGGTCCGTGCGGGTCCCCCGCCGCCTCCAGGAGCTGCGACTCGCGCTGACCAAGACCAGCGACGAGCTCGCGCAGAAGCTCGACCGCTCGCCGACGGTGCCGGAGCTGGCCCGCGCGCTCGGGGTCTCCGAGGAGGACGTGGTCGACGGTCTCGCCGTCGGCAACGCCTACACCGCCTCCTCGCTGGACTCCCCCTCCCCCGAGGACGACGGCGGCGAGGGCTCGCTCGCCGACCGCCTCGGGTACGAGGACACGGCGCTGGAAGGCGTCGAGTACCGCGAGTCCCTCAAGCCGCTGCTGGCCAAACTCGCTCCGCGCGAGCGCCAGATCATCATGCTGCGGTTCTTCGCGAACATGACGCAGTCACAGATCGGCGAGGAGGTCGGCATCTCCCAGATGCACGTCTCCCGGCTGCTGACCCGCACGCTCGCACAGCTCAGGGAAGGGCTCATCGCCGACTGATCCCGGGACGGACGGACCGGCAGGGGCCCTGATCTCCCCGATCCCCGATCTCCCCGACATCCCCGACGTCCCCGGTATCCCTGATCCCTGCATACGGGTTCAGATTTGACGGTGCGTCAGACACACTGGCGCGATGCGACGTCAGACATGCGGCTCCACCGGCCGCCGAGGCAGCACCATCGCCGCCTCGGCGGCCGCGCTGTGCCTGGGCACCGGCCTGCTGACCGGCTGCGGGAGCGGGCCGGGAGAGGGTTACGTGGCCGTGGGCGCGGCCGCCGAGCGCTCGGAGAGCCCCCCGGGCGGGGACGGCGAGCCCTCGGGCAAGGTGACGCTCACTCCCCTCGACGGGAGCGGGAACGGGAGCGGGAGGGGCGGGAACGGCGGTGGCGGCGGGAGCGGCGAGCGGGGGCCGGGCGGGCGTGGAAGCGGTACGTCCCCGTCCGCGCCCTTCTCCCCGCCCCCGGGTGCGAGCGAGTCGGGGCGCGCCCCGGACGGGCCCGGTGGGGCGCGTACGCGGACGTCTGGCGGTCAGGGGGCGGCCGGTTCGCCCGACAGGCCGGGTGCGAAGCCCTCGAAACCCGCGACGCCTTCGACGCCCTCCGGCCCCTCCCGGCCCTCGAAGCCGGGCGGCGGATCCGGCACCCCCTCGCCACCGGGCAGCGGCACTCCCGGCACCCCGAAGCCTCCCCCACCGCCCGCGACCCCGGCCGCGCTGAAGCTGAGCGCCCCGCAGCGCGCGGCGGCCGACAAGCGGTGGTGCGAGAAGGTGACCGTGGAGTTCCGCAACACCGGCGGCACCCCGGCGCGCTCGGGGACCGTCACCTTCGCCACGCACATCATCGGCGCCCTCGGCGTCGACTGGGCGACCATCACCTCGTCCCAGCCCCTGCCCGCCCCGATCGGCGCGGGCTCGGTGCGCTCGGAGACGTACACCGTCTGCGTGGAGTCCTGGCGGGTCCCGCTGGGGATGCGCGTCGAGACGCAGGACGTCTCCGCCGAGTGGGAGTGACCCGAGGGGGAGTGGCCCGCGTGGGAGTGACCCGCGTGGAAGTGACCCGGCCGCCCGCAACGGCCTGAACGCACGAAGGCCGCCCGGGGGCGGAGCGGTGGGCCGATTGTCGCGGCTCCGCTGCCCGTCCCCGTGCGGCCGGATCGTACGGTCGTCGGTCGTGCCGGCGTACGGTCCTGCTGTCCTGCTGCCGGCCGTGCCGTGTCCTGCTGTCGTGGGTCAGCCCAGTGCGAGCCAGGCCACCGCACCGAGGACGACGACGACCGCGATCACCGCCGCGATCACCCCGGCTCTCGGCCCGGACGAGGTCGCCGCGGGCTGCTGCCGGCGCTGCGGCTCGCCCTCGTCGACGAAGGCGCGGAACATCTGCGTGCTGCCCGCCGGATCGGGGTTGCCCTCGGGGCCCGGCTGAGGGGCGTGGGGGTTGTGTGCCATGGGGCAGGACCCTAGCGAACTCGGGCCCCCGGCCCAACCCCCGGGGCCGCCCGGCACCCCGCCCGACCTGCGGCGGCGGACGCGGAGATCGGGCTTGACCTCGACCCGACAGAGGCTTTTGCGTTCCTTTACTTCTGCAAGACCGTTTTCGTTTGCCTGTAGCAACCAACGGCTTCTATCGTTGCCCTAAGCAACAACATAGTCGTGGATGTGCTGGGGGTTCCCGTGGCCGCACAGAGTAGTTACGAGGAACTGGCGCGGCAGCTCAGCGCCGTCGGGGCCGTCAAAAGGGGGCTCGCCCGAGCCCTGCCCCCCGAGTGTCCCGCGGGATCCGCCGCCGTACTGACCCTCCTGGACCGGCACGGCGAGATGCGGATCAGCAGGCTCGCCGAGCTGCTGTCCGTGGACATGTCGGTGACCAGCCGCCACGTGGCCCACGCGGCCGATCGCGGCTGGATCGAACGGTCTCCGGACCCGGCGGACAAGCGGTCCCGCATCCTGCGGCTGACCCCCGGCGGGCACGAGCAGCTCGACGAGCTGACCCGGCGGACCACCGAGGTGTTCGCCCACAACCTCCAGGACTGGTCCGACGACGACGTCGGCCGGCTCGTCGCACTGCTGTCCCGGCTGCGCGACAGCTTCGCCTGTCGTGGATCCGGCGGCTGCGCCCCCGGAAGCCACACCGGCGAGTGCAGGACCCGCCTCGGCGACGAGGCTCACACCCGTACACCTGTGTAACAGAAGCAAATACGCACGGATAAGGAACTCAATGGCTACGACCACACCCACCGGTGTGCGGGGCGGCCACGCCAAGCACGGAGGGCACGGAGGCACCACCGCTTCCGACGCCTCCGACGGCACGCCGATGACACACCGGCAGATCATGGAAGCGCTGACCGGGCTGCTGCTCGGCATGTTCGTCGCGATCCTGTCGTCGACGGTCGTCTCCAACGCCCTGCCCGAGATCATCTCCGACCTCGGCGGCGGCCAGAGCGCCTACACCTGGGTCGTGACGGCCTCGCTGCTGGCCATGACCGCCACCACCCCGCTCTGGGGCAAGCTCTCGGACCTCTTCAGCAAGAAGCTGCTGGTCCAGATAGCCCTGATCATCTACGTCCTGGGCTCGGTCGTCGCCGGTCTGTCGACCAGCAGCGGCATGCTCATCGCCTGCCGGGTCGTCCAGGGCATCGGCGTCGGCGGTCTCTCCGCCCTCGCGCAGATCGTGATGGCCGCGATGATCGCCCCGCGCGAGCGCGGTCGCTACAGCGGCTACCTGGGCGCGGTCTTCGCCGTCGCCACCGTCGGCGGTCCGCTGCTCGGCGGCGTCATCACCGACACCAGCTGGATGGGCTGGCGCTGGTGCTTCTACGTGGGCGTGCCGTTCGCGATCATCGCCCTGATCGTGCTCCAGAAGACCCTGAAGCTCCCGGTCGTCAAGCGCGAGGGCGTCAAGGTCGACTGGACCGGCGCGTTCTTCATCAGCGCCGCCGTCTCCCTGCTGCTGGTCTGGGTGACCTTCGCGGGCGACAAGTACGACTGGCTGTCGTGGCAGACGTACGTGATGGTCGCGGGCTCGGTCCTGCTCGGCCTGCTCTTCGTCCTCGTCGAGTCGCGCGCCGCCGAACCGATCATTCCGCTGCGCCTCTTCCGTAACCGCACCATCACGCTGGCCTCGATCGCCTCGCTGTTCGTCGGCATCGCGATGTTCGCGGGCACCGTCTTCTTCAGCCAGTACTTCCAGCTGGCGCGCGGCAAGTCGCCGACGATGTCCGGCGTCATGACCATCCCGATGATCGCGGGGCTCTTCCTCTCCTCGACCGTCTCCGGCCAGATCATCACCAAGACCGGGCGCTGGAAGGCGTGGCTGGTCAGCGGCGGCTTCCTGGTCACGGCCGGGCTCGGGATGCTCGGCACGATCCGGTACGACACGGAGTACTGGCACGTCGCGGTCTTCATGTTCGTCATGGGCCTCGGCATCGGCATGATGATGCAGAACCTGGTCCTCGCCACCCAGAACCAGGTCGCTCCCGAGGACCTCGGTTCCGCGAGCTCCGTCGTCACCTTCTTCCGGTCCCTCGGCGGTGCGATCGGCGTCTCGGCGCTGGGCGCGGTCCTGGGCAACCGGGTCACCCAGTACGTCAAGGACGGCATCGCCGACCTCGGGCCGGAGGGTGCGGCGTTCGGCCACGGCGGTACCGGCGGCGGGGGCATCCCCGACCTGGACAAGCTGCCCGAGCCCCTGCGCCTGATCATGGAGGCCGCGTACGGGCACGGCGTCGGCGACGTCTTCCTGTACGCCGCTCCGTGCGCGCTCGTCGCCTTCATCGTGACGATCTTCATCAAGGAGGTCGCACTGAAGAGCAGCGCCGCGAACGACACCCTGGTCGACGCTCCGGCTGCCGGTGCTTCGGCTACCGGTACTCCGGCTGCCGTCGAGGCGGCCGAGGTCCCCGTGCCCGCCGTCGTCGGCGCGGCCGGGGTCACCTCGGTCGACACGGCCGACGCCGGTACCGGTGCCGGTGTCGGTGTCGGCGCCTCGTACGAGACCGTCCAGGGCACCCCCGTCCACGGTGTGGTGCGCGGTGCGGAGGGGGCTCCGGTCGCCCGTGCGGCCGTCACCCTGATCTCGCTGGGCGGTCGGCAGCTCGGGCGCTCCGTGGCCCGGCCCGACGGCGGCTACACCCTGGACGCCCCCGGCTCCGGCAGTTACGTGCTGATCGCCTCCGCCGACGGCTTCCAGCCGCAGGCGTCCACGGTGGTCGTCGGCGAGGAGCCGCTGGCCTTCGACATCCTGCTGTCCGGTACGAGCGGGCTGGCCGGCATCGTCAAGGCCGACGGGTCCGGCGCTCCGGTCGACGGCGCGATGGTCATCGTGACCGATGTCCGGGGCGATGTGCTGGCCACCGGCTCGTCCGGCCCGACCGGTGAGTTCGCCTTCGGCGAGCTGGTCCCGGGCTCCGTGACCGTCGCGGTCAACGCGGCCGGCTTCCGCCCGCTGGCGCTTCCGGTGGAGATCGGCGGCCAGGGCGTCAGCCGCGTCGAGGCCGTGCTGCGGTCCGGTGCGCTGGTCCGGGGCACCGTGCGGGCCGGGTCCGCCCGGAGCCCGCTGACCGACGCGCGGGTCACGCTGATCGACGCGGCGGGCAACGTGGTCGCCACCTCGACGACCGGCGAGGACGGGGCGTACGCCTTCACCGACCTGGACGCGGGTGAGTACGCGGTCATCGCGACCGGCTACCCGCCGGTGGCCGGATCACTGACCGTCAGCGGCCCGGGAGTCGACGGGCACGACATCGAACTCGCCCACCCGGGTGAGTGATTGATCCCACCGGCACGCGCGCGCACCTGAAGGGATGCGCGCGTGCAGGTGAAGGGATCGCGAAGACCCCTGGTCGGACGGCACTTTCAGCGGAGAGGCTGTCACGACCGGGTGGAAAGAGGCCCCGGTGGCGGGTACGGCAGGCAGGGGACGGCCGGCCGTGACCGCCCCGGGGTCGACTCATGTGCCCCGGGGTTCCTCGGGCCGCCTGCGGGTCATCGAGCTAGGAGAGAGATACGGGATGGGACTTCGCGCACAGGTACGGACGCGGGACGGCTGGGCGGTCCAGCACGCCGTCGTGACGGTCACCGACATGACCGGCGCCCAGGTGCTGCGGGCCGCGGCCGACGAGGACGGGGCCGTCCGCACGGACGGATCCCTGGCGGCCGGCGCGTACACGGTGATCGTCACGGCGGTCGGGTACGCCCCCGCCGCCTCCACCGCCCTCGTCACCGCGAGCGGCCGGATCGAGGGCGGCCAGATCGTGCTGGCCCGTCAGGGCGGGGTGGAGCTGCCGCCGCCGGGCGCCTGGTCGCTGGATCCCGCGCACTCCTCGGTCGGCGCGGTCGCCCAGCACCTGGGGATCTCCAGCGTGCACGGCCGGTTCACCGACTTCGGCGGCCGGATCGAGATCGCCGAGGAGATCGGCAGCTCCCGGGTCGACGCGGTGATCAGGGCGGCCAGCATCGACACCGGCAACGGCATGCGGGACAAGCACCTGCGCTCGCCCGACTTCCTGGACGTGGAGCGGTATCCGGAGATCGCCTACAGCTCCACCGGCCTCGCCCCGGCCGGGCCCGACCGCTGGACCGTGCACGGCGAGCTGACGATGCACGGCGTCTCCCGCCCGGTCGACCTGGACCTCAGCTACCTCGGCACCGGGCCCGACCCGTGGGGCGGGGTGCGCGCGGCCTTCCACGCCACCGCCGAACTGCGCCGCGACGACTTCGCGATGAACTACAACCAGGTCGTCCAGGCGGGCATCTCCGCGATCGGCACGACCCTGCGCGTGGAGCTGGACATCCAGGCGGTCCAGGGCGAAGCACTGCCCGGCTAGCGCCTTGGGCACCGGGCCCGGTCGTAGGGTGGTGGGCATGGCACCGAACATCGCGACCAACACCGCCGTGGACCTCGACGCGTTGCTGGCGTTCGTACGCCCCCGGCACCGGGCGGTCCTGCTCACCACCCGGGCCGACGGCCGCCCCCAGGGCTCCCCGCTGACCTGCGGCGTGGACGACGCGGGACGGATCGTCATGTCGACGTACCCCGAGCGTGCCAAGACCCGCAACGCGCGCCGCGACGAGCGGGTCAGCGTGATCGTGCTGTCGGACGAGTGGGACGGGCCGTGGGTGCAGGTCGACGGTACGGCGGAGGTCATCGACGCCCCGGACTCGGTCGAGCCGCTGGTGGAGTACTTCCGGAACATCTCGGGCGAGCATCCGGACTGGGACGAGTACCGGGCGGCGATGGTGAAGCAGGGCAAGTCGATCATCCGGGTCACCCCGGAGCGCTGGGGCCCCGTCGCCACCGGCGGCTTCCCCGCCCGCCTGGCCCCGGGGAGCTGACGCCACGATGACCACGGCTCCGCTGCCCGCGCCCGACGCCCTCGCACGGGCCCTGCTGCTGGTCGCGCCCTCGCTCGACGGTGATCTCGTACGGGAGGTGGAGCGGATCACCGGGCGCGGCGCGGAGCCGCTGACGGACACTCCGCCGCCGGACGACGCGCCCCTCCTGTGCGTGGGCGAGACGCTGCCCGACGCGCTGCGGACGGACCGTCTGCTCTGGTTCCACAGCGTCAACGCCGGGACGGACCCGCTGCTCTCCGCCGGACCCTGGCCCGCCCCGGCGCTCCTGACCCGGACCGTGGGCCGGATGGGCGAGCGGATCGCGCAGTACGTCCTGGGCTGGATGCTCGCCGAGTGCCAGGCCGTACCGGAGTTCACCGACCGGCACGCCCGCGCGCACTGGGAGCGCCTGCCCACGGAGCTCGTCGCCGAGCAGACCGCCCTGATCTACGGGACCGGCCGCATCGGCGCGGCCGTCGGGCGGCTGCTGGGGGCCTGCGGGGTGCGCACGGTCGGCGTCGCCCGCACGACGCGGTCCGGGCCGCCGCAAGGTTCCGGCCCGGTGGTGCCGGGATCCGCCCGGGTGGTGCCGGGCTTCGACCGGGTGGTGCCGGGCTTCGACCGCGTGGTGCCGGGCTTCGACCGCGTGATCGGGGCCGGTGAGGACACCGAAGCGCTGGGCGAGGCCCGTTGGGTGATCTCCACCCTGCCGTTGACCGGGGCCACGGAGGGCTTCTTCGGGGCCGCCCGGTTCGCGGCGGTGCGCGGGGCGACGTTCGTCAACGTGGGGCGCGGCGCGACCGTGGACATGGGGGCGCTGGAGACCGCGCTGCGGGACGGCCGGCTGCGGCGGGCCGTGCTGGACGTGCTGCCGACGGAACCGGCCGCACCCGGGGACCCCGTGTGGAAGCTGCCGCGTACGGTCATCACCTCGCACTCCTCGGGGATCACCACCGACGAGGACATCCACACCGACTTCGCCGCCTGCTGGAAGACCGTGGCGGCGGGCCGGCGGCCCGAGCTGACGGTGGACGTGGGGCGCGGCTACTGAGCGGTCGCCGGAAGACCGGCTACTGGGTCGGAGACGTGGTCCGGTCGCGCACCGTCTCGATGCCCGCGATCACCATGTCCAGCGCGAAGACGAAGTCCCGCTCGCGCATCTCCTCGACCGTGTCGCCGCCCCGGGCCGCCATCACGGCGTCGGAGTACTCGGTGATCTCCCGCAGGTGCGGCTGCGCCCTGATCGTGCCCATCGCCCGCTGGTGGTACTCGTCCTGGGTGAGCCCGGTCGCGTCGCACCGCGCCTTGAAGTGGCCCTCGACGGTGCCGAATCCGTACACGAACTGGAAGACCGCCGAGAGCGCGCCCGTCTGCCGCTCCAGGGGCAGGCCGGTGGCCCGGACGATGTCCTGGACGGCGTACGAGAACAGCATGGAGTTCGGGCCGATGTTGAGGAAGGTCCCGGCCAGCGGGGAGATCCAGATGTGGCGGACGAGGAGTTCGCGGTAGCTGCGGGCCACCTCCCGCAGCCGGTCCTGCCAGTCGGCGTCCTCGCGGGGCGGGGCGATCTCGGCGTAGACCGAGTCGAGCGCCAGTTCCAGGAGGTCGTCCTTGGTGTCGACGTACCAGTAGAGGGACATCGCGGTGACGTCCAGTTCGGCGGCGAGCCGGCGCATGGAGAACTTGGCGAGGCCGTCGGCGTCCAGCAGCCGCACCGACGCCTCGGTGATCCGGTTGCGGTCCAGGCCCGCCGGGGACTCCGACCTGCGGGAGCGCGAAGGGGGCCGCCGGTCCAGCCATACGCTGGTCCGCGCGGCGCTGCCCGCACGGCCGGACGCGGAGGCAGAGGTGGAGGTGGAGGTGGAGGTGGAGTCCGGCCCTGAGTCCGGCCCGGAGCCGGACGCGGAGGTGGAGCCAGGCTCGGAGCCGGTCTCGGGGCCGGTCTCGGACGCGGACACCATGGCGCACTCTCCTCGTCTCGCTCGGACCGCCCACCGAGCTGTCCTGCCGAAAGGGGGCGGGACCTGGCGGGTCCTGCCGGAAGGGGGGCGGCGTACCGGATGCCGACGGTCCGGTACGCGCGTCCCGTCCGATGCTATGCCGCCGGTCCCGGCGGGTCCGACCGGTCCCCGGCCTTCTCCAGCCGTGCGGCCCGCTCGGCAGCGGCGTCGCTTGCCGCCCCTGCAGTCTCCCCAGCAGGCGCGGCGGCACTCGCGTCGGCGGTCACGGGGACGGTCACGGGGGCCGTCACGGGGGCGGTGGTCCCCGCCTCCGTGAGCGCCGACGCGGCCGACGCCTCCACCCGCTCGGCCCGGCGCAGCAGGAGCGCGGCGAGCAGACCGCCCGCCAGCACCGCGACCGCGCCGACCAGTTGGCTGACCTCCAGGCCCGAGGCGAAGGCGTCCTTGATCTGCTCCCGGGCGGCGGGCCCGTCGGCCGCGGCCAGGGCCGCGGGCAGCGAGGCGGCGCCGACGGCGGCCGGTACGAGGGCGGCGAACCGGGCGTTCATCACCGCGCCGAGCACCGCGACCCCGAGCCCGTTGCCGAACTCCGCGAGCGTCCCGTTGACCCCCGCGCCCACCCCGGCCTTCTCCGGCGGGATGGCGCTCATGATGGCGTTAGCCATCGCGGGCATCGCCAGCGCGATCCCCGCCCCCATCACGACCAGGCCGAACAGCATGCCGCTGTAGCCGTGCCGGCCGAGCAGCGCGATGGCGGCGAGTCCGGCCGCCAGGCAGCTCATCCCCGCCGCGATGACGACGGGCGTCCCGATCTTCCGCACGAGCCGGGCGCCCAGGCCGGTCAGGTTGAGGGCGATCACGGTGAGCGCCATCGGAGCCGTCCGCAGGCCCGCCTCCAACGGCCCGTACCCGAGCACGAACTGCAGGTGCTGGGTGAGCAGGAAGAGCGAACCGCCCATGCCGAAGGCGACCAGGATCGCGCCCGCCACCGCGCCGATGAACTTCTGGTTCCGGAAGAAGTGCATGTCGAGCATCGGGTTCGGGATGTGCAGCTCCCACAGGACGAACCCGGTCATCACCGCGGCCCCGATGAACACCGTCAGCAGCACCCGGCCGGACGCCCAGCCGTGCTCGGGCCCGGAGATGATCGCGAAGACGACGGCGGTCATACCGATCGTGGAGAGCAGCGCGCCCAGCAGGTCGGGCCGCTCCCCCTGGCCGCTCTTCGACTCCGGTACGAGCCGGACGACGGCTGCCAGGGCGATCAGGGCGACCGGGATGTTGATGAGGAAGATCGCGCCCCACCAGAAGTGGTCGAGGACGAACCCGCCGAACAGCGGCCCCGCCGCGAAGCCGAGGGAGCTGACGGTCGACCAGATGCCGATCGCCTTGACCCGCTCGGTGTCGTCGAAGATCTGGACCACGACGGCGAGCGTGGTGGTGAGCAGCAGCGCGCCGCCGACGCCCATCCCGGCGCGGGCGGCGATGAGCTGGCCCGAGGACTGGGAGAGCCCCGCCACCAGCGAGCCGATGCCGAACAGGGCGAGGCCCACGATCAGCATCTTCTTGCGCCCGTAGCGGTCGGCGGAGCTGCCCGCGGTGAGCAGCAGACCGGCCTGGACGAGGGAGTAGGCGTTGATCATCCACTGCACGTCGGCGGTGGAGGCGTTCAGCTCCGTGGTGAGGGAGGGGATCGCGACGTTGAGGACGGTGTTGTCGAGCAGCACCGTGAGCTGGGCCAGGCAGATGACGCCGAGGATCAGCCAGCGCTGCGGATGCCCCTGGGGGGCGAGATCGGTTCGCTGTGCGGCGGGCGCCGTCATGCGGGCTCCTTGGGCTCCGGGGGGTTAGTTGTACGGCGTACAAGACTGAGCGATGTACACCGTAAGGCAGCTCTTGTACGACGTACAAGTCGAATATCCGTGCCGACGGACCGGCCGCGCCGGTGGGACCCGCGCGGTGACCGGGCGGTACGGTTCTCGCCGCTGACCTGACAAAGGCCGCGATATCCGGCTGGTTGGAGAGCCATGTCACTGCGTCGACGCACCTCTCGACTCCCTCAACTCCTGCTCGCCACCGCCCTCTTCGGGGCGCTCATCGCACCGCCCGCCGCCGCCGTCACGACGCCCCGCGCCCCTTCCGGCGGGGAGTTTCCGCTGCGGGTCGCCACGTACAACATCCACGCCGGGGCAGGCATGGACGGCGTCTTCGATCTGGACCGTCAGACCGCCGAACTCCGGTTACTGGACGCGGATGTGATCGGGCTTCAGGAGGTCGACCGGCACTGGGGAGACCGCAGCGGCTGGCGGGACCTCGCGGGCGAGCTGGCGCGGCGGCTGCGCATGCACGTCTCGTTCGCGCCGATCTACAGCCTGGACCCGGCCGAACCGGGCGGGCCCCGGGCGGAGTACGGGGTGGCCGTGCTGTCGCGGCACCGGATCGTGAGCGCCGAGAACCACGAGATCACCCGCCTCTCGACCCAGGACCCGAACCCGGTCCCGACCCCCGCGCCGGGGTTCGGCGAGGTCGTCGTACGGGTGCGGGGGCTGCCCGTACACGTGTACGTGACCCACCTCGACTACCGCCCGGACCCCGCCGTCCGCGTCGCCCAGGTCGCCGACACCCGGCGGATCATGGCCGAGGACCGGGGCCCGCGGATCCTGCTCGGCGACTTCAACGCGGAGCCCGCCGCCCCCGAACTGGCCCCGCTGTGGCGGGAGCTGGCGGACGCCGACCCGGGCGCGCCCACCTTCCCGGCGCAGGACCCGGTCAAGCGGATCGACTACGTGGCGGTGTCGAAGGGCGGGCCGGGGAGCGGGCCGGGGAGCGGGCCGCGCGGCGGGATCAGGGTGCGGAAGGCGTGGGTGCCGGAGAGCGTCGCGTCCGACCACCGGCCCGTGGTGGCGGACCTGTTGGTAGGGGGGCGGGGCCGATGAATCCGGACCGCTACGGGAGTCTCCATCGGCATCTTCGGCATCTTCGGCTTGAACGCTTCCTTTTACGGCTGGAGTGCGTCTTCCAGCCCGGGGGCGGGCGAAGAGCCCCGAGAGAACACGCGGTACCGGACGAAGGGCGACGACGACCATGACCACCACCACCCTGACCGAACTGCTGGACACCCACATCGCCAGGGGATCGATGCCGGGCGCGGTGGCCCTGATCGCCCGGGGCGAACGGGCCGAGGTGGTGTCGGCCGGTACGGCCGGCCTGGCCGGGTCCGCGCCGATGCGGCGGGACTCGCTCTTCCGCCTCGCCTCGATCACCAAGCCGATCGTGGCGGCGGCCGCCATGACGCTCGTCGACGACGGCCTGATCGCCCCCGCCGACCCGGTGGCCGCCTGGCTGCCCGAGCTGGCATCGCCGCTGGTCGTACGGACCCCGGAGAGCCCGGTCGACGACGTGGTGTCGGCGGTCCGCCCGATCACGCTGCTGGACCTGCTGACCTTCCGGGCCGGATACGGCTTCCCGTCCGACTTCTCGCTCCCGGCCGTCGCCCCGTTGTTCGCCGAGCTGAAGCAGGGCCCGCCGCAGCCGCAGGACGGCCTCGCGCCGGACGCCTGGATGGCCGCGCTGTCCCGTGTCCCGTTGCTGCACCAGCCGGGCGACGGCTGGCTCTACAACACGTGTTCCGACATCCTCGGCGTCCTCGTCGCCCGGGTCGCCGACCGCCCGCTGCCCGCGTATCTGGCGGAGCGGCTGTTCGAGCCGCTGGGCATGACGGACACCGCTTTCGCCGTGGAGCCCGCCGCGCTGGACCGGTTCACCGGCTACTACCGGGCCGGGGCGGACGACGGAAGCGATCCGGAGCTGGTGGACGCCCCGGACGGGCAGTGGAGCAGCCCACCCCCGTTCCCGTCGGGCGCCGGCGGCCTGGTCTCGACCGTCGACGACTGGTACGCCTTCGGCCGGATGCTGCTCGCCGGGGGCCTGAACGACGACGGTCACCGGGTGCTGGCCGCCGAGTCGGTCCGCCAGATGATCACCGACCACCTGACCCCGGAGCAGCGCGCGGGGAGCGGGCTGTTCACGGAGGGCCAGGGCTGGGGGTTCGGCGGTGCGGTGGACGTCGAGCTCACGGCCCCGTGGAACGTCCTCGGCCGCTACGGCTGGGTCGGCGGCACCGGCACCACGGCGCACATCATCCCGTCCACGGGCACGGTCGCGGTCCTGCTCACGCAGATGGCCATGGGCGGGCCCGCCGCACCGGAGGTGATGCGGGACTTCTGGACGTACGCGGCCGGGTTCTGATCCCGGCCGCGTACGCCACCGGGCCTCAACTCGTCGGCTGCGTCAGGTCGTAGAACGTGGCGCTGCCGACGGTGACCTCGGTGAAGTTCTCCGTCACCCAGGAGGAGATCCGGGAGGAGGTGCCGGAGGAACCCCCGGGGCCACCGCCTGTACCGCCGCCCATGCCACCACCCATGCCGCCGCCCGAGACGAAGTAGTGGATCTTCCCCTCCGCGACGTACTTCTTGAACTGGGCGAGCGTCGGTGACGGGTCGCTCCCGTTGAAGCCGCCGATCGCCATCACCGGCTCGCCGGTGGCCAGTTGGTAGCTGGCCGCGTTCTGCGCGCCGACGGCTGCGGCGACCCAGGTGTAGTCGTCCTCGCCCTTCTCCAGCAGCGCCTTCGCCTCGGCGTCGACGGTCGCGCCATTGAGCAGCCCGCCCATGCCACCGCCGCCGGCACCACCGCCGCCTCCGGCCCTCATGCCCTCGCCGAAGCCGGGGTTCGCGCCGGTGCCCGTACCCGTGCCCGTACCTGTCCCCGTACCCGTGCCGCCGGGTGCGGTTCCTCCGGGCTGCGTGGGCATACCGCCCGGAGGCTGCCGCATGCCGCCGCGCTGACCGCCGTCACCGCCACCGTCACCGGTGCCGGGACCTCCGGGGCCGCCCCGGCCACGGCCGCCACCGGGCCCGCCCATGCCGAACCCGCCCGCCGTCGAAGGCCCGGCGGTCACGATCGACCCCTGGTGGCCGCTGTTCAGGGTGCTGACGGTGTACGCCGTCGGCCCCGCCAGCGACGCCGCGCAGCTCAGGGCCACCACGCCGAGGGCCAGGCCCCGCCCGCCGAACCGCCCCACGACCAGCAGCCCGAGCGCGCCGACGATCCCGCCCGCGAGCACCGCCCACCGCAGCCACGGCAGGTAGTCCGGAGTGCGGCCCAGCAGGACGTACGCCCAGACCACCGTCGCGACGACCGTGCCCGCGAGCACCGCACGCGGCCACCACGCACCCCGCTCCTCCCACAGCACCGTGACGCCCATGGCGACGAGCGCCGCGACGTACGGGGCGAGGGCCACCGTGTAGTACTGGTGGAAGATCCCGGCCATGAAGCTGAACACGGCCGCGGTCATGATCAGCGCACCGCCCCAGGCGACGAACGCGGCCCGCGCGGAGTCGGTCCGGGCCGCCTTCCGGGTCAGCCAGAGACCGGCCACCAGCAGGATCAGCGCGGCGGGCAGCAGCCAGGCGATCTGGCCGCCGATCTCGGAGTTGAACATCCGCCCGATGCCGGTCTCACCCCAGCCACCCCCGCCACGGCCACCGCCCCCGCCCCCGACGCTCCCGGTCTCCTCGCCGTTGATCCGGCCGAGCCCGTTGTAGCCGAAGGTCAGCTCCAGGAAGGAGTTGTTCTGCGAGCCCCCGACGTACGGCCGCGAGGACGCGGGCATCAGCTCCACGATCGCGACCCACCAGCCACCGGCGACGACCATCGTCAGGGCGGACAGGGCGAGTTGGCCGAGCCGCTTCCGTACGGGAACGGGGGCGCACACCGCGTACAGCACGGCCAGCGGCGGCAGGATCAGGAACGCCTGGAGGGTCTTCGTCAGGAACGCGAACCCGACCGCGGCCCCCGCCCACAGCAGCCACGTCGTCCGCCCCTGCTCCAGCGCCCGCAGCACGCACCACACCGTGACGGTCATCAGCAGGGCGAGCAGCGCGTCCGGGTTGTTGAAGCGGAACATCAGCGCGGCGACGGGCGTCAGCGCGAACACGCCCACCGCGATCAGCCCGGCGACCGGCCCGAAGCGACGGCGTACGGCGGTGTTCAGCACGGCCGCCGTGGCGAGCGCCATCAGGACCTGAGGGGCCAGGATCGCCCAGGAGTTGAGCCCGAAGAGCCGTACGGAGAGAGCCATCGGCCAGAGCGCGGCGGGCGGCTTGTCGACGGTGATGGCGTTCGCCGAGTCGAGCGAGCCGAAGAAGAGGGCCTTCCAGCTCTGGCTGCCCGCCTGGACGGCAGCGGAGTAGAAGGAGTTGGCGTACCCGGAGGCGCTGAGGTTGTAGAGGTACGCGAGCCCGACGGCCAGGAGGAGCCCGTACAGCGCGGGTCGCGCCCAGCGGGGGCCCGGGGCGCGTTCCGGCGGGGGTGCCTGAACCGGCGGCGGGGCGGCGGCGGTCGTGGTCATCGGACGTCCTCGGAGTCGGGTTCGGGTTCGGGCTCGGGCTCGGGCTCGGGTTCGGGTTCGGGCTCGGGCTCGGGCTCGGGCTCGGGCTCGGGCTCGAGTTCGAGTTCGAGTTCGAGTTCGAGTTCGGGTTCGAGTTCGGGTTCGGGGCAGGCGCGGGCCGGGAAGACCCAGGCGCGCAGGAGCAGGAAGCGCAGCACGGTGGCGGCGAGGTTGGCGGTGATCAGGACGGCCAGTTCCGTGGAGTGCGAGGGCGACCCGGAGGCCGCCCCGAGCGCCGCGAGCGAGCCGCTGGTCAGCGCGAGGCCGATGGCGAACACGACCAGCCCCTGCGCCTGATGGCGGACGGCCCCGCCCCGGCCGCGTACGCCGAAGGTGAGCCGGCGGTTGGCGGCGGTGTTGGCGACGGCGGAGACGAGCAGCGCGCCGCCGTTGGCGAGCTGCGGGCCGACGCCGAGCCGGAAGAGGGAGTACAGGGCGAGGTAGAAGAGGGTGGACAGGGCCCCCACGACGCAGAACCCGACCAGCTGACGGGCCAGTCCGCCCGGCACCCCGGTCAGCGCCCGGTCGCGCGGATCGTCCCCGAAGGGCCGGGCCAGCCGGTCCAGCGGCAGTGCGCCGACGGCCAGCGCCCGCCCCACCCGCCACACGCCTTTCAGGTCCTCGGTGGCCGTCCGCACGATGTGGACCGTCGAGTCGGGGTCGTCGATCCAGTCGACGGGCACCTCGTGGATGCGCAGCCCGGCCCGCTCGGCGAGGACGAGCAGCTCGGTGTCGAAGAACCAGCCGCTGTCCTCCACCATCGGCAGCAGCCGCTCGGCCACCTCGCGCCGGATCGCCTTGAACCCGCACTGGGCGTCGCTGAACCCGGCGGCCAGGGAGGAGCGCAGGATCAGGTTGTAGGCGCGCGAGATGAACTCCCGCTTCGGCCCCCGCACCACCCGCGAACTCCGGGCCAGCCGCGAGCCGATGGCCAGGTCGGAGTGGCCGGAGATCAGCGGGGCGACCAGCGGGAGGAGCGCGTTGAGGTCGGTGGAGAGGTCGACGTCCATATAGGCGAGGACCGGGGCCTCGGAGTCCGCCCAGACCGTACGCAGGGCCCGCCCGCGGCCCTTCTCCTCCAGCCGTACGCACCGCACCCCGGGCAGCTCGGCGGCGAGCGAGGCGGCGACGGCGGGGGTGGAGTCGGTGCTGGCGTTGTCGGCGACGGTGATGCGGAAGGGGTACGGGAAGGTCCGCGCGAGATGGCCGTGGAGGCGCAGGACGCAGGGGCGGAGGTCCTTCTCCTCGTTGTGGACGGGGACGACGACGTCGAGCACGGGGACGCGGGAGGGGGCGGCGGCCGTCTGCCGGGCCGGGAGGTGCTCCCGGCCCGGCAGGAGACCGCGCTCCGCGCCGTCCCCGCTACTGCGGCCGGTCGCGCCGGGGCCGCTCCGGAGGCTGCTGTCGGTGGTCATGGCTCCGACGTTCGCCAACCGCGCTGTCACACCGGTGTGGTGAGCCTGTCCCTGGCCTGTGAGTCCGTACGGATCGCTGGTTCCTCCGCCGGCAGCTCGATCACGAACTCCGTGCGCCCCGGCCCGGACTCCACCGCCACCCGCCCGCCGTGCGCGGAGACGACGGCCTGCACGATGGCGAGGCCGAGTCCGGTGGACCCGGTCGCGGTGCCCGTACCGGCCCCGCGCGAGCGGGAGACGTCGCCCCGGGCGAACCGTTCGAAGACGTGCGGCAGCAGCTCCGCCGGAATGCCGGGCCCGTCGTCCCGTACCGCCAGCGTGACCGGCCCTCCGGCGGACACGGCCGGCGTCACGGAGACGGTGATGGTGGTCCCCGGCGGGGTATGCGTCCGGGCGTTGGCGAGCAGGTTCACCAGCACCTGCCGGATCCGGTCGGGATCGGCGCGTACGGTCACGGGCTCGGCGGCCCCGGGCAGCTCAAGCCGCCAGCGGTGAAGGGATTCCGCATCCGGCCCTCTCGCATCCGGCCCTCCCGTGTCCGCCGCCCGGGCGTCGCTCACCGCGTCCACGACCAGCGGCAGCAGATCGGTGGTGCCGTACGAGAGCGGCCGCCCGGCATCCAGCCGGGCCAGCAACAGCAGATCTTCCACCAGGCCCGTCATCCGGTCCGCCTCGGACTCGATCCGCCCGAGCGCGTGCCGGGTGACCGGATCCGGCTCCGGCGCTTCCCGCCCTCCGGTGGCGCGCCGGGTCAGCTCGGCGTAACCCCGGATCGAAGCCAGCGGGGTGCGCAGCTCATGGCTGGCGTCGGCGACGAACTGCCGGACCCGCATCTCGCTCTCCTGCCGGGCCACGAGCGCCGAACCGACGTGCCCCAGCATCCGGTTGAGCGCCGCGCCCACCTGCCCGACCTCGGTGCGCGGGTCGGCCTCGGCGTCCGGGACGCGTTCGAGGAGGGCCACCTCACCGCTGTGCAGGGGGAGTTCGGATACCCGGGTGGCCGTGGCGGCGACCCGGCGCAACGGCCGCAGGGCGACCCCGACGAGCACGGTGCCCGCGATCGACGCGGCGAGGAGCCCGGCGGCGGTGACGCACACCTCGACGACGATCAGGGTGGTCAGCGCACCGCTCACCTCGGCGCTGGGGATGCCGGCGAGGACGGTGTGTCCGTCGGCGGTGGTCGTGGCCTCCACCCGGTAGCCGCCGAGCCCCGGCAGATCGACGCTCCGGGTCCCCTCACCGGTGCTCGGAGCGGCCTCCTCCAGCGCCTGCCGCTGCTCGCCGGTCAGCGGCTTCGCGCTCTCCTGGGCGCGGAGCCCGCTGTCCTCGACGACCTTCGACGCGGTGACGGACCCGTCGTCACCGACGAGCGCCCCGAACGTGCCGAGCGGCTGCCCGCCCCCGCCGACGAAGCCGAGCGGACCGGCCTCGCGCAGCGCCTGGGGCGCGGGCCCGGGCGCGGGCGGGCGGCCGGCCCGCTCGACGACGGAGTGCAGCTGGTCGTCGAGCTTGCCGTACATGTAGGTGTGGAAGGCGATCGCGGTGACGGACCCGATGACCGCGGCGACGACGGCGATCAGCGAGACGGCCGACACGACGAGCCGGGTCCGCAGCGTCCAGGGCCTGCGCTGCGACTTCATGCGGGGCCCCTACTCACCGGGCTTGATCAGATACCCCGCGCCGCGCCGGGTGTGGATCATCGGCGTGCGACCGGCGTCGATCTTCTTGCGGAGGTACGAGATGTAGAGCTCGACGACGTTGGCCTGGCCGCCGAAGTCGTAGTTCCAGACCCGGTCGAGGATCTGCGCCTTGCTGAGGACCCGGCGGGGATTGCGCATCAGGAAGCGCAGCAGCTCGAACTCGGTGGCCGTGACGTGGATCGCGTCCCCGCCCCGGCTCACCTCGTGGCTGTCCTCGTCCAGGACCAGGTCCCCGACGACGAGCGTGGACTCGCTCCGTCCGGCGGCGACGGCCGAGCCCGAGCGGCGGATGAGGCCGCGCAGCCGGGCCACGACCTCCTCCAGGCTGAACGGCTTGGTGACATAGTCGTCGCCGCCCGCGGTGAGCCCGGCGATCCGGTCCTCGACGGCGTCCCGGGCGGTCAGGAAGAGGACCGGCACATCGGCGTACTCACGGCGCAGCCGGCCCAGCACGGACAGCCCGTCCATGTCCGGGAGCATCACGTCCAGGACCACCGCGTCCGGCCGGAAGTCGCGCGCGGCCCGGACCGCCCCGGCCCCGTCCCCGGCGCTGCGCACCTCCCAGCCCTCGTACCGCAGGGCCATCGAGAGCAGCTCGGTGAGCGGAGCCTCGTCGTCCACGACCAGGACCCGTACGGGGGTACGGTCCGGCCTGAGCAGTTCGGTACGCCCCTGGGGCGAGGTCGTCGTCGTCATGGGAACCACTCTGTGAGGCACCCGTGAGAGAACCCTGACCCGTTCCTGTGAATTTCCTGAGAAAGCGGTCCGTGCGGGCTCGTCACGTACGGGTGGGGAACAACGCGGCGGCGTTCCCATGACAGACCGCCCGCAACCACGCATCGCCCAGCCCGAGCCGTTCCAACGCCTCCAACTGGTGGACGTACGGGTACGGAATGTTCGGGAAGTCCGTCCCCAGCAGGATCCGGTCCCCGAGATCGGCGAGCCGCCCGCGCTCCGCCGCCGGAAAGGGGCTGAACCCCTCACTGAAGTCGGTGAACGCCATCGTCGTATCGAGCCGGACCTCCGGATACGCCTCCGCCAGCGCCAGGAACTCCGCGTACTCCGGCATCCCCATGTGCGCGACGATCAGCCGCAGCCGGGGATGGCGCGCCAGTAGCCGCCCGACCGGCCCGGGCCCGGTGAACTTGCCCGGCGCGGGCCCCGACCCGCAGTGCATGACCACCGGGATCCCGGCCTCCGCGAGCAGCCCCCACACCGGGTCCAGCAACGGATCATTGGCGTCGTAGGCACCCACCTGGAGGTGTGACTTGAACACCCGGGCCCCCGCCTCGACGGCCTCCTTCACATACACCTCCACGTCCTCCTCCGGGAAGAGGGTCGCGGTGTGCAGGCAGTCGGGCGTCCGGGCGGCGAAGTCGGCGGCCCAGCCGTTCAGCCAGCGGGCCATGCCGGGCTTGTGCGGATAGAGCATGGCGGTGAAGCGCAGCACCCCGAAGGACCGCAGGACGGCCAGCCGCGCGTCCTCCTCGTACCGATAGGTGATCGGCCACTCCAGACCGGTGAGCGGCCCGGCGGAGTCGAAGTAGGCCCAGACCTTGCGCAGGACCTGCTCGGGCATGAAGTGGGTGTGCACGTCGATGATCCCGGGCAGCCCGAGCCGCTCCCAGAACCGCACCACGTCATCGCTACCCGTTTCCATGCGCAGTCCCTTTCACCGGTCGTTCAGAACAACCCACCCTGCACACCGCCGCCGCCGATGTCGATGAGGGGGACACGTACATCGCTGTCGGTGACCGCCGTCAGCTGTCGGCCGGTGATCAGCCGCGTATCCAGCACCACCACGCCCGCGCCCGCTCCCGCGGCCTCTCCCCCGCCCACGCCGTCCACCGCGAGGTGCAGATCGGGCCCGGCCGCCGCGACGAGCCGCCCGGCGACCACGCCCCCGTCGACCAGCTCCCGCACCGACCGGACGGGCGCGGGCGACCGGTCGATCCCGAAGATCCCGGCCTGGTCGACGACTTCGAGGGGCAGCCGCTCCAACGACTCGGGCCAGCCGCGCCCTTCGAGCTCCGCCGCCCGCCCGTACAGCTCCGCCACCTCGGCGGCCCGCTCGTCGGGCCCCGGCAGCCGCCCACGCTCGGCCCGCTTCCTGGCGTACGGGATCCGGTCGGGCACCCCGAGGGCCGCCCGCAGCACCTCCTCGGTCCGCCGGGCGGCCATGAGGGGCCCGCGCCCCAGCCAGCCGAAGACCACGGCCCCCTGCTCCCGCAGCCGGGCGGCCCCGCGCTCCTCGCCGGTGATCCCGACCTTGACCAGGCCGGGCCCGAACCACGCGAGGTACACGCGGTACGTCCGGGGGTCGTCCATCATCGTGTCGGCGGCCACCGAATGCACCCGGTCCAGCCGCGCGCACTCGGCGCACCGCCCGCCGGTCGAACGCCCCGGCACCAGGGCCCCCAGCGGGCACACGTTCCCCCGGGCCCCCACGCAGTGCCGCTCCCCGACGACCCGGAACCCGAGGCCGGCCCCGTACGCGAGCACACTCACCCGCCGGTCACGGCCCCGGACCCACCCCAGCTCGGGCACGTCCCCGGGCCACCGCACCCCGGCGCACCACCACTCACCACCGGCCACCCGGACTCCGTTCCCTCTCCGTCACGCTCTCCGCCGCGCTCTGCGTCACGCTCTCCGTCAGGCCCCGCGGCCCGTCGGCTCCTCTGTCGGCTCCTCGATGGTCAGCGTGTACTGCACGCCGACCGCGAAGTCGCCCGACCGGCCACTGATCTTCAGAATGTGCTGCCCCGGCCCCGGTGCGGGCAGCTGGACCCACAGGCCGCATCCGGTGGTGGTGAAGCGCTCCGCCTCTCCCGTGACCGCGTTTCCCTCCCGCCCCCGCACGGTGATCGATTCGCCTGTGTACACCTCCGGTTCGACCGGCCGGCCGTCCAGGAGAGCGGTCCCCTCCGCGTCGCGCATGAAGGCCGCGCAGTCCTGCCCCTCCCCGAAGGTGTTCACGAGCGGGAAGGCGATCGGACGCCCTTCCGGGACCGTGCACCTCCGCTCGACCTCGCCGCCGAAGGTGCCCGCCAGGAACCAGACGTCCTCCGGCTGATTCCGGTCGCACGCGCTTCCGTCGTCGTCGGCGACGGGGTTGGTCGCCACGGGCTCGGACGCGGCCCATGTCCACCACGCGCCCTGCAACGCGGCGGAAGCGGAAGGGGACGCGGACGCCGGTTCCGCCGCCGTCGACCGGCCCTGGTCCGGGCCGCAGCCCACCACCGAGACCGACACCAGCGCGAGGGCGGCAAGCCCGACGGTTCCCCACCTGAATCTCATACGTCCCCCTGGTCACCGCACGATTACCGGAGCTCCCCGGCCCGGCGCGACATCGAGCGCACACCCTACCCACGCGGCTCCCGGCCCCTCCCGGCCCTTCCGGCCCCTCCCGGCCCTTCCGGCCCCTCCCGGTGGCGGTTCATTCACCGCGCGCGCCCCGCCAGCTAGGATCCGGCCCATGGCGCTGACCGGGAACCAGACGGACGTGTTCGAGGCCTCCATGCCCCGGCTGAAGGCCATCGCCTACCGCCTCCTCGGCTCCGCGAGCGATGCCGAGGACGCCGTGCAGGACACGTACCTGCGCTGGCAGGCCGCCGACATCGACCGCATCGAGGTCCCCGAGGCCTGGCTGACGAAGGTCCTCACCAACCTCTGCCTCAACCAGCTCACCTCGGCGCGCGCCCGGCGCGAGACCTATGTGGGCCAGTGGCTGCCCGAGCCGCTGCTCGCCGGGGACCCGATGCTCGGCCCCGCCGAGACCGTCGAGCAGCGCGAATCCGTCTCGTTCGCGGTCCTCGCCCTCATGGAGCGCCTGTCCCCCAACGAGCGGGTGGTGTACGTGCTGCGGGAGGCCTTCGGCTATCCGCACCGGAGGATCGCGGAGATCCTCGACATCACCGAGGCCGCCGGCCAGCAGATCTTCCACCGCGCCAAGAAGCACATCGCCGAGGGCCGGGCCCGTACCGAGATCGACGAGGCCGCCACCCGGCGGATCGTCGAGGAGTTCCTCACGGCCGCCACCAGCGGCCGAACCGAACCGCTCGTCGAGCTGCTCACCGCGGACGCCGTCGCGATCGGCGACGGCGGCGGAAAGGTCCCGGCCCGTGCGAAGGCGTTCGAGGGGGCCGTGGCCGTCGCGAAGTTCATGCGGAGCCTGTTCACCCCCAACCAGGCCGCCCGCAACCTCCTCGGTGGCACCGCGGAGATCCACGTCTCGTACGCCAACGGGCTGCCCGCGCTCGTGGTCACCGTCGACGGCCGGGTCATCGGCATCATGTGCCTGGAGATCACGGCGGACGGCATCGCCGCCTTCCGCAACCAGGCCAACCCCGACAAGCTCGAACGCGCGACGCGTCAGTGGGCGGCGACGGACCACGGAGAACCAGCCCTCCGCATCAACTAACACTCTGTGACGCACGTCACATTCTCCACCTGTCAGGAATCGACGGGCTGCCCGGTTCAAGGGGCGTAACCGCGCGAGACAGGGAGCCAGGACATGCAGCAGCACCGCATCATCGTCATCGGAGCCGGATACACCGGAGCGAGTGCCGCCGGACGCCTCGCCAGGCGGCTGCGCGGCGAGGACGTCTCCATCACCCTCGTCAACGCCGAACCGGACTTCGTCGAGCGCGTCCGGATGCACCAGCTGGCGGTGGGCCAGGACCTCCGCCCCCGCCCCTTCCGCGAGATGTTCGCCGGCACAGGCGTCCAGCTGAAGCTCGCGAAGGTCTCGGGCATCGACGTCGACCACCGGACGGTGTCCGTCACCGCCCCGGACGGAACCGGCGAGCCGGAGACCTTGTCGTACGACACCCTCGTCTACGCCCTCGGCAGCGCCTGGAACACCCAGGGCGTCCCCGGCACCGCCGAGCACGCCCACGAGATCGCCGGCCGCCCCGGGGCCCAGCGCCTGCGCGACCGCCTGGCCGCGCTCGCCCCCGGCGAACCCGTGGTCGTCGTCGGCGGCGGCCTCACCGGCGTCGAGGCCGCGACGGAGATCGCCGAGACCCGCCCGGACCTGGCCGTGGCCCTGGTCGCCCGGGGCGGACTGGGCGACTGGCTCTCCCCCAAGGGCGCCCGCCACCTGCGGAAGGTCTTCACCAACCTCCGGATCACCGCCCACGAGAACACCGCCGTCACCGCCGTGGAGGCCGACCGCGTCACGACCGCCGAGGGCAACATCCCGGCCGCGGTCACGGTCTGGACGACGGGCTTCGCCGTCCACCCCGTCGCCCGGGCCACGACGCTGGAGACCGGCGACAACGGCCAGATCGTGGTCGACGCCACCATGCGCTCGGCCTCGCACCCGGACGTGTACGCCATCGGCGACGCGGCCCTGGTGGCAGGCCCCGGCGACAAGCCGCTGCGCATGTCGTGCGCCTCGGGCGTCCCCACCGCCTGGCAGGCCGCCGACGCCATCGCGGCCCGCCTCACCGACGGCAAGCTCCCGACCATTTCGGCCCGCTACTTCAACCAATGCATCTCCCTCGGCCGCAAGGAGGGCCTGATCCAGTACGTCACCGCCGACGACCGGGCCATCGGCGCAGCCCTCACCGGCCGCCTGGCCGCCTTCTACAAGGAACTGGTCTGCAAGGGCGCGGCCTGGGGCGTGGCCAACCCGACGATGGGCCTGCCGACCCGCCGCCGCCGGACCACGGGGCAGCCGGCCCGGAGCGCGGGCGTGCCCGCCGACGCCGCTGCCGCTGAAGCGGCTTGAGGTTCCGGTCCAGGATCCCCTGAGGCACTCCACGTCCTCAGGGGCCTGGGCGCGCCTCCTCGGCAGTTCGGGAGAAGCCGACCACAGGCGTCGCGAGCCCGCCCCCGGGCCTGCTGGTCCGCCGCCAGGTACTGACGATTGCTCAGCGAGCAGGTCTACGGGTACGACCGGATGGCCACCGTGACATCCATGTCGAAGACGTTCGCCCCCGCCACGGACGGCAGGCCCAGGGCCCGGTCGAGCACACGGCCCAGAGGGCCGCAGCCACTGGTGCGCGGCGCGGCGAACTCCGCGTCCCGGGCACCGAAGGCGACGACCAGCGGGTCGTCGGATATCACCCGGGTGGGAGCGGTGTCCTTGAGCACCAGGTGAACCGCCTCCTCATCGCTGCCCACCGAGCATCCCGACAACGGCCGGCCCACCAGCCCGTGCGCCGAGCCCAGGGCGAACGTGAGGTCGAACTCGCCGCGCCGGGTGTCGTCGGACAGGAAGTCCGCGTACCCGCCGTACTGCGGAGTCAGGGTCAGCGGGGTGCCGCCCACCCGGATCGGCGCGGCGGCCATCTCACCGAAGACCTGGCGGAACTCACCGTCCACACGGCCTTCCGCGAAGGTGATCTTCATGGGTTCGGCGAGCGGCTCGTCGACGGCGCCCATGCGCAGATGCCCCGTGGCGTGCATGACCTCGCAGCGCCAGGTCCCGGGGTCCGCCCCTGCGGGCAGTTCATCGGCGGTCGGGCAGGCGGAAAAGTCGAACGCGGGCAGATCCGCGGCCCGTTCAGCTCCGTGTGCCGGTACGGCACCCAGGGCGAGTCCGGCAATCAGGACTCCCGCGGCAGCACGTGCGAAGCGGCGGACAGCCCGGTTCAAGGTCACTCGGTTCGGCGTCATGCACACCAGTATTGCAGAGCTTTCTCTGCAGAGGAAGCTCTGCAGAGAATTAGCTGCTATCTGGCTAGACTGCCGCCATGACGAAAGAGCGGAGACCGGAAGCCGTGGAGCGACACACGGTCGAGAGCCCCGAGGTACTCAAGGCCCTCTCGCACCCCCTGCGCCTGCGCATCCTGCGCCACCTCGGCACAGCGGGCCCTGCCACCTCGACCACGCTGGCCGCCGCCCTCGGCGAGAACACCGGGACGCTCAGCTACCACCTGCGCATGCTGGAGCGCAGCGGCCTCATCGAGGACATCCCCGAACGCTCCACCGGGCGGGAGCGCTGGTGGCGCGGAGTGCGGGGGCTCGACATCCGCAGACCACCACAGGGGGAACTGACGGAGGCCGAGCGCGCCATGTCGGCCGAGCTGGACCGGATGCGGATGGAGGAGGACGTCGAGCTCGCCCGACAGTTCACCGCCGGACAGGCGAAGTCGGAAGGCTGGATGCGGGGTTCCCGCAGCCTCGCCCACCTCACCAAGGATGAGCTGGACGCGTTCCACGACGACTATCTGACCCTGCTCGCGCGCTACGCCCGTGGCCCCGAAGACGCCCCCGCCGGCGCACGACCCGTACTCCTCCGCTGGTTCGGCCTCCCCGCCGACTGACCGGCAGCCGCTCCGCACACGAGCGGCACGGGCGGCACGAGCACAGGCAACGCGAAAGGCCCCCAGGATTTCTCCTGGGGGCCTTTCGACTGCTGTGCACTCGGCAGGATTCGAACCTGCAACCTTCTGATCCGTAGTCAGATGCTCTATCCGTTAAGCTACGAGTGCTTGGCGTTCCGGGCTTTTTCTCCCCGGTCGGCGTTGCGAGAACAACATTACATGACCTGCGCCGTGACGCGAAATCCATTAGCCGCACCGGTGCCGACCTGCGGAAACAGCTTCCTGAGACGCTTCTCGGCCACCCTCCCGAACCCGCACCGAAGCCCCGCCGAACCGGCTCCTGTGCGCCCTCCACACCCCCGACACCCGCGCGCGCCCCGGAACGACCGAAGCCCCGTGCCAGGGGCACGGGGCTTCGGGATGGAGCGGAGGCGGAGGGATTTGAACCCTCGATGGGCTTTAAGACCCAAACCGCATTAGCAGTGCGGCGCCATAGACCGGACTAGGCGACGCCTCCTCCACACTCCTCGCGCGGACGCGAGTGGTGCGTGCAGATGATGACACAGTCGAGCGTCGTGCCACCAATCGCCGTTCACGTTACTAGGCCTCCGGGGGCCAGGGCAAAGCAGTTCGGCGTGGTGGCGCAACGTCCGGGCGCGGCACGCGTTAGAGAGGGGTGGGGGCCCCGGGTCTCCGTCAGTCGTCGTCGCCCGTCAGCCGTCCGTCAGCCGTGGTGCCGGGGCGGGTCCGTGATCGTGCGTGACCGCCGCCCGTGGCCGACCGTGCTGCAGAGATCCTGGAGCTCCGCATGCTGCGCCGTCTCGCCCTCACCGCCGTCGTCTCGCTCGCCGCGCTCGCCACCGCCGTGCCGGCGTCCACCGCCACCGCCTCCGGGCCCGCGTCCTCCGGTCCGGTGCCCTCCGCCGTGCCCACCACCGGCCCGTTCGCCGCCGCCCGGCCCGCCCTCGGGCCGCTGCCCATGCCCCTCCCGCTGCCCGGGTTCCTGGACGGCGGGGAGGGGACAGGGGTCGGTGAGGCCGACAACGTACGTACACGGCTCACCGTGAGCGTCGAGAACACCGGGGTCGCCGGGGCCGACGGCACCTTCGAGCTGGAGTGCGGGCCCACCGGGGGCAGCCACCCGCGGGGGCAGGCCGCCTGTGACCGGCTGGCGGAGGCCGGCGCCACCCGGGCGGGGCGGCAGGAGCTGTTCCGGCCGACCCCCGAGGGCACGATGTGCACGATGATCCACGGCGGCGACGCCACCGCGCGCATCGTGGGCACCTGGGAGGGCCGGGCCGTGGACACCACCGCCAGCCGCCGCGACGGCTGCGAGATCGCCCGCTGGAACAGCCTCGTGCCGGTGCTCCCGGATGTTCGATAGTCCCTCGGTCAGGACGTAAAGGCGTTCGCTCCGGCGAAGGGCCACGGGGCTTTTCCGGTGGCCGGGGCGGAGCGTCGCGCCGCGCGTCCGCGCACGTCACGGAGTGCGCGGACGCTCACGCCATCGGCTCGCGGCGTACACCGCACGCACAGAACCTTGGTGAGAGCTCCCCCTCATCCGCCGCCCCCGGGGCCTCCCCTGCCCTTAGACTCCTCCAGTGACAGTCTGCGGCCCGAGGGGCAAGATGGGGCCCGCTGTCGGCAAGGTGCGGTAATCAGGGAGGAAGCGTCGTCGTGAGCAGCAGGCCATCCCGAGGCACTGCTCGCCTCGCAGCCATACTCGATGCCCTTCCTGACGGGCTTCTGCTCGTCAATTGCAATGGCACGGTCGTCAACGCCAACGCCATCGCCCTCGAAATGTTCGAGACCCCGGGCACCGCGCTCGTCGGTCGCGGACTGCTCGATCTGCTGCCGGAGTTCGACTCCAAGCTGATCCCGGGTTCGATGCGCCGGCCCGAGGCTGCGGACGAGCAGGGCAGGACCAAGCCGACGCGGATGACCGCGCGGCGCACCGACGGGCACGAGTACCCCGTCGAGGTCACCAGCGCGAGCCTCGACAGCGGGCAGGCCGCGTACAACGACATCCACTCCAGCTACACCGGCGACGAGCTGCTCATGCTCGTCGTGCGGGACCTCTCCGGCACCGTCGACACCGAGGCCGAGCTGGCCCGTTCGCAGCGCCAGACCGAGATGATCCTGCGCGCCGCATCCGAGGGCGTCGTCGGCACGGACACCGACGGGCGCGTCGTCCTCGTCAACCCCGCCGCCGCACAGATCCTCGGCTTCCGGGCCAGCGACCTCGGCGGCCAGGAGCTGCACCCGCTGATCCTGCACTCGCGGGCGGAGGGCGAGCCGTTCCCGTACGAGGACTCCCCGCTCGCCGACACCCTCAAGTCGGGGCGCAAGCACCGGGTGCGCGGGCAGGTGCTGTGGTCCAAGAGCGGCGCTCAGGTGCCGGTGGACCTGACGACCGCGCCGGTACGGGACGGGGACCAGCTCGTCGGCGCGGTGATGACGTTCACCGACCGTCGCCCGTACGAGGAGCTGTCGGCGCAGCACAAGAGCGTCGTCGCCGAGCTGACCTCGAGCCACTCCGCCGAGGTCACCGCCCTCAAGGAGGCGCACGCCGCCGAACTGGAGGCGCTGAACGAGGCCCACGCCACCGAGACCGCCGACCGGACCGAGCGGTACGCCGCCGAGGTCGAGGGACAGGCCGAGCTGCTCGCCTCCCTGGGCGCCCAGCACTCCCAGCTCACCGCCGTCCTCGGCGGTTCGCTGCGCGGGCCCCTGGAGGAGCTGCGCGGCGAGCTGTCCACCCTCGCCGCCGACCCGGCCGGTCAGCTGTGGCCGGAGGCCAACCAGATCCTGCACCACCTCGCCGCCGGGTACGCCAGGATGACCACCCTCGTCGACAACGTGCTGGGCTACCAGCGCCTCGACACGGGTACGGAAGGGCTGCTCAAGGCCCCCGCCATGATCGAGGGGATCGTGACCGGCGGGATCGACGGGGCGGTCGAGCTGATCGGCCCCGGGCGCGCGCAGTTCGCCGTGCACGCCCCGCCGATCGAGGCCGAGGTCGACGCGCGTCGGCTGGCGACCGCCATCGCCCATCTCGTCGCCGACGTCTGCGGTGTCGACTCGACCGGCAAGACCCGGGCCGTGCCCGGGGGCGGCTATGTCGACTCCACCGTGGTCGTGGCCGCCGCCCAGCGCGGTGACGTCGTACGGATCGAGGTGCGCGGGCCGTTCGCCGGGGGCGACCCGGTGCACGAGCCGATCGTGCGCGGCATCGTCCGGGCGCACGGCGGGGTCCTCCAGACGCACGAGATGCCGGGGATGAGCGGCAGCGCGTACGTCCTCGACCTGCCCATCGGCGCCGCGGCCGGCACGATCGCGCCCCCCGAGGCGGACACCAACGCCCTGCTGCCGGAGCCCGCACCCGCCGCGTCCTCCTCGTCGCCCGAGGGGCTCGGAGCGCCGGGCGTCACCAGCGGCGGTCGGCGCCGGGCGCGCAGGTCCTCCACCGACGCGTTCCTCGACAGCCCCGGCGGCAGCCCCGGCGGCAGTCCCGGCAGTGCACCCGGTACGCCGGAGAGCACGGGCGGCGGCGAGGCCGGTGCCGTGGCTGCCGCTGCCGCTACCGCTGTCGATCCCGCTCCCGCTGTCGCTCCTGACGGCCGTCCGGCTGTCGAGCCGACCGGGCGGCGGCGGGCGCGCCGGGGAGCGGCCGCGCCCGAGGAGCAGCAGGCCCCCGAGCTGATCCCCGCCCAGCAGGGCGAGGGGTCCGGGCGTCGGCGTGGCCGTCCCAGCCCGGCCGAGACGGCCCCGGCCCCGGACGCGGTTCCGGAGGACGCCGGGACCGCCGTACAGGAGCAGCAGCAGCCTCAGCCACCGCAGCGGCAGGCACTGGCCCTGACCTCCGCCCCGTCCTCGGCTCCCGCCGCGCCTTCCGAGGGGTCGGTCGTCACCGCGGCCGAGAACGCCCAGGGCGGCGGTCGTCCGCAGCTCGGGCAGACCGTGCCGCCCCAGGGCGTCCCGGTGGACCCGCAGCAGCCCGTTCCGCCCACCGGACGGCGGGCCCGGCGGGAGGGCGAGAATCTGGCCCTCCCCGCCCTTGCCTCCGGAAACGGCGCAGGCGGCGGAAACGGCGGTCCCTCGGGCGCGGAGCCGTCCCAGGAGCCCGGAAGCCGGCAGAGCGGAAGCCAGCAGCCCGGGGGGCGGCGGGCCCGGCGCGCGCTGGCCGCCGCCCAGGAGCGCACCGCCGCCGAGGCCGGTCCGCGGACCGCCTTCGCGCTGCCGCCGGCCGACGCGGACCGGGCGCCGATCGCCCCCGACGCGCCTGCGGGGCCCGGCGACGAGGCGAGCGGGCACCACACGCGTACCGCACCGGAGGCCGGTCACACGCCTCCGCAGGCGCACCCCGTCGCCCCGCCGCACCCCGGCCCGCAGCCCGACGGAACCTCCGGGCAGGGCTTCCCGGCCGCGCCCGGCGCATACGACGGTGGCCTCCCGCAGGCTCCGGGTCCGGCGCCGGAGAGCGCCTCCTGGGGCGACACCGGGCAGACCGCCCACACCACCGGCGTCGCCGCCGTCGCGCACCCGGCCGACGGTGACGCGGGCGTCCCGGCCCCGGACGCGCGGCGGCAGCCGCTGCCCGCCGAGGAGCCGATGCCGGACGGCAGCAACCCCGACTCGACGCAGGGCAGGGCGTTCAGCGTGCGGACGCTGGGCCAGGGCGTGCCGTTCGCCCAGCACCTCGCGCACCAGCAGAACCAGCCGCACCAGAGCCTCGGCGGTGCGGGCCGGCGCCGCAAGCTCGCCGCCCCGCCGGAGGCCGACCGCGCCCCGGCCCGGACCGCCGACGGCCGGCAGGCCCCGCCCCCGCAGGACCGGCCGGGCACTCCCGGTACTCCCGCGCCCGCACCCGCGCCTGTTCCCGTGCCCGGGTCTCCGCAGAACCCGGCCCCGCCCCAGGGCCCGGTACAGGAGACCGGACACCCCGGTCAGCCGGCGCAGGGCGGGCCCGGCGCCTCCTACGGCGAGGGTCAGCTGCTCGCGCCGCCCGTCGCGGAGGGGCGCGCGTACGCCATAGGGGCGCCCGACGAGGGCGCCGAGGGGCCCGAGCCGCTGGACGGACCCGGGGGCGCGGTCGAGGTCGCCAACCGGCCGCACCCGCACCCGGTCGACGACGAGCTGCCGCCCGAGCCGCTGGACAACCCGCGCCGGCTGCTGGTCTGGCCCGCTCCCGACGTCCCGACCCAGCAGGCGCTCAGCGACCGGGGCTACCGTCCGGTGATCGTGAACTCCCGCGAGGAGGTCGACGCCCAGATCGCCGCGTTCCCCGCCGCGCTCTTCGTCGACCCGCTGACCGGGCCCATCACCCGTACCGCGTTGCAGTCGCTGCGCCAGGCGGCCGTCGCGGCCGAGGTCCCGGTGCTGGTCACCGCCGGTCTGGGGCAGGCGACCCGGGAAGCGGCGTACGGAGCCGACCCGGCCGTCCTGCTCAAGGCGCTGGCCCCGCGCGACAGCGAGCAGCATCCCTCGCGGGTGCTCCTGATCGAGGAGCACGAGGAGATCGCGGTGGCGCTGACGCAGACCCTGGAGCGGCGCGGCATGCAGGTGGCGCGCGCCGCGACGGACAGCGAGGCCGTCGACCTGGCGGGCCGGATGCGGCCGAACCTCGTGGTGATGGATCTGATGCAGGTACGTCGCCGACGCGCCGGGATCATCGACTGGCTGCGGGCCAACGGACAGCTGAACCGCACCCCGCTGGTCGTCTACACCTCGGCCGGGATGGATCATGCGGAGCTGCCGCGGCTCGCATCGGGCGAAACCGTTCTCTTCCTGGCAGAACGGTCGACCAGCGACGAGGTCCAGTCGCGGATCGTCGACCTGCTGGCGAAGATCGGCACCAATTAGCCGCACGCAAAGCCAAAGCAGAACAGGGCGGGGGCGGTACGGGATTCCCGTACCGCCCCCGCCCTGTTTCACGTGAAACCAGCGGACCGGATCTCAGAGCTGGGTGACGTCCAGCTCGCCCTCCGCGTACTGCTTGCGGATCACCTTCTTGTCGAACTTGCCGACGCTCGTCTTCGGCACGGCGTCGATCACCGACCAGCGCTCCGGCAGCTGCCACTTGGCGATGCCCGACTCGGCGAGGAACGCCTTCAGCGCCTCGTAGTCGGTTCCCGTGGCGCCCTCCTTGAGCACGACGGTCGCGAGCGGCCGCTCGCCCCACTTCTCGTCCGGCACGGCGACGACGGCCGCCTCCGCGACGTCCGGGTGGGCCATCAGCGCGTTCTCCAGCTCCACGCTGGAGATCCACTCGCCGCCCGACTTGATGACGTCCTTGGCCCGGTCGGTGAGGGTGAGGAAGCCGTCGGTGCTGATCACACCGACGTCGCCGGTCTTCAGCCAGCCGTCCTCGCTGAACTTGTCCTCGGGGCGCAGGTGCTCGCCGTCGGCGCCTCCGTAGTAGGCGGCGGCGATCCAGGGACCCCGGACCTCCAGCTCACCGGCCGACTCGCCGTCCCACGGCAGGTGCTCGCCCGCCGGGCCGACCAGCCGCGCCTCGACCCCGGCGGGGAAGCGGCCCTGGGTGACCCGGTAGGGCCACTGCTCCTCGGCGCTCAGCCCGGCGGGCGGGTGGGCCATGGTGCCCAGCGGCGAGGTCTCCGTCATGCCCCAGGCGTGGCAGAGCCGGACGCCGAGCTTGTCGTACGCCTCCATCAGCGAGGGCGGACAGGCCGCGCCGCCGATGGTCACGTTGGCCATGGAGGTGAGGTCGCGCGGGTTGGCGGTGACCTCGGCGAGCAGGCCCTGCCAGATGGTGGGGACCGCGGCCGCGTGCGTCGGGCGCTCGCGCTCGATCATGTCGGCGAGCGGGGCGGGCTGCAGGAAGCGGTCCGGCATGAGCATGTTGACGCCGCTCATGAACGTGGCGTGCGGCAGGCCCCAGGCGTTCACATGGAACTGGGGCACGACGACGAGGGTGGTGTCCTTGTCGGTCAGCCCCATCGACTCGGTCATGTTGACCTGCATCGAGTGCAGGTAGATCGAGCGGTGCGAGTAGACGACGCCCTTGGGGTCGCCCGTGGTGCCGGAGGTGTAGCACATCGCCGCGGCCTGGCGTTCGTCCAGCTCCGGCCAGTCGTACGTGGTGGGGCGGTCCGCGATCAGTTCCTCGTACTCGTGCACGCGCGGCGCGACCCCGGCGAGACCCGAACGGTCCCCCGGCCCGGACACGACGATGTGCTCGATGCTCGGCAGGTGGGGCAGCAGCGGCACGAGGAGCGGCAGCAGCGAGCCGTTGACGATCACCACCTTGTCGTCCGCGTGGTTGACGATCCAGGCGAGCTGTTCGGGCGGCAACCGGAGGTTGAGGGTGTGGAGCACGGCCCCCATGGAGGGAATGGCGAGGTAGGCCTCGACATGGGCCGCGTTGTTCCACATGAGCGTGGCGACCCGCTGGTCGCCGTCGACGCCCAGCTCGTCGCGCAGCGCGTTGGCCAGCCGGGTGGCGCGTGCGCCGATCTCGGCGAAAGTGACACGGTGCGGCTCGGGTTCGCCGGTCCAGGTCGTGACCTGCGACTTCCCATGGATCGTCATCCCGTGGTGCAGGATGCGGGTGACAGTCAGCGGTACGTCCTGCATGGTGCTCAGCACGGCGTCCTCCCGGTAGGCGCTACGCGGCAGTAAGGTTCCGCTGATTCTGCGCACATACCACGCGGTATGTCACTACTCACGGGAGAAAATTCCTGTCCGGGACCCCTGTGGCGGAGCGTGCCCGATGATCCTGATCAGCGGACCGAGCCGTCTCCGATCAGCGGACCGGGCCGTCTCCGATCAGCGGACCGGCGTCAGTTCCGGGTCCTCGCGGAGCTTGCCGAGGGCGCGGGAGACGGCGCTCTTGACCGTGCCGATCGATACGCCGAGCACCTCGGCCGTCTGGGCCTCGCTCAGGTCCTCGTAGTAGCGCAGCACGACCATCGCGCGCTGGCGGTCCGGGAGCTTGAGCACCGCACGCCACATCGCGTCGTGCAGCGACTGCTGCTCGGCCGGGTCCGGCGCCGGGAAGGTCTCCCGCTCGGGCAGCTCCTCGCAGGCGAACTCGTCGACCTTGCGCTTGCGCCACTGCGAGGTGCGGGTGTTCAGCAGGGCCCGGCGCACATAGCCGTCCAGCGCCCGATGGTCCTCGATCCGCTCCCACGCGACGTACGTCTTGGCGAGCGCGGTCTGCAGCAGATCCTCCGCGTCGCACGGGTTCGCGGTGAGCGAGCGCGCGGTACGCAGCAGGACCGGTCCCCGGGCCCGTACGTACGAGGAGAACGACGCGTAGGGCGTGTGGGGGTGGCCGGCGGCGGTGGCAGAGGCCGCCCTGGAGGCGCCCGTGCAGACTGGCGTGGTCATGTACTCAACGCTAGGAGCGAGCGTCGCCGAGGGGATCGCCCCCAAGTCCCGAAGCGCCGTCCGCCTCAGGTTGTAGGGGGCGTACACCCTGCACCTCCTGAAGGTGGACGGACCTCGGCGCGACCGTCAGGGTCCAGCCCCGAGAGCCCCCGGACGCCCCCGGGTACCGGGCACCGCCGTTCAGCCGTCCGCACCGAGCACCAGGCCGGACGTCGGGACGCCCGTACCGGCCGTGACCAGCGACCTCGCCGCCCCCGCCACCTGGTTCACCGAGGTGCCCCGGATCTGCCGGACGGCCTCCGCGATGCCGTTCATCCCATGGAGGTACGCCTCCCCCAGCTGACCCCCATGGGTGTTCAGGGGCAGGGCGTCCGCCGCGACGAAGTCACCCGCCTCCCCCGGGCCGCAGAAGCCGAACTCCTCCAGCTGCATCAGGACGAACGGGGTGAAGTGGTCGTAGAGGATGCCCACGTCGATGTCGGCCGGGGTCAGCCCGGAACTGCGCCAGAGCTGCCGGGCGACCACGGCGGTCTCCGGCAGGCCCGTCAGCCCGTCCCGGTAGAAGCTCGTCATCTGCTCCTGCGACCGGCCCGCGCCCTGCGCCGCCGCGACGACGACGGCGGGCGGCCGGGGCAGGTCGCGGGCGCGTTCCACGCTGGTGACGACGAGGGCCTGACCGCCGTCCGTCTCCTGGCAGCAGTCGAGCAGCCGCAGCGGCTCCACGATCCAGCGGGATGCGGCGTGGTCGGCGAGTGTGATCGGCTTCCCGTGGAAGTACGCCGCCGGGTTCCGCGCCGCGTGGCGCCGGTCGACCACGGCCACGTGCCCGAAGACCTCCGGGCCGAGGCCGTACGCGTGCAGGTAGCGCTGGGCCGCCATCGCCACCCAGGAGGCCGGGGTGAGCAGCCCGTACGGCAGATTCCAGCCGAGCGCCGTGCCCTCCGCGGTGGGTTCGCGCCGCTGGACGCCGGAGCCGAAGCGGCGGCCGGAGCGTTCGTTGAAGGCCCGGTAGCAGACGACGACGTCCGCGATCCCGCTCGCCACCGCGAGGGCGGCCTGCTGCACGGTGGCGCAGGCCGCGCCGCCGCCGTAGTGGATCCGGGAGAAGAACGACAGCTCGCCGATGCCGGCCGCCTGCGCGACGGTGATCTCGGGGCTGGTGTCCATGGTGAAGGTGACGAGCCCGTCGACGTCGGCGGGGGTGAGACCGGCGTCATCGAGGGCGGCGCGGACGGCCTCGACGGCCAGCTTCAGTTCGCTGCGGCCGGAGTCCTTGGAGAACTCGGTGGCCCCGATGCCGACGATCGCCGCCTTCCCGCCGAGCGAGTCGGCTCTGCGGATGCTCATGTTCCACTACCGCTCTTCCGGGGGAGGGCCACGGTGACCGTGCCAGTGACGTGGCGGCCGATGCCGTTGTCGCCGATGACCTGGACGGTCGCTACGGCGGGTTCTCCAGCTGCTGCGTCGGTTACGTCGATTACTTCGGTTACTTCGGTGATGCGTCCGGTCAACCGCATGACGTCACCCGGGTAGTTGGGGGCTCCGAGGCGGATCGCGACCTTGCGGAGGACGGCGGTGGGGCCGAAGTGGTCGGTGATGTAGCGGCCGACGAGCCCGTTGGTGGTGAGGATGTTCATGAAGATGTCGGGGGAGCCCTTCTCCCGGGCCAGGTCCGCGTCGTGGTGCACGTCCTGGTAGTCGCGGGAGGCGATGGCCCCGGCGACGATGAGGGTCCGGGTCAGCGGGATGTCCAGGGGCGGCAGCTCGTCGCCGACACGATGGGTGTGCGTCATGACGCGTCCTCCTGACGGCCGTCACGGCCGTCCGCGAGCAACAGGCCCAGCTCCTCCAGGACTTCGCCTCCGCAGCCGAGGTACGCGTCGAGCTGGCGGCCCCAGAGGAAGTGCCGGTGGACCGGGTGGTCGAGGTCGGCGCCGGTGCCGCCGTGCAGGTGCTGGCCCGCGTGGACGACCCGCTTGCCCGCCTCCGATGCCCACCAGGCGGCGGTCAACGCCTGTGCCTCGCACGCCTGTTGTTCGTCGTGCCGCCAGGCCGCCTCGTACACGGTGACCCGGATCGCCTCGGTGTCCATGTGGGCGTCGGCGGCGCGGAGCAGGACGCCCTGGTTGGTGGAGAGCGGACGCCCGAACTGCTCACGGGTGACGGTGTGGTGGACCGCGCGGGCGAGCGAGCCGGCGCACACCCCGGCCTGGAGCCCCGCGAAAGCGGTACGGGCGGTGGCGAGGACCGCCGCGTACGCCCCCTCCGCCCCCTCCGCCCCTTGCCCGTCGCCGAGCCGCTCCCCGCGTACGCCGTCGAGAACGAGGCGCCCCGCCGCCCAGGGCGCGGTCGTCTCCACCGGCACCACGGCGACGCCCGGATCGCCGGTCCGGATCATCCATAGACCGCGCTCGGCGTCCGCCACCAGCACCTGGGTGGCGTCGCGCAGCCAGGGCACCCAGGGCACGGCCCCGCGCAGCGCACCGTCCGCGAGGTGTACGCCGCCCCGCGCCGGAAAGGCGCCCGTCGCCACCTCCGTACCGTCGCGCAGACCGGGCAGCAGACGCTCGCGCTGCTCCGCCGTACCGTGCTCGGCGACGGCGAGCAGCCCGTACACACAGGTCGCGGCGAACGGGACCTGGGCGGTGGTCCGGCCCTGTTCCTCCAGGAGCAGGACGAGGCCGAGCAGCCCGACGTCCTCGACCGCACCGGGCAGCCCCGCCGCGCACAGCTCCTTCCACAGCTCCGCGTCCGTGCCCGTACCGGCTGCCACCAGCCGCTCGTGCGTGGACAGGTCGCCGAAGATCCGCGCGGCAAGACCCTGTGCGGCGGACTGCTCCTCGCTCGGGGTGAAGTCCATCTCAACCGCCTTCGCTCGCCCGGAACACCGGCAGTTCCAGTTCGGGGTCCGTGACGAGGAACTCCAGCTGTACGGGCATGCCGACGCGGACCTTGTCGTACGGCACACCGATCACGTTGCTGACGATGCGGACGCCCTCGGCCAGTTCGACCAGCGCGACGGCGTACGGTCCGCCCTCGCCAGAGGGGCTGAAGGCGGGGAACGGCGGGTGGTGCATCACGACATGGCTGAAGACCGTGCCTTCGCCGGATGCCTCGACCGTGTCCCACTCCGCGCCTCCGCAGGCGTTGCAGCCGGGCAGCCAGGGCAGGCGCAGGGTCGCGCAGTCGGTGCAGCGCTGGATGAGGAGCCGGTGTTCGGCGACGCCGGCCCAGAAGCCGGCGTTGTCGCGGTTGATCACGGGGCGTGGGCGGAGAGGCGGGTCCTTCTTCCGCCGCGCGGGCCGGTACTTGAGGATCCGGAAGCGGTGCGTCCCGGCGGGTTCGCCGTCGGCGCGAACGTCCGTGCGGGTCGTGACGAAGTAGCCGGTGCCGAGTTTGGTCGTCTTGCGCGGGGAGACGGACTCGATGACGGTGTCGAAGGTGATCCGGTCGCCGGGACGCAGCGGCCGCAGATACTCCTGCTCGCAGTCGGTGGCGACGACGGAGGTGTAGCCGGCGCCGTCGAGCAGGTCGAACATCTCGTCGTACGCGGCCGAGCGGCCCGTGCCCTCCGTGTGCCCGGACAGCCCGCCCATCGTCCACGCCTGGAGCATGGTCGGCGGAGCGACGGCGTCCGGGCCCCGGTAGGCGGCCGAGGTGTCGCCCATCGCCTCGCACCAGTGCCGGATCATCGGCGCGTTGACCGGGTCCCTGCCCCGCCCCGCGGTGGCGGCGGCGCGGCCGGCGAAGGCGCTGAGCCGCTCGTACAGCTCGTCGTTCTCCTGCCCCTGCCCCTGCCCCTGCCCCGGTCCCGGACCCGGCCCCAGTCCCTCGTCCTCCCGCCCGCTCATCGCTTGCCCCGGGTCATCCCGAGCCGGGCGGTCGCGACGATCTCGCGCTGCACCTCGCCGACGCCACCCCCGAAGGTGTTGATCTGCGCGGCGCGGTTCATCCGCTCCAGCTCACCGCCGGGCCCGAAGCAGCCGGGAGAACCGGCCCGGAGCAGAGCAGCGTCCCCGACGGCCTCCTGGCACATCCGGTAGACCTCGACCGCGCTCTCGGTGCCCGCGAACTTCACCCCGCTGGCCTCTCCGGGGGCCGGTGCACCGGCGCCGACGGCGTCGACCAGCCGCCAGTTCAGCAGGCGCGTCGCCGCGAGCCGGGCGTACGCCTCCGCGAGCCGGGCGCGCACCCATGGTTCGTCGATCCGGCGGCGCCCGGTCAGGGGATCGGGGGTACGGGCATGGGCGAGGGCCTCCTCGTAGAAGTCCTCGGCCTGCATGCCGATGGCGGCCAGGGCGACGCGTTCGTGATTGAGCTGGCTGGTGATGAGCTTCCAGCCCTCGTTCTCGGTGCCGACGAGGTTGGTGGCGGGGACGCGTACGCCGTCGTAGTAGGTGGCCGTCGTGGTCAGCCCGCCCACGGTCCCGATCGGCGTCCAGGAGAAGCCGGGGTCGTCGGTGGGCACCAGGATGATCGAGATGCCCCGGTGCTTGGGGGCCTCGGAGTCCGTACGGCAGGCGAGCCAGATCCAGTCCGCCTGCTGGGCGTTGCTGGTGAAGATCTTCTGGCCGTCGATGACCCAGTCGTCGCCGTCCCGCACGGCACGGGTCCGCAGCGCCGCCAGGTCCGTACCGGCCTCGGGCTCGCTGTAGCCGATCGCGAAGACGAGGTCGCCGCCGAGGATGCGGGGCAGGAAGTACGCCTTCTGCTCCTCGGTCCCGTACGCCATCAGGGTCGGGCCGACGGTGTTGAGCGTGACCATGGAGACGGGGGCGCCGGCCCGGTACGCCTCGTCGAAGAAGACGAACTGCTCGTCGGGGCCCCGGCCCTGGCCGCCGTACTCCTCGGGCCAGCCGAGACCGAGCAGTCCGTCGGCGCCGATGCGGCGGAGCAGCCGCCGCTGCTCGCCGTCCTTCCGGCGGTCCGCCGCTTCGGACATCAGCGCACGGAAATACGAACGGAGTTCGGCCCGGAGCCGCTGCTGGCGTTCGGTCGGAGCGAGATGCACGGGAGGGGCCTCCAGAGCTGTGGACGCAGAGCGCCGAAGCGCTCCGGCCTGCGTTCCGGCGACCGACGACGACCCACGCTCCGACGTTTCTGACTGTCCGTCAGATGTGGGGCCCCTGTCAAGACGGCGGCAGCCCGCGCGAGGACACCGAAGTGCCGTCACGCGGGCTGCCGTTCAGTCCGCCGGAACCCACCCCCCGGGAGGTCCCGACGACCGTGTCACCTGGGGTGCATCACCAGGGCCACCACCAGGGGCATCACCAGAGGCATCACCAGAAGAAGGGCGTGAAGTTCACCGCGACACTGTGGTCCGACTGGTCGATCGGCACGAAGGCCGAGTTGCTCACCTGGGCGGACGTGTTCTGGTTCGAGGCGCCGGTGCCGACGGCCTGCTGCTGGGTCGTGGCCGAGTTGCCGGAGTTGTTGCCGCCGACACCGCTGCCGCCGACCGTCGCCACCGCCGCGTTCGATCCGTCGTTCGCGAAGGAACCGTTGTCCGCCATGGCGACCCCGCCGCAGAGCGCGATGGTCAGGGGCAGAGCGGCGACAGCGGCGAGGGCACGAGCGGTACGGATGCTTGCCATGTCATTTCCTCCAGGAAACGGAATTGCGGCTTCATATTCGGCTGGTTCCGGGGGAGTTGGCCGACCACCCCGGTGCTGTTCACAACGTCGCGAGACCAGAATTGCCCAGCACATCCCCGACGAACCCCTCATCACCTCCCGATTCCCTCTCACGCATGACGAAGAGCGGATAAACCTCCTATGCCACACGAAAGTCCAGGTCAGCGAGGCGGACCCGACGACCCCTTGGGGCGCCCGGGGAGAAGCGTTACGCCACCCGGCACTTCCCGGGCACCTCAGCCCGGCCCCACCTCGCCCCTCTTCCTTTCCTCGAACACTTGTACGAAAATGGCTGCATGGCCACCACCGACCGGCAGACCCCCGCCCTGGCCCTCGCCCACGCCCTGGCCGCCGCCGAGCGCGGCCTCCCCGTCATCCCTCTCTCCGCCACCAAGCTCCCCGCACTGCGCTCGCCGCACCGGGGCGACCGGCCGCCCGCGCACTGCCGGGGCGAATGCGGGCTGCCGGGACACGGGGTGCACGACGCCACCACCGACCCCGCGGCCGTCCGCGCCCTCTTCGCCGCCGCACCCCGGGCCACCGGCTACGGCATCGCCTGCGGACGCGCCCCGCACCACCTGATCGGCATCGACCTGGACGTGGACCCCGCGTACGGCAGCGATGCGGCGGGGGCGCTCCGGCAGCTGGCCCTCCAGCACCTGTTCACCATCCCGCCGACGGTCACGGTGCTCACCCCGAGCGGCGGCCGCCACCTCTGGCTGACCGGCCCCGCCGACGCGACGGTCCCCAACTCCGCCGGCCGCCTCGCCCCGGGCATCGACATCCGCGGCAGCGGCGGCTACCTGGTCGGCCCCGGCTCGGTCACCGCCCACGGCCGCTACCGCCTGGCCCCCGGCACCGCCCACCTCACCCCGGCCCCGTGCCCCCGCGCCCTGCTCCGCCTCCTGGCCCAGCCGCGCCGCGCGCCCGCGCCCGCGACCGCCGGGGGCGCGGGCACCACCCCGGCCCGCCGGGGCGAGGGCCTGATCCAGTTCGTGCTCGCCGCCCACGAGGGCCAGCGCAACACCCGCCTGTTCTGGGCGGCCTGCCGCGCCTACGAACACGGCTTCGGCGACGCGTTGGCGGACGCGCTCACCGCCGCCGCCGTCCGCACCGGACTGCCGGAACCCGAGGCCCGCGCCGCGATCGCCTCGGCGGCACGACTGACGTCGGGGCGGGGCGGGGAAAGGGACGGCGCGGCCTGACGGAACCGGTCCTCCGGCCGTCGCCGTCCTGCGGCTCCTTGCTGCCGCTTCCCGGCAACAGGAAGGGGCTGGTCATGCAGGAATCGCCCATGTCGTTTCCGCTCCCACAGCGGCAGAATGCGCAAAGTGACCCCGAGACCGAGCAACAACCCCAGCGCGAGGCGCCGTTCGGGAGTGCGGCCCGGCCTGATCCTGGGCACCGCATTCGCGCTGGTGGCGGCCTGGCTGCTCCTCGTCACCACGCCGGGCTCCCGCGACAGGGAGCGCGCCTTCACCGCGGCGGCCGACTGCCCCGCCCCGGTCCGCGGCGACGCCGACTGCCTGCGCACGGTCACGGCGGTGATCGACCGCACCGAGAGGGTGACGAGGAGCAAGTCACCGTCGTACTGGCTGTACATCACCGAGGCCGACGGAACGTCCACCCGCACCCGGATCGACGGCAGCCCGAGGCAGTACCCGGTCGCCCGGCCGGGAGAGGGGGTCGAGGTCACCTACTGGCAGGGGCAGATCCGGTACGTCGACTTCGCGTCCGAGCGCCGCCCCACGAACGCGGACCCGCGCGGCGCCTACCGGATACCCCTCACCCTCGGTCTGGGCCTGGGCATCTACGGGTCGGCGTTCCTGGCGGGCGCGGCCGCGATGGCCTGGACCATGCGGCGCTCGGTCAGGGCCTACTCCTGGCAGGTCGGCCTCACGATCACCGGCGGCACGTTCCTCGCCGCGTTCGGCGCGCTGGCTCCCTGGCTGACCGACGGCATCGGCGAGGCGCTGCAACTCACCGGCCTGGCCGCCGTGGTGGTGCTGGCGGTCTGCGCCCTGGCCGTACCGTTCCTGCGCCGGCGCAACCGCGGCGACGACACGATCGCGCTGAAGCCGTCCGTGCTGACCGGGGAGGTGTGCTTCCCCGGCGTGATCATGGGCGAGGTCCCGTACGCGGGCAGCGCCGGCTACCTGGCCGCGGCCCCCGGCGTCCTGGCCACGACCCCCGACCCCACCGGCGTCTTCCACCGCAAGGCCGCCCCGCGCACCCTGACCCCGCTCCGCGTCCGCCCGCCCTACCTGACGGACCCCCCGGGCCGCCCCGACTACGACGGCCGGGCGGTGGTCCTGGAATGCGAGGACAACGGCGTACCGGTCCTCGTCGTCACGCGGAGGAAGGACGCCCCCGCCGTCCTGGGCGCACTCGGGCCGGTCCCGGCGGAGTAGCCCGGAGGGCCACACCCTCCCGAACAGCCCGGCTCCCCGGCTCCACCCGGCTCCACCCGCCGAGCCTCGCCGGTGGCCCACGCTACGGCCGAGAGCCCAGGGGAAACCACGCCGGTCAGCCCCTGTCCGCCGGGCGCCACGGCGGCCTCGACGGCAGCGCCCCTCCCCGGCGGACGACGCACACGCGGACGGCCCCCGACCGAATCTCCCGGTCGGGGGCCGCACACCTGGCGGTGGGTGTGGGATTTGAACCCACGGTGACATCGCTGCCACGACGGTTTTCAAGACCGTTCCCTTAGGCCGCTCGGGCAACCCACCCCGCGTCGGCGGCCCCGTCGCTGTGCAAGCCGATGGGCCGTCAGGCCCGCGTGGGGCCCGTTCGACGCGTGGGACAGCCTAGCCGGTCAGCTGTCGCCCTCGCGCTGGCCCAGGGTGACTTCGGCCGTGGCCGTCTTGCCGTCGCGCTCGTACGTCAGGGTCACCTTCTCGCCCGGCTTGCGGGTCCAGATCTCGCCGATCAGGGTCGGGCCGCTGTCGATCACGGTGTCGTTGAACTTCGTGATCACATCGCCCGCCTTCAGGCCCGCCTTGGCCGCCGGGCCGTTCGGGGTGACGGCGGGGGTGCCGCCCGCGCCCTCGGCGGAGATGGCCGCGCCGCCCGTCTTCTCCTCCATCGTCACCGTCGCGCCGATCACCGGGTAGACCGGCTCGCCGGTCTTGATCAGCTGCTCGGCGACGTTCTTGGCCTGGTTGATCGGGATCGCGAAGCCGAGACCGATGGAGCCGGCCTGAGACTGGCCGAGGCCGCCGCCGGTCGACTGGATCGCGGAGTTGATGCCGATGACCGCGCCCGTCGCGTCCAGCAGCGGGCCGCCGGAGTTGCCCGGGTTGATCGAGGCGTCGGTCTGCAGGGCGCTCATGTAGGAGTTCTTGTTGCTCTGGCCGTCCCCGGACGCCACCGGGCGGTTCTTCGCGCTGATGATGCCCGTGGTGACCGTGTTGGACAGGCCGAAGGGCGCGCCGATCGCGATCGTCGAGTCGCCGACCGCCACGCTCTCCGAGTTGCCGAGCGGGAGGGGCGTCAGGCCCGCGGGCGGGTTCTTCAGCTTCAGTACGGCCACGTCGTAGCCCTGGGCCCGGCCGACCACCTCGGCGGCGTACTTCTTGCCGTCGGAGAAGGTCGCCGACAGCTCGCCGGACTCCGCGGCGGAGGCCACCACGTGGTTGTTGGTGAGGATGTGGCCTTCCTTGTCGTACACGAAGCCGGTGCCCGTGCCGCCCTCGCCGTCGCCGCCCTGCGCGTCGATGGTGACCACGCTGGGGAGCGCCTTCGCCGCGACTCCGGCCACCGTGCCCGCCGGGCGCTTCAGGTCCCTCGGGGTGTCCGACGCCGAGATGGTCGTCGAGCCGCCGGAGTTCCCGTTGTCATTGCGGTCCGCCGCCCAGTAGCCGAGGGCTCCGCCGATGCCGCCCGCGACGAGCGCCGCTACGGCCACGGCCGCCACCAGACCGCTGCCCCGGCCCCTGCCGCTCTTCTTGCCCGGGGACTCGGAGCCGGGCGGGACCGGAGCGCCCCAGACCGGGCCGTGACCGCTGCCGCCGCCGATACCGCCGGACGCGTGACCGGACCCGTGACCGGCGTCCCCGCCGGCGTACGACGGGACGGCGGGCGGGGGCGGCGGCCAGGAGACCGCGCCCGGGGGAAGCCCGGGCTCCGCTCCGTAACCGGGCGTCGCACCGTACGGGGAGTGCTGGGGCTGCTGCGGCGGCTGCGACGGCGTCGGGTGCGCGCCCTGGGCGTACGCGGGCGTGGCCGGAGCTCCCGGCGAGGCCGGGGAGGCCGGCGAGCCCTGGTGCGTCGGGTCGTGGCGCGGCGCATCGGCGTGCGCCGGGGCGCCCGGTGCGGTCTCCGGCGCGCCGGTGTCGTGCAGGGGAAGGCGCGCGGTGTCCTGCGCGGGGTCGTGCGTCGCCTCCTGCGCGGTGTCCCCGGCCGGGGCCGCCGCCGCCGGCGGAGTCGGGGCCTCGCCGGTCGCCGGTTCAGGAGTGTCGGCCGGCACGGGAGGTGCGGACGGAACGGACGGCACGGCCGGTACCGCGTGGTCCTCGTTGCCCTCGTTCTCGGTGCTCACAGCTCTTTACTCCTCGGTTCCACTCGGCATCCAGTCGGCGTTCGGCAAGAAATCCGCTGTGCACGTGTCTACGGTCAGCTTTTCCCACAACACGTCGGGCCACTGTAAGCAGGACCTGTGCATCCGCACACCAATCTTTACATCCGACAAAACAGACCTCCAGGGTGACATGTGCTCAGCCACCCCCGCGGCGGTGACACCATGGCCCGGGTGACCCACGCACGGCAGCGCAGCGCGCACACCTCCATCCAGGTCGTCGCCCATCGCGGGGCATCCGACGATGCCCCCGAGCACACCCTGGCCGCCTATCGCAAGGCGATCGAGGACGGTGCCGACGCCTTGGAATGCGATGTCCGGCTCACCGCCGACGGCCAGCTCGTCTGCGTCCACGACCGGCGGGTGAACCGTACGTCCAACGGGCGCGGCGCCGTGTCGGCGCTGGAGCTCGCCGACCTCGCCGCCCTCGACTTCGGCTCCTGGAAGGACCGCGAGGAGTCGCCCGACTGGGATCCGGTGCCGGGCGAGCTCACCTCCGTACTCACCCTGGAACGGCTCCTGGAGCTCTTCACCGAGGTACGGGCCACCGGGCGGCCGCTGCAGCTGGCCATCGAGACGAAGCACCCCACCCGCTGGGCCGGGCAGGTCGAGGAGCGGCTCCTGCATCTGCTGAAGCGCTTCGGGCTGGCCGATCCGCCCGCCGAAGGGCCCTCGCCCATCCGCGTCATGAGCTTCTCCGCCCGCTCCCTCCACCGCGTCCAAGCGGCCGCTCCCACGCTGCCCACGGTCTACCTGATGCAGTTCGTCTCGCCCCGGATGCGTGACGGGCGGCTGCCCGCCGGGTCCCGGATCGCCGGACCCGGCATGCGGATCGTGCGCAGCCACCCCGGATACATCGAACGGCTGCACCGTGCGGGGCACCGGGTGCACGTGTGGACCGTGAACGAACCGGCCGACGTCGAACTCTGCGCCGAACTCGGCGTCGAGGCGATCATCACCAACCGTCCGAAGCAGGTTCTGTCCCAACTGGGCCGCATTTAGTACGGATAAGGCCCCGTCAGGCCTCCGACCTCGGTCGTTACGGGGTGTGCACCGGCGCATTCGCTGCGCGTTCGATCGTTACGAGTGCGTCACCGGCAGTGCATCGGCCGGTTTCCGGTCCAGCTCAGTGGGGCATCCAACCCGTGGCGTGGGGCAAAGGAGGTCTCGGGGGTGGCGTTGGTGGTGGCACAAGAAGTGCCCGCGTCGTCGAGCATGGCCATTCCTCATGGCCCTGCCGGCGTGGGGCAGGCTCGACACCGGATGCGTGAGCAGTTGCGCGGCAACGGGGTGTCGGACGCGGTCGTCGACGACGCCGTTCTGATCCTTTCCGAACTTCTCAGCAACGCCTGCCGACACGGCAGGCCCCTGGGACGGCACACCGACGTCGGCGACGGGGACATCCGCGCCGCCTGGCGGGTGGACACCGGCGGCGCGCTCACCGTGGAGGTCACGGACGGCGGCGGCCCGACCCGCCCGGTTCCGGCCACCCCTTCGGTGACGGCACGCGGCGGCCGGGGCCTCAACATCATCAGCGCCCTGGCCCAGGAGTGGGGTGTACGGGACGACTCGTCCGGCGAGGTCACCGTCTGGGCCCTGGTCTCCTCGAAGAAGCCGCCCGGCGTCGGCGGCAACGGCAGTCGTGGCAGCAACGGCTCCCACAGCTCCAACGGCTCCGATGCGAACGGAGTCGGTGGGCTCACCGGGTTCGAGGGCCTGGACTTCTCCGAGGCCTTCGACGACGTCGGCTGAGCGCACGCACCACGTCGACTGAGCGCGCGGACGGCACGGGCCGGGCGCGCACGTGGGACGGGCGAGGCTCCCCGGGCGGCTAGGCTCGCGCCGAGTCCGCACTGTCGCAATCGGGAGAATGCCCACCATGGCCAAGAAGCGCCCTCAGTCCAAGGCCGGGAAGCAGCAGCTCAAGGACGGTGAGATCCCGGTCGTCGGGGCCCGTGAGCCCTGCCCGTGCGGATCGGGCCGCCGTTACAAGGCGTGTCACGGACGCGCCGCCGCCCATGCCGTGACCGAGCTCGTGCACCGCCCCTTCGAGGGACTCGCGGGCGAGTGCGACTGGGTCGCGCTGCGCGAGCTGGTGCCCGCCGCCACCGTCGAACTGACCCTCAAGGACGGGCTGCCCGAGGGAGTTCCGTCGGTGACGCTCGCCACGGTCCTGCCGATGGCCTGGCCGGCGCTGCGCCGCGACGACGGTTCCGTCCTGCTCGCCCTGCAGAACGACACCTCCTCCGGCGACCTCAGCCGCGACCTCGCGGACACCCTCCAGCGCGCCCTGGAGGCCGAGCCCGGCTCCCCGGTCACCGCCCGCCGCGTACCGGCCGACGGTCCGCGCCTCCAGGACCTCCTCGCCCCGGACGCCGTCTTCGAGCCGGACGTGCACTCCGGGTTCGAGTTCTGGGTGCCGGACGCGGAGAACGCCACACCGGAGGTGTCCGCATCGCTGGAGCGCGCGAACGCCGCCGCGATCCCGACGACGCTGCTGTCCGGCGTCGACGCCGCGTACTGGTGCGAGACCCCGGAGAAGAACCACCTGCGCTGGGTCATGCCGCACCCCGAGGAGAAGCTCCTCGACGCGCTCGCCCGGCTGCACGCCGCGGGCACCTCCTCGCTGGGCGACGACACCCGCCTGGTCGGCTCGTTCCGGGCGCACGGGCTCGTGGTCCCCGTCTGGGACCTGCCGAGCTCGATGGGCGCCGAGGCGTGCGAGAAGCCCGCCGTCGCGTTCGCCGAGCGACTGGCGACGGCGCTCGCGTCCGACGCCCCGCTCACCGCCGAGGAACGCCGCGCCCGGGGTGGTCTCACCAACCGCCAGGTGACCCTCAGCTGACGGTGACGACCGGGCGCCACAGGCGGTGACCCGCGTCACAACTCGCCGTACTCGCAAGTAAATCGGCGTCCCTACAGGCGAGATCGAATTTGCGAACGGCAGATCTCTTGTTACGGTTCTAGAAGCCCGGTCGCTGGTGCATCCCCCGTCGCCAGCGACCGGGCGTCCTCGTTTCCGGCTGCGGCCCGCCCTGTGACACCCCCGGGCGCGGCGACCGTACGCCCCCCTCGCCCCCCCTTTCTTTGGCTCTCCGGCCTTGGCCCTTCGGCCCGCCTCGGTCAGTCCTCGGCTCCCGGCGCCCGTTCGGATCCGGCGCGGAGCAGCAGCGGCGCCTCGTCCACCGGCCCCGCGCCCACGAACTCCGCCACCGCCGTGGCGGACCGTGGCCCACCCGAGGAGGGGACGCGCGGCGTCTCGCAGGTGCCCGGCTCGTCGTGCGCGGCCGGCGCGCAGTGCAGCTCCACGGTCCGCCCGCCCGGCCCCAGCAGCGTGAGTACGGGCCGGAGTTCCTCACCCGTCGCGTTCCGGTAATAGGTGCGCGCCCAGGTCTCGTCGCCCTCGGTCATGACGCAGGTCTGCGCCTCGACGCCCTCCGGTGCGACCAGCTCGGGGCCGCACCGCGCCGCCGCCACGTCCGTACGATCAGACTCGGGCAGGGAACCTGCCTCTTCGCTCATTCTCGATGGCGATTTCGGCACGGCCGAAGAAAAGACGTCGGCATCGGCGTCATCATCTTCGGATAGACCCTCAGAAATCTTTGGGCTACTGCTTTCTGGCGATCCGCCAGAAGATTTCCCGTCGGCGGGATCACCCGATACGGCATCCGGAGCAACGGCGGGATCCGCGGAAGCGACCAGGGGAACGAGACACCCGAACACCACGGCTGCCGTGAGACCGATCATGCGGAGATTCATGGTGGCCCCACCTGGCGACTTCGCGGAATTCCTGAGGACGGGGCGACGATATCGGCGGAATGCGCGCCGCCGGGCCGCCCGGCACCCGTTTACCGCGGATCGGGTCCGGCTCACACCCGTTCGAGTGAGCCGGACGTCCGGCTTGCCTGCCCCGAGGCGTCAGTACGTGCCTGCCCCGGGCGTCAGTAGGCGAGCCGGCTACCGCCGCCCGGAGCGCCGGTGCTCGCCTCGACCAGGGCGTCCAGGACCGCTTCGATGTCCGGGAGCCAGGGCGCCGCGACCGCGGGAGGCCCGGACGCGACAGCCCCGCCCTTCGTCCGCCCCCGGGACACGGGAGCGGAGGGGGAGGTGGCGGAGGGGGAGGTGGCGGAGGGGGAGGTGGCGGAGGGGGAGGCGGGGGTCCCGAGCGGCGCGGGGGGGCGCTCCCAGCGGACCTGGCCCGCGCCGGTCCGGGACGGTGGCAGGACGAGATAGCCGCCCTCACCGTGGAACCGGAGCGAGCTGGGCACCCAGTCCTTCGCGTACAGCAGTTCGCCGAGCCGTTCCAGGGTGTACGGGGCCACCAGCAGCGACCACCGGGTGGGCGTCGCCACGACCGGGCCGAGCCGCATGCCGAGGACGTCGAGCGCGCTCAGCGCTCTGGCGCCGGCCACGGCGGGCAGGCTCACCGCGCAGGGCGCGCGGCCGCCGGTCGCCAGCATCACGGGGGCCGTGGGGCGGCCGGCCCACCACCAGCGCACCATGCGCTCGTCCGTGGTGGCCGCCAGCAGGCCGGGTTCGAAGGGGTGTGCGCCCGGTACGGCGCAGTCGGGTTCGGGGCAGGCGCAGCCGAGGCCGCCGCTCTCGCCGTCCGGGGTGGCCCGCGCCGTCCCCACTCCGGGGACCACGGGCCATTGCCATACGGTGGCGCAGGTCAGGGCCGCGTCGAGCCGGGCGGTCCCCTCCTTGCGCCGGAGCCGGAGCCTGCGTCGCCTTCCGAGGATCTCGCGCATGAGCGCTCGTTCCTTTCCGTTGAACGCCGAGTCCACATGACAGCACGCGTGGGTGACACCACGTGCGTATCTCTTCGCTGTGCGTTCGCGCTCATCACTTCTGCGGTACGGGCGTGCCGCCGATACCGAGCGTGAGCCGAGCCGAGCCGAGTGGAACCGATCCGAATAGAACCGATCAAGTACCGATCTGGGGTGGAACAGAGCCGAACCGAGCAGAGTCGAGCGGAGTCGAACTGACCGAGCGGGTCGTGCTGCCCTGGCGGAGTCGTGCGGGTCGAACCGAGCGGGTCGAGCCGGGCCGGCGATCACTGGGCGAGGGTGGCATGCGCCTCGCCTGCCGTCCCTGGTGCGAACCCCGCCGTCCGGGGCGGGGGCGTCGCCTTCACGGGTAAGGACGCCCGAACCCGCTGCCGGGTTCCTGGGCTATCACCACCGCACCCGCGCATCACCGTTTACGTACCCAGCATGCACGGAATGACGCTCCTCCGGCGACCTGACCCCGGAGGTACCTCTGTCGAGCGGCCCCCAGTCGACCGCAAATAGCGTCCATAGGGTGCATTTTTTGGCCAAGTTAACCGACACTGGGAGAGCACGAATCGCCCGGACCCCGAAGGGACAATGCTGGACATCGGGTTACTTGTGCGTGTACATGTGGATGCATTGATAGTGGCGCAGAATCACATGGGGGTTTGCGATGCTATTCGACGAATCGCACCGGTCGGAAAGCTGGCTGCCATGAGCGCCCCACACCTGCCGAAAGTGGCTGGAATCGATCCCGAGGTTCCGGTTTCAACTCACACTTCCGCTCCCCTGACGGAGGTCCCGGGACCGCCCGGAGCCTTCATCCAGGACCGGCTGGCGGGCTGGGTCTCGGACCTCACCACCCTGCACGAACTCACCGAGCGGCTGGCCGGGACGAGCACCCTCGACGACGCCCTCAACGAGCTGCTGCGCGCCGGAGCCGCTCTCGTCGGCGCCCGCCGCGGACTACTCGTACTGGAGCCGGCGCACGAACAGGCGCACGAACCGGCGCGCGGCGAAGGCCCCTCCGCCACCCTCGGCCTCGGACTCTCCCACGCCGAGCTGGGACTCCTGGAGACCGTGCCCCGCGCGGCCACCGCCCTCGGCCGCGTCCTCGACGGGCTCCCGGGCACCGCCGACGGGGTCGCCAGCCCCGATCTGCTCGGCGAGCAGGACCTCGACCCCCGGCACCGTGAGGCCGCCACCCGGCTCGGCTACGCCGCGAGCTACGCCCTCCCGCTCGCCTCCGAGGCGGCCGGCCGCCTCGGCGCGGCGCTCTGGCTCTACGACGAACCGGCCGAGCCCGCACAGAAACAGCGCCACCTCGCCGGCCTCTACGCCCGCTACGCCACCGAGCACCTGGCCCGCCTGATCGAGCTGGAGCGCGCCCGCGCGGACGTCGCCGCCGTCGCCGAGGAGCTGCTGCCCAGCCGACTGCCCCGGATCTCCGGCGTCCAGCTCGCCGCCCGGCACCGCACCGGCCCCCGGGGCGGCGGCGACTGGTACGACGCGCTGCCGCTGCCCGACCGCACGCTCGGCCTCGCCGTCGGCTCCGTGGGCGGGTCCGGACCTAGCGCCATGGCCGCCATGGGCCGGCTGCGCGCCAGCCTGCGGGCGTACGCCGTGATGGAGGGCGAGGACCCCGTCGCCGTACTCTCCGACCTCGAACTGCTGCTGCGGCTCACCGAACCGGCACGGACCGCGACCGCCCTGTTCGCCTACTGCGAGCCCGCCGCCCGCAAGGTCGTGCTGGCCGGGGCCGGGCACACCCCGCCGCTGGTGCTCGGCGAGCGGCGCTGCGAGTTCGTCGAGACCACGCTCTCCGCGCCGCTGGGGATGCTCGCCTGCTGGGAGGCGCCGAGCGTCGAGTTCAGCCCCGCGCCCGGCGAAACGGTGCTGCTCTACACGGACGGGCTGCTGCGCCGCACCGGGGACCCGATGGACCGCGCCTTCGCCCGGCTGCACTCCGCCGCCGCTTCCGTACCGAAGGCGGGCCGGCACGATCCGGCGGCCGTCGCCGACCACGTCCTGCGCACGATGCTTCCCGACGGCCTCGACCGGAGCGATTCCGCCGAGGACGTCGTGATCCTCGCCGCCCACTTCGACTGACCGCCCGCGTCGACCGACGCCGACGGCTCTCTCCGGTAACAGGTCCTTCGACCCTGGGCCCCCTTCCGTACGCCCGTACGATGGGTGATGGTCCAGTGTCGTATCAAGGAGAGACAAATCGTGTCTGAGGAGCTCATTCCGGAGACCCCGGAGCAGGAGACCGAAGAGAACGAAGCGGCGGAACCGGTCAAGCAGCGGAAGAACGGCCTGTACCCGGCCGTCTCCGACGAGCTCGCCGACAACATGAAGTCGGGCTGGGCCGACACGGAACTGCACGACCTCTCGCCGATCGCCCAGGCCGAGCACACCGCCGCCCGGCGCGCCGCGCTCTCCGCCCGCTTCCCCGGCGAGCGCCTGGTCATTCCCGCGGGCAACCTGAAGACCCGCTCCAACGACACCGAGTACGCCTTCCGCGCCTCCACCGAGTACGCGTACCTCACCGGTGACCAGACCCAGGACGGCGTGCTCGTCCTGGAGCCGACCGGCGACAGCGGCCACGAGGCCACCATCTACCTGCTGCCGCGCTCCGACCGGGAGAACGGCGAGTTCTGGCTCGACGGCCAGGGCGAGCTGTGGGTCGGCCGCCGGCACTCCCTCACCGAGGCCGAGCAGCTGCTGGGCATCCCCGCGAAGGACGTCCGCGAGCTGGCCGCCGCGCTGACCGAGGCCACCGGCCCGGTCCGCAATGTGCGCGGCCACGACGCGTCCATCGAGGCCGCCCTCACGGACAAGGTCACCGCGGAGCGCGACGAGGAGCTGCGCGTCCACCTCTCCGAGGCCCGCCTGGTGAAGGACGCCTTCGAGATCGCCGAGCTGCAGAAGGCGTGCGACGCCACCGCGCGCGGCTTCGAGGACGTCGTGAAGAGCCTGGACAAGGCCGAGGCGACCAGCGAGCGCTTCATCGAGGGCACGTTCTTCCTGCGCGCCCGCATCGAGGGCAACGACATCGGCTACGGCTCGATCTGCGCCGCCGGTCCGCACGCCACCACCCTGCACTGGGTCCGCAACGACGGCGCCGTCCGCGCCGGCGAGCTGCTGCTCCTGGACGCCGGGGTCGAGACCAACGACCTCTACACCGCCGATGTGACGCGCACGCTTCCCATCAACGGCACCTTCAACCCGCTCCAGCGCAAGATCTACGACGCGGTGTACGAGGCCCAGGAGGCGGGCATCGCCGCCGTGAAGCCCGGCGCCGACTACCGCGACTTCCACGACGCCGCGCAGCGCGTGCTCGCCGAGAAGCTCGTCGAGTGGGGCCTGCTCGGCGACCTGTCCGTGGACAAGGTCCTGGAGCTGGGCCTCCAGCGCCGCTGGACCCTCCACGGCACGGGCCACATGCTCGGCATGGACGTCCACGACTGCGCCGCCGCGCGCACCGAGGCGTACGTCAACGGCACGCTGGAGCCGGGCGTCTGCCTGACGGTCGAGCCCGGCCTCTACTTCCAGGCCGACGACCTGACCGTGCCCGAGGAGTACCGGGGCATCGGCGTCCGGATCGAGGACGACATCCTCGTCACCGAGGACGGCAACCGGAACCTCTCCGACAAGCTGCCCCGCCGGTCGGACGAGGTCGAGGCCTGGATGGCGCGGCTGAAGGGCTGACCGGACGGTCCCTGCGGGGGCGCGCCGCTCACTACACCGTGAGCAGCGCGCCCTCGCGCCATTTCAGGACCTTGTCGAAGCGGACCACCGCGCCGTGGCCCGGCCGGTTGCCGAACTGGACGTGGTCGGAGAGCTGCTGGATGAGGTCGAGACCCCGGCCGCTCTCGGCTTCGGGCCGGGGGGAATGCGCGGCTGGGCGAAGCGCGCGCCGGGCGGGAAAGCCCGGCCCCGAGTCGCTGACCTCGATACGGCATTTCTCGCCGTCCAGATAGGCCGTGACCCGGTACTGCCCGGAGTCCGCGGCAGGGCGTCCGTATCCGGATACGGATCCGGAATCCCCGGGCCCCTCGAGAGCCGTCCGGTCGCCGCCGTGTTCGACGGCGTTCGCACAGGCCTCGCTGAGCGCGACCGACAGGTCGAAGGAGATGTCCGGATCCACCCCTGCGGTTTCCATGGTGCCGAGCAGAAAACGACGGGCGAGCGGCACGCTCGCGGCTTCGCGCCGCAAATGGAGAGACCACCAGATGCTCATCTTTCAGCCTCCTGGCTGCGGCTCGACGTATCGATACGTATTGCCGCCCTCGGCACTTCGTAAGCACGGATCGGGTGGGAGAGCCCTCATTCGGCGGATGTGGATATTCGGCCGCCCGGTGTATGGGTCCGCCCGACGGCAGGTCACCGGGGGTCCGTCCGGCGGCCCGGTGGGTGCGCCCCCGGTCCGTACATCCCCCGCGAACAGGCGCAACAAGCGCGGTTGGGGACGGAGCCTGATCTTCCGGACCTGCCGTACGGCACAGGGGGGTGCAGTGCGATGATGTCCCGGCCATGTCCACGCCTCTCGCACGCGCCGGAGCCGGTCTGCGGCTCATGAGGGCCGCGGTGTTCACCGCGGTCTGCGTCGTGCTGTCCGCGGCCGGACACGCGTTCGCCGCCGGAACGGCCGTACCCGCGTGGACGCTGGTCGCCGGATTCCTCGGCGTCCTCGCCGTCGCCACCGTTCTCGCCGGACGGGAACGCTCTCTTCCGGGAATCGTGGGCGCGCTGGCCGGCGGACAGATCCTCCTGCACGTGCTCTTCGCGTACGGCGGCCACGGCAGCGCCCCGGCCGCCGCCGCGTCCACGGGCGGCGACAACCCGCTCATCCGGTTCGCCGCCGGACTCGTGTGCGGCGAAGCGTCGGCGGGGCTGAACGCGGCCGACGCCCACCGCATCGTCTCCTCCGCCGGCATCGACCCGTCGACGCTCGCGGCGAACCACGACCATCTCGCGGCGGGCGGCGGTGCCGGAGCGGCCCAGGCCGCCGCGTCGGCGGGGCCGGACGGCGCCTCCGGCATCGCGCAGGTCTGCGCCGCGGTGTCCGCGATGCTGCCGAGCCTGCCGATGTTCCTGGCCCACGTCCTCGTCGCGCTCGCCACCGGCTGGCTGCTGCGGCGCGGCGAGATCGCCCTCTTCGCGCTGGCCCGGCTCTCCGCCCACAGCGCCCAGGCACTGGCGGCCGGGGCCCGGCTGCGGTCGCTGCGGGCCGCGCTCGCACTCGTCCGCGCGCTGCGGGCCGGGGCACGCGAGCAGGTCGTGGCCGGGCCGCGCGTTCCGCGCTACTCCGACGACGTACCGGTACCGGCCGTCGGGGACCCTCTGCAGCACCTGGTGATCAGGCGCGGGCCGCCGGCCCCGTACGCCCTCGCAGCCTGACGCGACGCCTCCCACCGGGCCTTGCGGGCCGTCCGTGTACGTCCCTGTGCACGCACTCCCCCGCGCGGAACCGCACCACGAGGTGTCGTGATGCCGCCGCGCATCCGCGCGCCGGACCACCGTGTTCCGTTTCCCTGTGGAGATTCCTGCCATGAAGCTTTCCCGTATCGCCCTCGCCGGCGGCGTCGCCGCGTCCACCGTTCTGCTGATCGCCGGCCCGGCCGCCGCCCACGTCAGCGTCCAGCCGGTGGGCGAGGCCGCCAAGGGCGGATACGCCACGCTCAACTTCAAGGTGCCCAACGAGCGCGACCAGGCCTCGACGGTGAAGCTCGAAGTCAACTTCCCGGCCGACCACCCGCTCTCCTCCGTCACCCCGCAGGCCGTGCCCGGCTGGAAGATCGAGATCGACAAGAGCAAGCTCGACAAGCCGCTCGAGGTGCACGGCAAGAAGATCACCGAGGCCGTCTCCAAGGTGACCTGGACCGCCGACGGCAGCGAGATCGCCCCCGGCTACTTCCAGCAGTTCCCGGTCTCCGTCGGCGCCCTTCCCGAGGACGCCGACCAGCTCGTCTTCAAGGCGATCCAGACGTACGACAACAAGGAAGTCGTCCGCTGGATCGAGGAGCCCACGGCGGGCGGCGACGAGCCCGACAGCCCGGCCCCGGTCCTGAAGCTGGCCGCCGCCTCCGACGACCACCACGGCGGCGCGGCCGACGACGCCAAGGAGGCCGACGACCACAAGGCCGCCGACGCCGAGGCGTCGTCCAAGGAGACCAGCACCGCCGCGTCCTCCTCCTCCAGCGACACCACCGCCCGCACGCTGGGCATCATCGGCATCGTCATCGGCATCGGGGGCATCGCGTTCGGTGTGCTCGCCGGACGTCGCCGCTCGGCCTGACCGGCCGGTTCCCTCACCCGCACCACGTTCAGGACACCTCTTTCATGCGCAACAGAAAAGCAGTGACGGCCGCGGCGTTCGCCGCCGCGGCCGCACTGGCCCTCTCCGCCTGCGGCACCGGTGACGACAAGGCGGACTCCTCGTCCGTCGCCGACGTCAGCACCGTGCCGAAGGACAAGGCCGCGACCGTCCTCGACCAGCCGTTCACCAAGCCGAACCTCGTCCTCACCGACACCCGCGGCAAGGAGTACGACCTCCGCGAGGCGACCCAGGGCAAGCCGACGCTCATCTACTTCGGCTACACCCACTGCCCCGACGTCTGCCCGCTGACCATGAGCAACATCTCCCTCGCCAAGCGGGAGCTGCCCAAGGCCGACCAGGACAAGCTCCAGGTCGTCTTCGTCACCACCGACCCCGAGCGCGACACCCCCGCCTCGCTCGGCAAGTGGCTCTCCGCCCAGGACCCCACCTTCACCGGTCTCACCGGCGACTTCCCGACCATCCAGGCCGGGGCGCGACAGATCGGCATCGGCATCGACGCGCCGAAGGAGGACAAGAACGGGAACGTCGTCTCGATGCACGGCGCCCAGGTCATCGCCTTCTCCCCGAAGACGGACAAGGGGTATGTGCTCTACGGCGAGGACACCACCGCCGACGAGTACGCGAAGGACCTCCCCAAGCTGATCAAGGGAGAGGCCCCGTGAACCGCCGGGCAGCCCTCGCCGGTGTCCTCGCCCTCACCACGGGGCTGACGCTGGCCGGGTGCTCGACGGACAGCGCGCCCGAACTGAAGGTCGTCGACGCCTTCATGCCGCAGCCCGTGAGCGACATGGCCGCCGGGTTCCTCGTCGTACAGAACAGCGGCGGCACCGACGACCGGCTCACCTCGGTGACCAGTCCGCTCTCCGACGACGTCACGATCCACGAGACGAAGAACCAGAAGATGCGCGAGGTCTCCTCCTTCGAGGTGCCCGCGGGCGGCGAGCTCGATCTCGAACGCGGTGGCAACCACATCATGTTCATGAAGCTCAAGCAGAAGCCCAAGCAGGGCGAGAAGGTCTCCGTCGAGCTGCACTTCGAGAAGGCCGACCCCATCACGGTCGACCTGCCGGTGAAGGAAACCACCCACAACCCGAAGAAGCAGTGAGGGACTGACCGATGTCTGCCACCGCCCCGTACGCCGGACCGTCCCCGATACGACGGCCCGTCGCCGCCGCCGCACTCCTCGCCGCGCTGGTCAGCCTGGTGTTCGGGCTGCTGCTGGCCGGCGCGGGCCCGGCGTCCGCGCACGCCGCCCTCACCGGGAGCGACCCGCAGGACGGGGCGGTGGTGGACACCGCGCCCAAGGAGGTCACCCTCAGCTTCTCCGAGGCCATCGCCGTGGGCGACGACTCCATCCGGGTCCTCGACCCCAGCGGCAAGCGCGCCGACACCGACGCCGAGCCGCGCGATCTCTCCGAGGGCGGCACCGTCCGGTACGGCGTCGCGCTCCACTCCGGTCTGCCGGACGGCACCTATACGGTGGCCTGGCAGGCGATCTCCGCCGACAGCCATCCGATCTCCGGCGCCTTCACGTTCTCCATCGGCGCCCCGTCCGAGACCACGGTGGCCCTGCCCAGCCAGGAAGCGGGCGGCGGCCCGGTCGGCGTCGTCTACGACATCGCGCGCTACGCCGCGTACGGCGGCTTCGTCCTGCTCGTCGGCGGCAGCGCGTTCGTCCTGATCTGCTGGCAGCGCGGCGCGGCCGCCCTGCCGATGCAGCGGCTCGTGGTCCGCGGCTGGCTCACGCTGACCGCGGCGACCCTGGCCATGCTGCTGCTGCGTTACCCGTACACCGGCAGCGGGAAGTTCGCCGACGCCTTCGACCTCGCCGGACTCCAGTCCGTCCTGGACACCAAGCCCGGCGCCGCCCTCGTCTCCCGGCTGCTGCTGCTCGGGGCCGCCGCGCTGTTCATCGCCGTGCTGTTCGGCACGTACGCCCGGCGCGAGGACGAGCGGGAGAAGAAGGACCTCACCTTCGGCCTCGCCGTCGGGGGCGGGGTGGTCGCGGCGGGCATCGCCGCCACCTGGGCGATGTCCGAGCACGCCTCGACCGGCATCCAGACGTCCATCGCCATGCCGGTGGACGTCCTGCACCTGCTGGCCGTCGCCGCGTGGCTCGGCGGGCTCGCCTCGCTGCTGGTGGCGCTGTACCGGACGCCGGACATCACCAGTACGGCGGTACGGCGCTTCTCCGCGGTCGCGTTCAGCAGTGTCGTGGTCCTGGCGGCGACCGGGATCTACCAGTCCTGGCGGCAGGTCGGCTCCTGGTCGGCGCTGACCGGGACGCGCTACGGGCAACTGCTGATCCTCAAGGTGGCGCTGATCGGCGTCCTGCTCGCGGTCGCCTGGTTCTCGCGGCGGTGGACGGGGCGGCTGACGGACACCGCTGCCGCCTCCGCGTCGGCCTCGGCCTCGGCCTCCGGAGCCGAGGCCGAGGAAGCGGACCCGGTGACGGAGGTGACCGAGGGCACCGAGTCGGAGGACGCCCCTGCCGACGTCGACCCCGAGCGCGCCGCGCAACTGGCCCGTCAGCGGGCCGTCCTGACCGCGACGAAGAAGAAGCGGATACGGGACGCCGACCCGGAGCGCTCCGGGCTGCGCCGCTCGGTCCTGGCCGAGGCCGCCGTCGCCGTCGTCCTGCTGGCCGTCACCACCATGCTGACGTCCACCGAACCGGGCCGTACGGAGGAGGAGGCCGCGGGCGGCGCCACCTCGGCCTCCGCTCCCGCCGCCGGGGGGCCGGTCAACCTGAGCATGCCGTTCGACACCGGCGGCCGGAACGGCAAGGGCACCGTCCGCATCGACATCGACCCCGGCCGCACCGGCTCCAACGACCTGCATGTGTGGATCGACGGCAGCGACGGCAAGCCGATGGACGTCCCCGAGCTGAAGCTGGCCCTGACCCTGGAGTCGAAGGACATCGGCCCGCTGCCGGTCGTCCCGGACCGGCTGGCCGAGGGGCACTGGTCGGCGAGCGGTGTGCAGATCCCGATGGCCGGGGACTGGAAGGTCGACGTGACGGTACGGACGTCGGACATCGACCAGGTCACCATCGACGAGAACGCGAAGATCGGCTGAGCACGGTGAGCAAGACCGAGAAGCAGACCCCGGACGGGGCCATCATCGACTCCCCGAGCGGTGGCAGCACCGGCGTATCGCGGCGTCGGCTGCTGAGCACGGCGGGCGCGGCGGGCGCCACGGGGCTGGTGCTGGGGGCCGGGGGCGGGGCCGCCGGGTACGCCGCCACCCGCCCCGAGGAGCCGGCCGCGCTGACGACCGTCGGGGCGACCGAGGCGATGTTTCACGGGAAACATCAACCGGGGATCACCACTCCGCTTCAGGCCCGGGGCCATCTCGTCGCCTTCGACCTGGCGGCGGGCGCGGGGCGCAAGGAGGCGGCGGCGCTGCTGCGGCGCTGGTCCACCGTGGCGAAGGAGCTGATGGCGGGCCGCCCCGCGGCGGGCGGGCCGGACGGCCCCGGGCACGACACCGGGATCGCCCTGGACGCGGGGCCGTCCTCCCTGACCGTCACCTTCGGCTTCGGCCGTACGTTCTTCGCGCGCACGGGTCTGGCCGACCGGCTGCCCGCCGCGCTCGACCCGCTGCCCGCGTTCTCCGCCGACGCCCTCGACGCCGAGCGGTCCAACGGCGACCTGTGGGTGCAGATCGGCGCGGACGACGCACTGGTCGCCTTCCACGCGTTGCGGGCCCTCCAGAAGGAGGCCGCGGGCACGGCACGGGTGCGGTGGCAGATGAACGGCTTCAACCGCACCCCCGGCGCGACCGCCCGGCCGATGACCGCCCGCAACCTGATGGGCCAGATCGACGGGACCGGCAACCCGAAGCCGGCCGACGAGGACTTCGACCGGCGTGTGTTCGTCCCCGCCTCCCCCGGGAAGCCGCAGGAGTGGATGGAGGGCGGTTCGTACGCCGTCGTCCGCCGGATCAGGATGCTGCTGGACGACTGGGAGAAGCTTCCGGTGGAGCGCCAGGAGCGGGTCATCGGGCGGCGCAAGGCGGATGGAGCACCGCTGAGCGGGGGCACCGAGACCACGGAGATGGACCTCGACAAGGCGGGCCCGGACGGCCGGCTCGTGATCCCCGACAACGCGCACGCCCGGATCTCCTCGCCCGAGAAGAACGGCGGGGCCGCCATGCTGCGCCGCCCGTTCTCGTACCACGACGGCATCGCGGAGGACGGTACTCCGGACGCCGGGCTCCTTTTCGTCTGCTGGCAGGCGGACCCGTTCCGGGGCTTCGTGCCGGTGCAGCGCAAGCTCGACCGGGGGGACGCGCTGTCGCCGTTCCTCCGGCACGAGGCGAGCGGTGTGTTCGCGGTCCCGGGCGGGGCGGCGGAGGGCGAGTACGTCGGACAGCGGCTGCTGGAGTCGTAGGGCACTCCGGGAGGTGCGGGCCCGCATTCTGAGACAGCGCGGCGGGCCTCGCGGGGCGCACTAGGGTGACCGTATGTCAGCCACGCGCTACGCCTATCTCGGCCCCGAAGGCACCTTCACCGAGGTCGCCCTCCGTACGCTCCCGGAAGCCGCCACCCGGGAACTCGTCCCGATGGTCTCCGTGCCGACCGCCCTGGACGCCGTACGCAACGGCGAGGCGGCGGCGGCGCTCGTGCCGATCGAGAACTCCGTCGAGGGCGGCATCACCGCGACGCTGGACGAGCTGGCCGGCGGGGAACCGCTGATGATCTACCGCGAGGTGCTGCTCTCCATCACCTTCGCGCTGCTGGTACGGCCCGGGACCAAGCTGTCGGACGTCAAGACGGTCACCGCGCACCCGGCCGCCCAGCCGCAGGTGCGCAACTGGATGGCGGCCCATCTCCCGGGAGCCCTGTGGGAGTCGGCGGCGTCCAACGCGGACGGGGCCCGGCTGGTCCAGGAGGGACGGTACGACGCCGCGTTCGCCGGGGAGTTCGCCGCCGCCACCTACGGCCTGGAGCCGCTGGTGACCGAGATCCACGACGCGGAGAACGCCCAGACCCGCTTCGTCCTGGTGGGCCGTCCCGCCCGGCCCTCCGCCCCGACCGGCGCGGACAAGACCTCCGTGGTGATCCGGCTCGGCGACGACCACCCCGGCGCGCTGCTGGAGCTGCTCCAGGAGTTCGCGGTGCGCGGCGTCAACCTGATGCTGATCCAGTCCCGCCCGACCGGCGAGGGCATCGGCAACTACTGCTTCGCCGTGGACGCGGAGGGACACATCGCGGACCGGCGGGTCGGGGAGGCCCTGATGGGGCTGAAGCGGATCAGCCCGAACGTGCGGTTCCTCGGCTCGTACCCGCGGGCGGGCGTCTCCCCGGACGAAGTGCGGCCGCTGCGGGCGGGCACGTCGGACGCGGCGTTCACGGAAGCCTCCGACTGGCTGGCGCGCAGCCAGGACGGCCGGATCTGACGGAAGCCCTCCGGGAGCCGGGCTCCGGGGCGGCCTTCTTGCGCGCTCCGCAGCGGTGCGATCTACGGATAGTCACGCACTCCGGAGAGTTATCCACAGGGAGGGTGTCCACCCTGGGGACAAGTCGACACCGCAATGCGACATCGTCGACAAATCAATCCAGTCACCCCAGAGCCGTCCACAGAACCGCGAGACGGCGCGAGTCGTCGCGTGTCACCTCAATTACCTTGATCAACTCTTTGAAGTGGCGAATTCCCACCCGAACGAGCACACGGAACGGGTTTGAGCGGAGATTCCGTGGGCCTTCGTCCGGCTTCCGGAACAATGCCCTCCGGCATCCACAGAACTTCCACACAGCCTGTGGATAACTATTCCGGCACCGAACTCCCTGTGGACAACAGCGGCCGACACGCCCCCAACTCCCGCTCCACCCAAGGCCGGTACGTCAAGGCGGACCGCACCTTCTGCCCCGTTCAGGGGAGTTAACCGCCATTATTGACATCCCCTCGCCCCCTCCGACGCCGCCGCCGTTCGCGATTCCCCCTCAGAAATATCAATTCCGGCAATTCGGTCATAGTGACACGCTCGGCAATATCGGTTCGAGTGCGAGAAGCGCGCACCGGTAGCCTGGAGGGGTGATTGACCTTCGCCTGCTCCGTGAGGACCCCGACCGTGTTCGCGCCTCCCAGCGCGCCCGTGGAGAGGACGTCGACCTCGTCGACGCCCTGCTCTCCGCCGACGAGCTGCGCAGGTCGTCCGGCGTCCGCTTCGACGAACTCCGCGCCGAGCAGAAGTCGCTCGGCAAGCTGATCCCCAAGGCCACCCCCGAGGAGCGCACCGAGCTCCTCAAGAAGGCCGAACAGCTCAAGGCCGACGTCAGGGCGGCCGACGCCGCCCAGGACGAGGCCGACGCGGACGCCAAGCGGCTGCTGCTCCAGCTCGGCAACATCGTCCACGAGGACGTACCGGTCGGCGGCGAGGAGGACTTCGTCGTCCTGGAGACGCACGGCACCATCCGCGACTTCGGCGCCGAGGGCTTCGAGCCCAAGGACCACCTGGAGCTCGGCGAGTCGCTCGGCGCCATCGACATGGAGCGCGGGGCCAAGGTCTCCGGCTCGCGGTTCTACTACCTCACGGGCGTCGGCGCGCTCCTGGAGCTCGCCCTCGTCAACGCGGCGATCGCCCAGGCCACCGAGGCCGGCTTCATCCCGATGCTGACCCCCGCGCTGGTCCGCCCGCGCGCCATGGAGGGCACCGGCTTCCTCGGCCAGGCCTCGGAGAACGTGTACCACCTGGAGAAGGACGACTACTACCTGGTCGGCACCTCCGAGGTACCCCTCGCCGCGTACCACATGGACGAGATCATCGACGCCGACAAGCTGCCCCTGCGGTACGCCGGGTTCTCCCCGTGCTTCCGCCGCGAGGCCGGCACGTACGGCAAGGACACCCGCGGCATCTTCCGCGTCCACCAGTTCGACAAGGTCGAGATGTTCTCGTACGTCGACCCGGCGGACGCCGAGGCCGAGCACCGCAGGCTCCTGGAGTGGGAGAAGCAGTGGCTCACCGCCCTCGAACTGCCCTTCCAGGTGATCGACGTCGCCACCGGTGACCTCGGCGCATCCGCCTCGCGGAAGTTCGACTGCGAGGCATGGATCCCGACCCAGGGCAAGTACCGCGAGCTGACCTCCGCGTCGAACTGCAACGGCTTCCAGGCCCGCCGCCTGTCCGTCCGGATGCGCGAGGGCAAGAAGGTCCAGCCGCTGGCCACGCTGAACGGCACGCTCTGCGCCGTACCGCGCACGATCGTGGCGATCCTGGAGAACCACCAGCTCCCCGACGGTTCGGTCCGGGTTCCCGAGATGCTCCGTCCGTACCTGGGCGGGCGCGAGGTCCTGGAACCGGTCGCCAAGTGACCTTCCCCTACAAGCTCGTCGCGACCGACCTCGACGGCACGCTGCTGCGCGGGGACGACACGGTCTCCGAGCGCACCCGCGAGGCACTGGCCGCCGCCACGGCGGCCGGCGCCGCGCACATCATCGTCACCGGACGCGCGGTCCCCTGGACCCGGCACATCCTGGACGACCTCGGTTACGAGGGGCTCGCGGTCTGCGGCCAGGGCGCGCAGGTCTACCACGCGGGCGAGCACAAGCTGCTGACCTCGCTGACCCTGGACCGGCAGCTCGCCGGCCTCGCACTGTCCAAGATCGAGGCGGAGGTCGGCCCGCTGCACCTGGCGGCCAGCCGCGACGGGCTGGACGGCGAGGTGCTGGTGGGGCCCGGCTACCGGGTGCAGGAGGGGCCGCTGCCGTACCTCTTCGTGGACGATGCCTCCGAGATGTGGACCGCCCCGCTCAACAAGGTCTACATACAGCATCCGGAGCTGGACGACGACGCGCTGGCCTTCGCCGCGCGGGCGGCCGTCGGCAGCCTGGTCGACGTGGTCATGGCCGGGCCCGGCGTGGTCGAGATCCTGCCGCTGGGCCTGAGCAAGGCGACCGGCCTCTCGCTGGCCGCCCGCCGACTCGGGGTGAAGGCGGCCGACACGATCGCCTTCGGCGACATGCCGAACGACATCCCGATGTTCGGCTGGGCCCACCACGGCGTGGCCATGGCCAACGCCCACGACGACCTGAAGGCCGTCGCCCACGAGATCACAGCGTCCAACGACAACGACGGCATCGCGGTGGTGCTGGAGGAGCTGCTCCGCACGGCGCCCGTGCGGTAGGACCCACAGCACCCGACAGCACGACAGCGGCCCGGCACCGTACCCACGGTGCCGGGCCGCTTCTCTCAGCTCTGCCCGCGCTGCCCGCTACGGCGGCGCAGATCCTTCAACTGCCCGGCGAAGGAGTCCATCCGCCCGTCCAGCCGCACGACGCCCTGCTGCACATCCGTCAGCCGCAGACTCATCGCGCCGACCACCTGATGCGTCATCTCCACCTTCCGGTCGAGGCTGTCGAGCCGCTCCGACATCCGCATCAGCACCGGCCCGAGCTCCTGCAGCGCACTGCCGACGCCGGTGAGGCAGCTCTCGATGCGCGTGACGCGGTGGTCGAGGGAGGCGTACTGCGTACGGAGCGACTCCTCGGCGTCGAGGAGGTACGTGCGCACGCAGCGGGCGATGTCGCTGTCGCGAAGAAGCATGGCGACGTTGAGGACGGTTCGGCGGGTGTAGAGGGTCAGCTGCGTGGCAGCCTGTGGATAACTTTCCCCCACCTCCCCCTCCCATAGGGACAACATGTCCCTATGGAAGATTCGCAGCTCAGAGCCGCGCAGAACGGTGAGGCCGTTCTCCTCAACCTCCGCGCGGTGCCGCTGGATCACCTTTTTCACGGTCTCTGTGGATACTTCGAAGTAACGAGCCACGTCCTCTGTGCGAACGTGAATTCCGTCGGGGAGCATGACAAGGCTCTTCACCTTGTCGAGGACATCGACGCGCCCCATCTGCTCCCCGCGCAGCGCGCGCGATTCGAGCAGGGCGACTTCCGTGGGCATGGGTATGCCTTTCGTACGAGGGAATGACGAGGACGGCCCATACCCCGGGCTTCAGGGGTGGAGGACGCTCACGGTTGCCACTCACTCGATGACCGGTCCGGTGGGCTGAGCCTCACCCGGTGCCGGCACTCCCCAATTTCACGATCGCTACGACGCCACGGATTCCAGTTGCCTCCACGCACCCTGCCCAACGACCCGATAAACGTACGGTCACGCGCACGTCTGTCCGCCTGTCCACCTGTCCGGTCATACGACGACCCCCACCCTTCGGAAGGGCGGGGGTCGTCGAGGCGCACGGGGGCGCTCAGGCCGGAAGCCTCACTCCTCGCCCGCCAGCTTCAGCGCCCGCAGCTTCTGCCCCGCGTACCAGGTGGCGACGACCGTGACCGCGACCAGCAGCACCGTGGCGAGCGGCAGGCCGACCTCCGAGGTCACCGCGCCCTCGCCCGCGACCTTCTGGGCGACCGCGAGCGACCACTGCTGGACGCTGAGCGTCCGCGCACCGGCCACCAGGCTGCCGAAGAGGGCCTCCCAGACCAGGGCGTAGACCAGGCCGAGGACGACCGCGTGCCGGCTGACCGTGCCGAGCAGCAGGAACAGGGCGCTGTACGCGATCGAGGCGACCAGGGCCGCGATCGTGTAGGCGACGGCGATCTGCTGGCCGTTGCCGTTGAGGATCAGGCCCGCGAGCAGCGTCGGCAGGGCGGAGAACACCATGGTCACCGCGATGGCCACGATCAGCTTGGTGAAGATGATCGTGGGCCGCTTCACCGGCTTGGCGAGCAGGTAGACGATCGAGCCGTCGTCGATCTCGGGGCCGATCGCGCCGGTCCCGGCGATCACGCCGATCAGCGGGACCATCGTGGCGATGGCGAACCCTCCGAGGACATTGGCCGCGACCTGGTCATCGGCCCCGGCGAACATGCGCACGGCCGCGGCGATGACCAGCAGCAGCGCGGGCAGGACGAACAGGATGGCGGCCCGGCGCCGGCCGAGCAGGGCCCGGTAGGTGAGCCGGGCGACTGTGGGGTCGTACATGACGGTGCACAGCTCCTTTCAGGCCACTACTCAGGCCGCTACGAGGTAGGAAAAAACCGATTCGAGGGACTCGTCGGACGGTGAGACGGTGAGCAGCCGAATGCCCTGCTCACGGGCCACCTTCGGCAGCAGTTCGGTGAACCGCCCGAAGTCGACGGCCTGGATGCGCAGCGCCTTCTCGGTCAGGTCGACCTCGATGCCGGCCGTGGACGGGTCGGCGATGAGCGCGGCCGCCAGGGCCCGGTCGTCGCTGGAGCGCACCAGATAGCGGTGCGGCCGGTCCGTCATCAGCCGGCGGATCTTCCGGAAGTCGCCGGAGGCCGCGTGCCGGCCCGCCACGATCACCTCGATGTGCGAGGCCAGCTGCTCGACCTCTTCGAGGATGTGCGAGGAGAACAGGACCGTGCGTCCCTCGTCCCCCATGCGCCGCAGCAGTTCCATCAGCTGCATCCGCTGGCGCGGGTCCATCCCGTTGAACGGTTCGTCCAGGAGCAGCACCGAGGGCTCGTGGACCAGCGCGGACGCCATCTTCACGCGCTGGCGCATGCCCTTGCTGTACGTGGAGATCTTGCGGTCCTGCGCGTACTCCATCTGCACCGTGGCGAGCGCCTTCTGCGCCTCGGCCCCGCCCAGACCCTGGAGTTCGGCGTTGGCGACGACGAATTCCTTGCCGGTGAGGAAGTCGTACATCCCCTCCCGCTCCGGGACGATGCCGATCTCCTTGTAGACGGCCTCGTTGCGCCAGATCGGCCGTCCGTCGAGCGTGACCTTCCCCGTCGAGGGGGCGAGGAATCCGCCCATCATGTTGATGAGGGTGGACTTTCCGGCACCGTTCGGGCCGAGGAGTCCGGTGACGCCGGGCCCCACGGTCATGGAGACGTCGTTGACGGCGACCACATTGCCGAACCAGCGGGAGGTGTGGTCGATCTCGATGGTGGTCACAGCCCGGCCCTCCGGTAACGGCGCATCAGGACGGCGTACGAGCCGGCGACGAGCGCGAGAACAACGAACAGGTAGACCACACCGGATCCGGCCCCCGGGCCTTCCCCTCCGGGGAAGGCGGAGGTCGCGCCGAGGAACGCGGTCTGGACGCCGTCGATCAGCGTGATCGGCGAGAACAGGCCGAGCCACTGCACGGCCCCTTCCGACCCGGTCTCCCAGGCGATGGCCTGGACCGTGGAGACGGCGCCGTAGGTGATGGTCAGGAGGGCGATTACCGCGGCGACGCCGAAGCCGCGCCGCGGGGTCAGGGCGGCCATCACGAGGCCGAGCCCGGCGAACAGCACGGACAGCAGCGCCACCGACACCAGTCCCTGGCCGAACCACATGGTCTGGTCGGCGAAGTCGAACTTCGCGAGCAGCGAGCCCACATAGAGGATGAGCAGCGGTGCGCCAGTGAGGATGAAGAGCGCGGTCGCGGTGGCGGCGAACTTCGCGAGCACGTAGTCGGCGCGTTCGATGGGCCGCGAGAAGTACAGCGGGACGGTCTTGAAGCGGAGGTCCCTGGAGACCGCCTGCGGCGCCTGGGCGGCGATGAACAGACCGATGACGGCCTGGAGGTAGATCGCGTACGAGGTGTACTTGACCACCAGCTTGCTGGCGTCCGGCGCGGCCATGGAGACCGCCACCAGGATCGCCGCGACCAGCGCCATCACGCCGAACAGCAGCATGGGCAGCACCTTGGACTTGGCGGAACGGCCCAGTCCGAAGGAGCCCCGCAGCGTCTGCGAGAACAGGGAGCGGCGGGCGTAGGCCCGGCCGAGCCGCGGTCCGTCGTAGGAGCGGTAGCCGATGTTGTGGATCCGGGAGGCGTCGCGCCCGGCCGTGGTCCCGGTCTCAGTGCTCATCGCGACCGTTTCCCTTCTGCTGGACGACCTGCTGCGGGGCCTGCTGGGCAACCTGCTGCGGGGCCTGTTGTACGGCGTCGGCGGCGGTCGGGGCGGCGGCGGTGTGCGCCCCGCCCTGTTCGGTACGGAAGACCTCGGCGATGTGGTGGCGGCGCTGTTCCATGCGGACCAGGCCGAGCCCGAGCCCGGCGACGCTGTCGCGGACCAGGTCGTACGTCTCCTCGCCGGCCGCCTCGATCAGCAGGATGTGGCCCGCGCCCGGCAGCCCCTCCGTGTCGATCCCGTCGAGGCCGATGAGGGTCACGCCGGCGTCGGTGAGGACCTTGCGCAGCGCGCCGGTGCCGTCGGGGTGGGTGTCGCTGTCGGTCACCTCGACCGCGAGGGTCGCGGTGGTCTGGGTGAAGTCGCTGGTGGAGCTGGAGCGCAGGAGCGTTCCGCCGTCGATGACGACGACGTGGTCGCAGGTGCGTTCCAGCTCGCCCAGCAGGTGCGAGGTCACCAGCACGGAGATGCCGAAGTCGGTGTGGATCCGGCGGATCAGGCCGAGCATCTCGTCCCGGCCGACCGGGTCCAGGCCGTTGGTCGGCTCGTCGAGCAGGACCAGCTGGGGGTCGTGGACGAGGGCCTGGGCCAGCTTCACCCGCTGCTTCATGCCGGTCGAATAGCCGCCGATCGGGCGGTAGCGCTCCTCGTAGAGGCCGACGTGGCGCAGGGTGTCGGCCGTGCGTTCGCGGGCCGCCGTGGGCGGCAGCCCCGACATGCGGGCCATGTGCACGACAAACTCGGTCGCCGAGACGTCGGGCGGCAGGCAGTCGTGCTCGGGCATGTATCCCACCCGTTCCCGGATGGCGGCGCCGCTGGTCGCGACGTCGAGCCCGAGCACCGCGGCCCGGCCTTCGGTGGCGGGGGAGAGACCCAGCAGGATCTTGATCAGTGTGGACTTGCCGGCTCCGTTGGAACCCACCAGACCGGTCACACCCGGTCCGATGTCCAACGTGAGCCGGTCAAGCGCGGTTACCCGGGGGAACCGCATGCTCAGGGCTTCGGTAGCGATTACGGCTGTCACGGAAACGACGTTAGTGGCGCGGACCACAGGGGTCGTCAGCCCTGACGGCTGGATCCACGTCAGACTCCAGGCGTACGCGCCCGTAGGGGGAGGCGCCGTGGACCCGCTGCGGAGACGGCGTTGTCCACAGGCCGTTGTCCACAGGCCGTGCACACCCCTTGACGCAGCCGCCGGACATTGTCACATTCATCAGTGTCACGTTACGGGCACGTACCGCACACGGCAGGGAACGGACGGTGGCATGACGGGAACGACTGGCATGGCAGGCCTGACCGGCACGACCTCGGCGGTGCGGGGCGACCTCGCCCGGGAACTGCGGGGGTTCAGAGAAGTCCAGCGGCTGGCCTACGCCTGCGCGGAGGCGGTCGCCGGTCAGCTGCGGTCGGGGGTGACCGAGCGCGAGGCGGCCCGGATGCAGCGCGTGTGGCTGCGCGAGCGCGGTGTGCGCGACTGGTTCCACCTGCCGTTCGCCTGGTTCGGGGACCGCACGGCGTTCGCCGGGTTCAAGGTGCCGCTGCAGTTCTTCCCGACCGACCGGAAGCTGGAGCCGGGGATGCCGTTCATCCTCGACATGGCCCCGGTGTACAAGGGGTTCACCGCCGATGTGGGGTATTCGGGGTGCCTCGGCCTCAATCCGCTGCACGACAAGCTGCTGGCCGACCTGGAGGCCCACCGCGGGCTGATCCTGCGGGAGGTGCGCGAGCGCCGCTCCTTGCGCGAGATCTACGAGGACGTCGAACGCCTCATGACCGCCCAGGGATACGCGAACAGGCACCGGGCCTACCCCTTCGGCGTGATCGCCCACAAGATCGACCGCGTCGCCGAACGCCGGTGGTCGCCGCAGGTGTTCGGATTCGGCACCCAGGCCCTCAAAGGGCTGCTGAGTGACGCCCTGCACGGACACCGGGACGGCTGGTCGCCGCTGTGGAGCCCCTACCGCTTCTCCGACCACCCGCCGCAGCCGGGTCTGTGGGCGGTCGAACCCCACCTCGGATTCCGGGGTACGGGCGCGAAGTTCGAGGAGATCCTGGTCGTCACCGACTCCAAGGACCCCGAGCAGAGCGCTTTCTGGCTGGACGACGATCTGCCGCATGTGCGGCGCTGGGCCGAGGAGAAGGTGGCGGCGTGAATCTGTCCCAAGCACGTGAGCGACGCGTGGACACCGGGGGCGTCGAGCTGTGCGTGGCCGAGTTGGGCGACGCCGGCCGGCCGACCGTGGTGCTGGTCCACGGCTATCCGGACAGCAAGGAGGTCTGGTCGGACGTCGCCGTGCGGCTGGCCGACCAGTGGCACGTCGTGCTGTACGACGTGCGGGGGCACGGCAGGTCCACCGCCCCGAAACCCCTGCGCGGCGGCTTCACCCTGGAGAAGCTGACCGACGACTTCCTGGCCGTGATCGACACGGTCAGCCCGGACCGGCCGGTGCACGTGGTCGGTCACGACTGGGGGTCCGTGCAGGCCTGGGAGTTCGTCACGGTCGGCCGGACCGAGGGCAGGATCGCCTCCTTCACCTCGATGTCCGGGCCGTCCCTGGACCACTTCGGGCACTGGATCAAGCGCCGGATGTCCCGCCCGACCCCGCGCAAGGTCGGCCAACTGCTCGGCCAGGGCGCCAAGTCCTGGTATGTCTACATGCTCCATACGCCGGTCCTGCCGGAGCTCGCCTGGCGCGGGCCGCTCGGCAAGCGCTGGCCCCGGATCCTGGAGCGGCTGGAGAAGGTGCCCGCGGGCGACTACCCCACCGCCTCCCTGCCGAACGACGCGGCGCACGGGGCCTGGCTCTACCGCGACAACGTCCGCGCCCGGCTGAGCAGGCCCCGCGCCGACGCCTACGCCCACGCACCGGTCCAGCTGATCACGCCGACCGGGGACTCCTTCCTCTCGGAGCGGCTCTACGACGGGCTTGAGGACTGGGTCCCCACGCTGGTACGCCGCTCGATCCCGGCCAAGCACTGGGTACCCCGCACCCGCCCGGACCAGCTGGCCTCCTGGATCGACGAGTTCGTCACCGCCAACGAGTCCGCCGGGCGGGACGGCGCACCCGTGCCGCAGTCGGCGGCCAAGAGCCCCTACGCACAGCGCTTCGGCGGTCAGCTGGTCCTGGTGACGGGCGCGGCCTCCGGGATCGGGCGGGCCACCGCGTTCGCGTTCGCCGAGGCGGGCGCCCGGGTCGTGGCCGTGGACCGCGATGCGGAGGGGGCCGCCCGGACCGCGGAGATGGCGCGGCTGATCGGGGCGCCGGCGGCCTGGGGCGAGGCCGTCGACGTCAGCGACGAGGCCGCGATGGAGAAGCTCGCCGCCCGGGTCGCCGCCGAGTACGGCATCGTCGACGTCCTGGTCAACAACGCCGGGATCGGGCTCTCCGGCTCCTTCCTGGAGACCACGAGCGAGGAGTGGAAGAAGGTCCTCGACGTCAATCTGTGGGGGGTCATCCACGGCTGCCGGATCTTCGGCAAGCAGATGGCGGACCGCGGCCAGGGCGGCCACATCGTCAACACGGCGTCGGCCGCGGCCTTCCAGCCCTCCCGGGCGCTGCCCGCGTACAGCACGTCGAAGGCGGCCGTGCTGATGCTCAGCGAGTGCCTGCGGGCCGAGCTGGCGGAGAAGTCGATCGGGGTGAGCGCGATATGCCCCGGCATCGTCAACACCAACATCACCGCCACCACACGCTTCGCCGGAGCGGACGCGGCGGAGGAGGAGCGGCTGCAGAAGCGGACGAGCCGGCTCTACGGGCGGCGCAACTACCCGCCGGAGAAGGTCGCCGACGCGATCCTGCGCGCGGTCGTGCGCAACCAGGCGGTGGTTCCGGTGACCCCTGAGGCGCGCGGCGCCCGGCTGCTGTCCCGGCTGAGCCCCGGGGCCCTGCGCTCCGTCGCCCGGCTGAAGCCTCCGCTGTGACCGGGGCAGGGGCGAAGGCCGCCGAATACCGGATCGAGGACCTGGCCCATGCCAGCGGGGCCACGGTGCGTACGATCCGCGCCTACCAGGACCGGGGGCTGCTCCCGACGCCCGAGCGGCGCGGACGGGCCAATGTGTACCGGGAGACCCATCTGGCCCGGCTGCGGCAGATCGCGGACCTGCTCGACCGGGGCTACACCCTGGCCAGCATCAAGGAGTTGCTGGAGGCATGGGACGCGGGGCGGGGGCTCGGCGGGGTGCTCGGGCTCGTCGCGGAGGTGCACGGCCCGTGGACGGACGAGGAGGCCGACCGGATCAGCCGCCGCGAGCTGGACGCCAGGTTCGGCGGCCGGCAGGACGACGAGGCCATCGCCGAGGCGGTGGAGCTCGGCGTACTGGAGCGCGTGCCCGGGCGGGACGACGAGTTCCTCGTCCCCAGTCCGCAGGAGCTCGCGGTGGCCGTCGAGTTGTACGGGGCGGGCGTCCCGCTGTCGGCGATATCGGGTCACCTGCGGGAGCTTCGCGGCCAGGTGGAGCACATAGCCTCCCGTTTCCTGGAGTTCACCACCGAGCACGTCTTCGCCCGCTATCTCGGCCACCGGCCGCCCACCGACTCCGACGCGGCCGAGGCGGCCGCCCTGGTACGCCGCCTGAGGCCCCTGGCGCAGCAGACGGTGGACGCCGAACTGGCCCGCGCGATGAGGACGTTCGCCACCCGTCACCTGCATCACCACCTCGGCGCGGAGGAGAGCGCGATCACCGAGGACGCGACCCGTGCGGTGCTGCTTCCGGCTCGGACAACACAGGCCGTCGAGGAGCTGGTTGGCGCGGAGGGAGTCGCGGCGTTCGTCGCGGCGGCGACGGAACGGGAAGTACAGGCCCGCACATTGGACCACCTCATGACAACTCACATCAAAGAGGGTGGAATTGACCAAACCACCTAAATCTCAAGCGGGTTGTCCACAGAATCGCCAAATAGCCTGTGGATAACCCGAGTTGACTGTGGATCAAACCTGTTGGAGGAGAAGAACCGAAGAATCACAGAAGAACGAAAAGCCGAAAAGCCGACGGTCCGACCAGGCGACGAGGCGAAATGCGGATGCGCCGACGAGCTCGCCACGGGCACTCTGACGCCATGGACGAACGTCGCACCGTCAAGGTGTCCAAGTACCTCTCGAAGCATCTGCGGCACCAGCCGGAGCACATCGGCCTCACCCTCGACGAGAACGGCTGGGTGGCGGTCGAGGAGCTGCTGCGCGCCGCGGCCCGGCACGGGTTCGCCTTCTCCCGCGCCGAGCTCGACCACGTCGTCGCCGCCAACGACAAGCGCCGCTTCACCGTCGAAAGCGGCGGCGCGGGAGGCGTCGGGGGCGACCGCATCCGCGCCAATCAGGGCCACACCGTCACCGTCGACCTGGACCTGCCGCCGGCCGAGCCGCCCGCGTACCTCTACCACGGCACGGTGGCCCGGGTGATGGACGCGATCCGGGCCGAGGGCCTGCGCCCCATGGCCCGCCACCATGTCCACCTGTCGCCCGACCGGGAGACGGCCACCCGGGTCGGCGCCCGCCGCGGCCGCCCCCTCGTCCTCACCGTGGACGCGGGCGCGATGCACCGCGCCGGCCATGTCTTCCGGGTCAGCGCCAACGGGGTCTGGCTCACCGACGCCGTACCCCCGCGGTTCCTGCTCCTGCGCGACTGAGCGGGACGTATCTCAGGGGCTGCCGGGGGCGCCCGAGGACTTACGCCAGTTGCGCGGGCGCCTCGGTCGCGATGCGCTCGAAGACCTTCGGGTCGACGTCGAAGACCGAGTCCGGCACGGGGGCGTGGACGACGATCTCGGTGAAGCCCAGCTCCGCGTGGCGCCCCGCGAAGTCGACGAAGGCGTCCACGGACTCCAGCGGAGCGGTGCGGTCCGGCGTGAAGCCGGTCAGCAGGATCCGGTCCAGCTCGGCGGCGTCCCGGCCGATCTCCGCGCACGCGGCCGTGAGCTTCTCGCCCTGCGCCCGCAGCGCGGCCCGCGACTCCTCCGGGGTGCCGTTCTCGTACAGCTTGGGGTCGCCGGTGGTGACCCAGGCCTGCCCGTGGCGGGCGGCGAGCCGCAGGCCGCGCGGCCCGGTCGCGGCGACCGCGAAGGGCAGCCGGGGGCGCTGGACGCAGCCGGGGATGTTGCGGGCCTCCTCCGCGGCGTAGTGCGTGCCGCGCTCGGTCACCGCGTCCTCGGTGAGCAGCCGGTCCAGGAGAGGCACGAACTCCGCGAAGCGGTCGGCGCGTTCGCGCGGGGTCCACGCCTCCTGGCCCAGCGCGGTGGCGTCGAACCCGTTGCCCCCGGCGCCGATGCCGAGGGTGATCCGGCCGCCCGAGATGTCGTCCAGGGAGATCAGCTCCTTGGCGAGCGTCACCGGGTGGCGGAAGTTCGGCGAGGTCACGAGGGTGCCCAGCCGCAGGCGTTCGGTGGCCGTCGCCGCGGCCGTCAGCGTCGGGACCGCCCCGAACCATGGCCCGTCCCGGAAGGTCCGCCAGGAGAGATGGTCGTACGTGTACGCGGCGTGGAAACCGAGCTCTTCGGCCCGCTGCCAGATCTTCTGCCCTTCGGCCCACCGGTGGATGGGGAGGATCACCGTGCTCAGACGCATGCCCCCGACGATACGCGGGCTTCCCACCACCACGGTTACGCCGCTGTGCCGCCGGAACGGTCACCGAAGCGGAGTCGTACCATCGGTGGGTTTGTTCGAACAGCTGAAGTCCGTTCGCGAGGGGGAATGTTCATGACCGGCGACACCAGCCGGACGCGAACCGACGGCTGCGACGACCAGGCCGGCGACCGCGACCAGTCCGACAGCTGCGTCCAGGACAACGACCGCGACCCGGCCGACGACCGTGCCCGGGCCGACCGGCGGGGCCGGATACTGGTCTGGTCCGTGGTCGCGATCGTGCTCGCGACCGGTGCCGGGCTGTGGGCCACGGACGGCTGGCCGTTCCGGGCCCGCTACTGCTGGGGGGCGTGGTACGAGAACAGCGGCCCGTTCTTCCTGAGCGAGGGCGCGGTGGCCGAGCCGGAAGCCCGGCGCGAAAGCACCCGGTCGGGGTCTCCCTCGGCCGGTGCGACGGAACAGGCGACCTGTGATGTGACCGTCACGTCGCCCCTCGCGCCGCGGGGAGAAGCGGTCGAGATCAAGGAGCGCGTCTCGCTGGCGATCGGCCCCGTTCCGGCCGGGGCCAAGGCCCGCCGTGCGTGGATGGCCCCCTATTTCGACCGTTCCGCCTCGCCGTTGCCCGACGGCCTGGAGGGTTTCGTGGGGCAGGACAGAGCGCTGCTGGTCCTCCCCGAGACGTGTGACGTCGGCGGAAGGCCCTCGGCGGTGACGATCCGCGGCGCGCGGTGGCAGCAGGACGACGGCGAGGAGTCGGCCGATCCCTTTCCGATCGGTTCGCCGGACCAGGTCACCGATCTGTTGGTGAAGGCCGCCGACGCCGGCATGGAGGAAGCGGACTGCGCGCCGGACGAGCCGTTGCGTGCGACATCGCCGCTCGTGCCGGTGGACGGCCCCCCGGAGTCGGCCCGCGAGCACATGGACGTATGCCGTGTCTCCGGGATGCGCTTCGCTTTCGCCCGCGACCATTTCCCCGAATGGCATGCGGGCGCGGTCGCGGGGAAACTCCGGACGTGTTCCGTGACGACCGGCCCGGCTGACGCCGCTCAGATGCCGATGGCGCAGTACGCGATGGTCTCGTCCCCACGGCTGGCCGCCCTGTTCGACGGGCTGCCGGAAGGGGTGGACCAGGGGGTGCTGCGGGCCGTGTGCAAGGGCAGGCCCACGGTGTTCTACGGCAACGTCGACGCGTCGGTCGCCGGCGAGGCGGTGCCGGACGCCACAACGGTATTCACCCACTTCATGAAGGCCGCGGCCGCACGCAGCGAATGCCCCGACGCGGGCAGGGCGAACAGAGGAAACACGTGATGGCCGGTATCGACGAGAACGAGAACGAGAACGACGTCGAGAACGACAACGCCCCGGCGCGACGCTCCCGGTTGGGGAGACTCCTGCGCAACCGCACAGCCCGCACCGCCACCGTCGCCGGCCTGATCGGCGCACTGCTCGGCGCCGGCATCGTGGCCTGGCAGACGGACACCCTGCCGCTCGTCGGACCCCGGCCCTGCTGGGACTCCCTCGACGACTCCGCCATGACGGCTCTCTTCGCCGACCGCAGGACCGAGGTCGAGGAACAGATCCTGCGGCCCGACCCGCAGGGCGACAGGCTCATGTACGGGAGCTGCCGGATCACGAGCTACCGCACGGACGACGGCGACGAGAGGGCCGCCCGGCAGGTGACCGTGCACGTCCGCAGGCTGGACTCGCTCTTCGGCACCGACAGCCACAAGTGGCCCGCGGAATTCCTCGCCGCGAACATGGCGCCGCTGGGGGACGACCTGCCCGGCATGGCTTCGGGCGCACGCGCCTGGATAGCCCTGCCGCAGAGCTGCACCGGAGGCGGGGACAGCGGCCCGGCCGTGATCGACGCGGGACAGGGCCAGGCGGGTCTGGATCTCGACTCGGCGTACGACCCGGGCGAGCGGGCCGCGCTCGCCCGCACGGTGGTGGCGGTGGCGAACGGCGTCATGCGTGACTTCGACTGCTCCGGCTCCTACCCCGCTCCCGGAGAACTGGCCGAACCCGTCGACTGGGAAGACGCCGATCCCCGGGCGTTCTGCGGGATCAAGGGGTTCGCCCTGCCCGCCCACCGCAAGGTGCTGACCACCACGCGCACGGTGGCCGGTGACGGCGGACCCGCCCGGGTCTGCGAGGCCTCCTACGACCGTGGCCGGGCGTCCGCACGGTTCACGACCGTGGTCGAACCGCTCACCGCGAACATCTTCTCGGGCGACCTGCTCCACGGCGGCCCCCGGATCAAGGGCACCAAGGGGTACGGAACGTTCAACGCCACCCGCGCCGTCTACCGGGCCTCCTGCCAGAGCGGGCCCGTGGTGTTCATGGTGGAGCGGCTGAAGAACACAGGACCCGTCTCCTCCCTCACCCGTGACCTCCTGCCCGCCTATGTCGCCGCCGAGGCCCGGCGGATCGGCTGCGGCCCCGAGAAGGTCACCCTGCCGAAGGGGTGACTCACCCGCCCCGAAAACCCTTGGCATATGCCACAGGCCCTTTCTGCTGATCAGGGGCGTACGCACTCACATGTGCGCCCCTCCGCACGCCCGTGCACCTTCGTGGGCGAGAATGGGCCGGTGACCTCAGCGACCGATGCGCCTCTTCCCGCCGTGACCCGGCTGATCGCCACCGACCTCGACGGCACCCTGCTGCGTGACGACAAGACACTGTCCGCGCGCACGGTCGCGGCCCTCGCGGCGGCCGAGGAGGCCGGGATCGAGGTCTTCTTCGTCACCGGCAGGCCGGCCCGCTGGATGGACGTCGTCCGGGACCACGTCCAGAGCCATGGAACGGCGATCTGCGCCAACGGCGCCGTGGTCACCGATCTACGGACGGACGGCGATCTGCTCTCCGTACGGGCGCTGGAGCGGGACGCAGCCCTGTACGTCGTGCGCACCCTGCGCGAGGCGGCTCCCGGCACCTCCTTCGCCGTCGAGATGACCACCGGCATCAATTACGAACCGGCCTACCCGCCCTTCCACCTGGACCCGGGAGCCACGGTGGCCGTCGCCGAGAAGCTGCTGCACGAGGACGCCCCAGGCGTCGGCGCGCCGGTCCTCAAGCTGCTGGCCCACCACGGCGAACTGGCCCCCGACGCTTTCCTCGCCCTGGCCCGTACGGCGGCCGGCGACCGGGCCGCCTTCACCCGCTCCAGCCCCTCCGCGCTCCTGGAGGTCAGCGGGCTCGGCGTCTCCAAGGCCACCACGCTCGCCGCCTGTTGTGCCGAGCGCGGCATCGCACCCGCCGAGGTGGTCGCCTTCGGCGACATGCCCAACGACATCGAGATGCTCGGCTGGGCCGGGGCCTCCTTCGCGATGGGCAACGCCCACCCGGACGCGGTCGCCGCCGCCTCGGGCCAAACCGCCACCAACGAGGAGGACGGGGTCGCGGTCGTCATCGAGCGGATCCTCGCCGCCCGGGCGGAGACCCGCTGAAACGCCTCTGCTGAACGACTCTGCTGAAACCTTTCGGCAGACCTGACCGGAGAGCCCGCTCCGCCGTCCTCACAGCGGGGCCTCCCACACCACCGTCGTACCGCCGCCGTCCTCCCCGATCCCCGGTTCGATCCGGCTCGACCCGCCCAGGGACTCGGCGCGGCGGGCCAGGTTGCGCAGTCCGCTGCGGCGGCCGCCCTCCGGGATGCCCACCCCGTCGTCGGCGACCGAGAGACGCACCGCCCCCCGCCCGTCCGGCAGGGTCACCGTCGCGTCGACGACCACATCGATCAGCGAAGCCCCCGCGTGCCGGAACGCGTTGGAGAGGGCCTCGCGCAGCGCGGCGACCAGGTTCTTGCCGGTCAGCTCGCCGACGAGCGCGTCCACCGGGCCCAGAAAGCGGTGCGCGGGCTTGAAGCCGAGCGGGACGGCCGCCATGTTGATCTCCCGCAGGACCCGGGTGCGCAGCCCCGAGGGGGCTTCGGCCGGTTCCTGCTGGAGCGCGAAGATGGCCGTACGGATCTCCTGGATCGTCACGTCCAGCTCGTCGACCGCCCGGCCGACACCGGTCCGCACCTCGGGCACCACCGACCGGCGCTGGGCGCTCTCCAGCATCATCCCGGTCGCGAACAGCCGCTGGATGACCAGGTCGTGGAGGTCGCGGGCGATCCGGTCGCGGTCCTCGTACACCGCGAGCCGCTCCCGGTCCCGCTGCGCCTCGGCCATCATCAGCGCCAGCGCCGCCTGGGAGGCGAACTGGGTGGCGAGCGTCCGCTCGCTCTCCGTGAACGGGCGCGCGCCCCGGGACCGGGGAGTGGCCAGCGCGCCGAGCACCCGGCCACCGCTGTGGAGCGGCAGCATCATGCTGGGTCCGAACCGGCCGGCCAGTCTGGTCATCATCCGGCTGTCGGTGGCCGAGTCGTCGATGAACACCGCCTCGCCCGCGAGCAGTTTCGCCACCACCGGGCTCCGGGCCGGGATGATCACCCCGAGCGAGGAGGAGGGGTCGTCGGACGATACGGCGACGATCTCCAGACCGCCCTCCTCGGCGGGCAGCAGCACGATCCCGGCGGCGGAGTCGGCGAGCCTGCGGGCCTGTTCGGCGACCACGGACAGCGCCTCGTCGGCGTCCCCGCCCGACAGGAGCGCCGTGGTGACCGCGACCGAACCGTCGATCCAGTGCTCCCGCTGCCGCGCCGCCTCGTACAGCCGGGCGTTGCCGATGGCGATCCCGGCCTCCGTGGCGAGCACCCGGACCATATGGAGGTCGTAGTCGCTGAATTCCGCGCCGTTCTGTTTCTCGGTCAGATAGAGGTTGCCGAAGATCTCCCCCTGGACCCGGATGGGCACCCCCAGGAAGGTCCGCATCCGGGGATGTCCCGCCGGGAATCCCGCGGAGCGGGGATCGGTGGACAGATCGGCCAGCCGGACCGGGGCGGGGTCGTGGATCAGCGCGCCGAGCAGCCCCCGGTGGCCGTCGGGCCGCCGCCCGATCTCCTCGGCCACCTCCTGCGGAACGCCGTACGTGACGAAGTCCGAGAGGCCCTCGCCCAGCTCGTCGACGACACCGATGGCGGCGTACCGGGCGTGGGCGAGCTCGGCGGCCGTCTCGCAGATCCGGTCCAGGGTGGAGTGCAGTTCCAGCCCCGCGCCGACGGAACGCATCGCCTCCAGGAGCTGCGGCACCCGCGCGGTCAGCTCGGTGGACAGCCCCTGGAGGCTGCGGGTGGCCCGGGTGGCGGCGTCGAGGGAGTCCTTCGGGTCGGGCTCTGCCATGGCCCGAGCCTAGTTAGTGCCGATAGGGGGCGAAAGTCGAGAATGTGCTCGATGGCCGGAAGACGGTCGGTCCGTCGGCCGGCGGGGGCCCGGGGCCGCTGTGGTCCTCACACCCCCACCGTCTCCCGTTCGCGCTCCAGCATCCGGCGCAGCGGCCCGTCCTCGGCGGCGAGTTCGGCGTACGGTCCGCGCTGCACGACCCGGCCCGCGTCCAGCACCAGCACCTCGTCGACCGCCTCCAGGCCGGTCAGCCGGTGGGTGATCAGGACCGTCGCGCGGCCCCGGGTCACGTCCAGCAGATCGGCGGTGAGGGCGTCGGCGGTCGGCAGGTCGAGGTGTTCGGCCGGCTCGTCCAGGACGAGTACCGGGAAGCCCGCGAGCAGTGCGCGGGCCAGGGCGAGCCGCTGGCGCTGGCCGCCGGAGAGCCGCGCGCCGTGCTCGCCCACCGGGGTGTCGAGCGCCTGCGGCAGGGCCAGCACCCAGTCCAGGAGCCGGGCCCGGGAGAGCGCGTCGCGCAGTTCGGCGTCGGTCGCCCCGGGCCGGGCGAGGCGCAGGTTCTCGCGGATCGTGCTGTCGAAGACGTGCGCGTCCTGGGCGCACAGCCCCACCGAGCGCCGGACCGTGTCCGACTCCAGGGCCGCCGCCTCGACACCGCCGAGCCGGTACGTCCCCGACGAGGCGTCCAGGAAGCGCAGGAGGACCTGGGCCAGCGTCGTCTTGCCCGAGCCGGAGGGGCCCACGACCGCGATACGCCGTCCGGGCGTCAGCGTCAGGTCGAGCGAGGACAGGGCGTCCCGCGCCGCGCCCGGGTAGCGGGCGCTCAGCCCCCGTACCTCCAGCGGGAAGGGGGAGGCGGGCGCCTCGGCGGGGGCCAGGGGCTCCTGTACGGGCACGGGGGCGTCCAGCACCTCGAACACCCGCTCCGCGCTCCGGGCGACGCGCTGGCGGTACTGCACGGCGAGCGGCAGCCCGGTGACGGCCTCGAAGGCGGCGAGCGGGGTCAGCACCACCACGGCGAGCGCGACCCCGGACAGCCGGCCGTCGTGCACGGCCGGGACGGCGACGAGCGCGGCGGCCACCACGGTGAGCCCGCAGACCAGGGCGGACAGACCGCCGCCCAGTGCCGTCGCGGCGGCCGCGCGGGAGGCGATCCGGGTCAGCAGCGTGTCGGCCGTGCGCAGCCGCGCCTGCCGGGCGGGCAGCGCTCCCGCGACGGTCAGTTCGGCGGTGGAGCCGAGGAGGTCGGCGACCCGGGTGGCCAGGGCGGCGCGGGCCGGGGCGAGCTGACGTTCCGTACGGCGGGCGCAGGCCCCGCTGACGAGCGGCACGCCGACCCCGGCGACCAGCAGCCCGACCGCCAGGATCGCGCCCGCCTCCGGGAGCAGCCAGCCGGTGAACCCGGCGGCCGCGGTGCCCACCGCGAGGGCGGTCCCGGCGGGCAGCAGCCAGCGCAGCCAGTAGTCCTGGAGCGCGTCCACATCGGCGACGAGCCGGGACAGCAGATCGCCGCGTCGCGTGGTGCGCAGTCCGGCGGGAGCGATGCGTTCGAGGCCCCGGTAGACGGAGACGCGCAGATCGGCGAGGAGCTTCAGGACGGCGTCGTGGGAGACGAGCCGCTCGGCGTAGCGGAAGACCGCCCGGCCGATGCCGAAGGCGCGGGTCGCGGTGACCGCCATCATCAAGTACATGACCGGCGGCTCTTCGGAGGCGCGGGAGATCAGCCAGCCGGAGACCGCCATGAGCCCCACGGCCGACCCGACGGCCAGGCTGCCCAGCAGCAGGGCCAGGGTCAGCCGGCCGCGCTGCGCCCCGGCGGACGCGCGGACCCGGGCGAGCACCCGTCCGGAGCGGCTGCCGGTCGTCCCAAGGGTGGCGAGTGCCTCCGCCCGGCGGGCGTCCAGGAGTTCACCCCCGGCGAGCGGCTGCGGGACGGCCGGTCCGGCGGCTCCCGGGCCGGGGGCCGCCGCCGCGGGCCCCGTGGGAACGCCGGTACGCGGCTCCAGCGTCACCACCCGGTCGGCGACCGCCAGCAGGGCCGGGCGGTGGACGACCAGCAGCACGGTCCGTCCGGCGGCCAGCCGCCGTACGGCGTCGACGATGCCCGCCTCGCTCTCGCCGTCCAGGCTCGCGGTCGGCTCGTCCAGCAGCAGGAGCGGCCGGTCGGCGAGGAACGCGCGGGCGAGGGCGAGGCGCTGGCGCTGGCCCGCGGAGAGCCCGGCGCCGTCCTCGCCCAGCGCTGTCCGCATCCCGTCGGGCAGCGCCGCGACGAAGTCGTACGCGCCCGCGTCCCGCAACGCCGCGAGGACCGCCTCGTCATCGGCGACGGGCCGGGCGAGGCGGACGTTCTCGGCGATCGTGTCCGCGAAGAGGTGGGGTCGCTGGGGGACCCAGGCGATCCGGCTCCGCCAGCGGTCCGGGTCCAGCTCCGCGAGGTCCTGGCCCCCGACCCGTACGCGCCCCTCGTCGGGCCGGGCGAAGCCGAGGACCACGTTCAGCAGGGTGGACTTGCCGACCCCGCTCGGGCCGACCAGGGCGACGGTCTCCCCCGGCTCCACGGTGAGCGACGCGGCGTCCAACGAGGGTTCGGCGCGGCCCTCGTGGCGTACGGTCACGTCCGCCAGCTCCAGCCGCAGTTCGTCCGGGACGTCCCGGGTGCCCGGGGCCGGCGGTTCGGTCTCCAGGACCGCGAAGATCTCCTCGGCGGCCGAGAGGCCCTCGGCCGCCGCGTGGTACTGCGCCCCGACCTGGCGGATCGGCAGATACGCCTCCGGGGCCAGGATCAGGACCACCAGACCGGTGTAGAGGTCGAGTTCGCCGTGGACGAGCCGCATGCCGATGGTGACGGCGACGAGGGCCACCGACAGGGTCGCCAGCAGCTCCAGGGCGAAGGAGGACAGGAAGGCGATCCGCAGGGTGCGCAGGGTGGCCCGGCGATAGTCGGAGGTGATCGTGCGGATCGACGCGGCCTGGGCCTTGGCCCGCCCGAAGACCTTCAGGGTCGGCAGCCCGGCGACGACGTCCAGGAAGTGCCCGGAGAGCCGGGACAGCAGTTGCCACTGACGGTCCATCCGGGACTGGGTGGCCCAGCCGATCAGGATCATGAAGAGCGGGATGAGCGGCAGGGTGACGACGATGATCGCCGCCGACACCCAGTCCTCGGTGACGATCCGGGCGAGCACCGCCACCGGCACGACGACCGCGAGGCCGAGCTGCGGGAGATAGCGGGCGAAGTAGTCGTCGAGCGCGTCGATCCCCCGGGTCGCCAGGGCGACGAGCGAACCGGTGCGCTGTCCGTTCAGCCAGTCGGGGCCCAGCTGTGCGGCCCGCTCCAGGAGCCGGCCGCGCAGCTCGGACTTGACGGCCGCGCTGGCGCGATGGGCCGCCAGTTCGGTGAGCCAGGCGACCAGAGCCCGCCCGACGGCGACGGCGGCGAGCAGCAGCAGAGGGGTGCGCAGCGCGGTGACCGTGAGTCCGCCCTCGAAACCGCCCACCACGATCTCGGCGATGAGCATCGCCTGGGCGATCACCAGCAGGGCGCCGACCAGGCCGAGAGCGACCACGGCCGCCAGGAAGAGGCGGGTGGCCCGGGCGTGGTGGAGCAGACGCGGATCGATCGGTTTCACGTGAAACATCCCCCCGGCGGGGTCGGTGAGCTCTGCGGGATCGAGAGCTGCCGCGGGCCTCGCGGGCCCGCGGCAGCTCACCGGAGTCAGTGCGCGTCGGCGATGTGCTGGGTGCCGATGCGCTTGCGGAAGACCCAGTAGGTCCAGCTCTGGTAGAGCAGCACGATGGGCGTGGCGATGCCCGCGCACCAGGTCATGATCTTGAGCGTGTACGGGCTGGACGAGGCGTTGGTGACCGTGAGGTTCCAGGCGTCGTTCAGCGAGGACGGCATGACGTTCGGGAAGAGCGTCAGGAAGAGCATCGCGACCGCCGCCGCGATCGTCACGCCCGAGAACGCGAACGACCAGCCCTCGCGGCCCTTGGCGATGGCCCCGATGGCGGCCAGGAGCGCCACCACCGCCACGACCAGGGCGCCCAGGCTCCAGCCGTTCCCGTTGTCGGCCTGGGTCCAGAGCAGGAAGCCCAGCGCCAGCACCGCGGTGACCGGCCCCAGCTTCAGGGCCAGCGCGCGGGCCCGGACCCGGATGTCGCCCGCCGTCTTGAGGCCGGCGAACACCGCCCCGTGGAAGGTGAACAGGGTGAGGGTGACGAGGCCGCCGAGGATCGCGTACGGGTTGAGGAGATCCCAGAAATTGCCGACGTACTCCATGTCGGCGTCGATCTTCACGCCCCGCACGATGTTCCCGAACGCCACGCCCCACAGCACCGCCGGGATCAGCGAGGTCCAGAAGATCGCGGTCTCCCAGTTGGTCTGCCACCGCTCCTCGGACCGCTTGGCGCGGTACTCGAAGGCGACACCGCGCACGATCAGGCAGAACAGGATGATCAGCAGCGGCAGATAGAAGCCGGAGAAGAGGGTGGCGTACCACTCGGGGAAGGCGGCGAAGGTCGCGCCGCCCGCGGTGAGCAGCCAGACCTCGTTGCCGTCCCAGACGGGCCCGATGGTGTTGATCAGGACCCGGCGCTCCTTGCGGTCGCGGGCCAGCAGCTTGGTGAGGACCCCGATGCCGAAGTCGAATCCCTCCAGGAAGAAGTAGCCGGTCCAGAGGACGGCGATGAGCACGAACCAGACGTCGTGGAGTTCCATCTCTCAGCTCCTGTGCTCAGTACGAGAAGGCCATCGGCCGGTCGGCGTCGTCTTCGTCGTGCCCGCCGATCTTCGTGGGCGGGTTGAGGTCGTCCTCGGTGAGTTCCGGCGGCCCGGCCTTGATGTACTTCACGAGCAGCTTCACCTCGATCACGGCGAGCACCGCGTAGAGCAGGGTGAAGACGATCATCGAGGTGAGGACCTCGCCCTGCGAGACGCCGGGGGAGACCCCGGCGCGGGTCTGGAGCACGCCGTAGACGACCCACGGCTGGCGGCCCATCTCGGTGAAGATCCAGCCCCAGGAGTTGGCGATCAGCGGGAAGAGCAGCGTCCAGAGCGCGACGACCCAGTAGAGCTTGGTGAGTCTCGGGCTCAGCGCCTTGTTCCGGAACAGGACCAGATGCGGCACCTCGTCCTCACCGGTCCGCAGCGCCGGTGGCAGCAGGAACTTCTTCCGGGTCAGCCAGAGCCCCAGCAGGCCGAGTCCGAAGGAGGCCATCCCGAAGCCGATCATCCACCGGAAGCTCCAGAACGCGACCGGGATGTTGGGGCGGTAGTCGCCGGGCCCGTACTTCTCCTGCGAGTCCTTGTTGATGTCGTTGATGCCGGGGACATACGAGTTCGGGTCGTTGTTGGCGAGGAAGGACAGTATTCCGGGTAGCGAGATCTCCACGGAGTTGTGGCCCTCGCTGACGTCCCCGTACGCGAAGATCGAGAACGGCGCCCGCTCCTGACCGTCCCACAGGGCCTCGGCGGCGGCCATCTTCATCGGCTGCTGCCGGAACATGACCTTGGCCAGGCTGTCGCCGCTGACGGCGGTGAGCAGTCCGGCGACCACGACGGTGATCAGGCCCAGCCGCAACGAGGTCCGCATCACCGGGATGTGCTTCTTGCGCGCCAGGTGGAACGCGGCGATGCCGACCATGAAGGCCCCGCCGACCAGGAACGCCGCCGTGATGGTGTGGAAGAACTGGGTGACCGCGGTGTCCTGGGTGAGCACCCGCCAGAAGTCGGTGAGCTCGGCGCGGCCGCGCTCCTCGTTGATCCGGTAGCCGACCGGGTGCTGCATCCAGGAGTTGGCCGCCAGGATGAAGTAGGCGGAGAGGATGGTGCCGATCGAGACCATCCACATGCAGGCGAGGTGGATCTTCTTCGGGAGCTTGTCCCAGCCGAAGATCCACAGCCCGATGAAGGTGGACTCGAAGAAGAAGGCGATCAGCGCCTCGAAGGCGAGCGGTGCGCCGAAGATGTCGCCGACGAAGCGCGAGTAGTCGGACCAGTTCATGCCGAACTGGAACTCCTGGACGATGCCCGTGACGACGCCCATGGCGATGTTGATCAGGAACAGCTTGCCCCAGAACTTGGTCGCCCTGAGGTACTTCTCGTTCTCCGTCCGCACCCAGGCGGTCTGCAGGCCGGCGGTGAGCGCGGCGAGCGAGATCGTCAGGGGGACGAAGAGGAAGTGGTAGACGGTGGTAATGCCGAACTGCCATCGCGCCAGGGTCTCCGGCGCCAGAGCTAGGTCCACGTCGTCAGTCTCCTTACATCGCCGTGGTCACACCGGCACTATGCCCCTTTGATCCCACCGATCACGGGAGGAAGCGGGGCACGCTTGTGAACGCGTTCACATTCACAAGCAATTATGGCGCACACACTTTCGGAGCCTTCGCCGGGGGTACCCCTTTTCGGCCCCGGACCGTGTGCACGGCCCCCGCCGCCCACGCAAAGGGCCCCGGACCTCGTCGATCGAGGTCCGGGGCCACCCGGTCGTACAGGCGCCACAGCGCCGCAGGGCCGGCGGAGGCTCTACAGCTCCGCGCGGAACGCCTCCGCCGCCTTCAGGAACAGATCGTTGCCCTCGTCCTCGCCGATCGAGACCCGCACGCCCTCGCCCGCGAACGGCCGCACGACCACACCGGCCCGCTCACAGGCCCGCGCGAAGTCGAGGGTCCGCTCGCCGAGCCGCAGCCAGACGAAGTTCGCGTGCGACTCCGGCACCGTCCAGCCCTGGCGCACCAGCTCCGCGCTCACCCGGGTGCGCTCGGCGACCAGTGAGCCGACCCGGCCCAGCAGTTCGTCCTCGGCACGGAGCGAGGCCACGGCCGCGTCCTGGGCGAGCTGGCTCACCCCGAAGGGGACGGCGGTCTTGCGCAGCGCGGCGGCCACCGGCTCGTGCGCCACCGCGAAGCCGACCCGCAGCCCGGCCAGACCGTACGCCTTGGAGAAGGTCCGCAGCACCGCCACATTGGGCCGGTCCCGGTAGATCTCGATGCCGTCCGGCACATCGGCGTCGCGGATGAACTCCTTGTACGCCTCGTCGAGCACCACCAGCACATCGCTCGGCACCCGGTCGAGGAACCGTTCCAGCTCGGCCCGGCGCACCACCGTGCCGGTGGGGTTGTTGGGGTTGCAGACGAAGATCAGCCGGGTCCGGTCGGTGATCGCGTCCGCCATCGCGTCGAGGTCGTGCACATCGCCGTCGGTCAGCGGGACCTTCACCGAGGTCGCACCGCTGACCTGGGTGATGATCGGGTACGCCTCGAAGGACCGCCAGGCGTAGATGACCTCGTCGCCGGGCCCGGAGGTGGCCTGGAGCAGCTGCTGGGCCACGCCCACGGAGCCCGTTCCGGTGGCGATGTGCGAGAGCGGCACACCGAAACGGTCGGCCAGCTCGTTCATCAGGCCGGTGCACGCCATGTCCGGGTAGCGGTTGAAGTTCCCCGCGGCGGCGAGCGCCGACTCCAGTACACCCGGCAGCGGCGGATAGGGGTTCTCGTTGGAGGACAGCTTGTACGCGACCGGTCCGCCGGCCGCCGCCGGCTTGCCCGGCACATAGGCGGGAACGCCGTCCAGCTCGGCGCGCAGCTTGGGGCTCTTCTCGCTCACCGCAGGTCCTCCTCGACCGTCCGTTCACAGCAATACTGCACACCTTATGAGGATTGGGCCCCGCTGCGAATGGCCCGAGCGGGAAATCGACCGCAGTGCCCGGGAATGGGACCTAGCGCGGGGCCGGTGCGAGGGCCCCGCCGGGGGGAGTGCTCCCCGTTCCGGCGCGCGCCGGTGGCTCGCGCCGTGGCGCGCGTCCCCCGAAGTGGTGAGTTGAGACCTCTTCGAGACATCGCACATTCGGCAGGCTGCCACCCTTCAGCACCTGAAACACGTATGCAATACCGCCCAACTCCCTTGCATTAAAAGGAATCTGATGGGTAGTGACCTTGCAGAAACGTGCCTGTCAACGTGCGCATATGCGACCGGACCGACCACCCCTCGGAGCCCTACTATCGGCTCGCCATGACAGCAGCAGGGAAGCACCAGGTGAGCCGGACGGAGACACCCCGGCGCAGCGGCCGGCCAGGACGGGCGGGGATCCGTGATGTGGCCGCCGCGGCCGGAGTCTCGATCACGACCGTCTCCGACGCGCTCAACGGCAAGGGCAGGCTCCCGGACGCCACCCGCCGCCATGTCCGCGAGGTCGCCGAGCGCCTGGGCTACCGCCCGTCCGCCGCGGCCCGAACCCTCCGTACGGGCAAGTCGGGTCTGATCGGCCTGACCGTGACCACGTACGGGAATGAACCTTTCACCTTCACCGAATTCGCGTACTTCGCGGAGATGGCGAGAGCCGCGACCTCCGCGGCGCTCGCCCGCGGCTACGCCCTCGTCATCCTCCCCGCCACCTCCCGGCACGACGTCTGGTCGAACGTCGCGCTCGACGGGACCGTCGTCATCGACCCCTCCGACCAGGACCCGGTCGTCACCGAACTCGTCCGCCAGGGGCTGCCCGTCGTCTCGGACGGCCGCCCGGCCGGGACGCTCCCCGTCACCGCCTGGGTCGACAACGACCACCGGGCCGCCGTGCTCGACCTCCTCGACCATCTCGCCGCCGCCGGAGCCCGCCGTATCGGCCTGCTGACCGGCAACACCACCGACACGTACACCCGGCTGTCCACCACCGCCTACCTCCACTGGTGCGAGCGGGTCGGCCAGGATCCCGTCTACGAGTCCTACCCGGCCCACGACCCCTGCGCGGGGGCGGTCGCCGCCGACCGGCTGCTCGCCCGCCCGGACCGCCCCGACGCGGTCTACGGGCTCTTCGACCCCAATGGGACCGATCTCCTCGCCGCGGCCCGCCGCTACGGGCTGCGGGTCCCCGAGGACCTGCTGCTGGTCTGCTGCAGCGAGTCCACCGTGTACGCGGCCACCGAGCCGCCCATCACGACGCTCTCGCTGAAGCCCCGCCGCATCGGCACGGCCGTCGTCCAGCTCCTCATCGACGCCATCGAAGGGGTCGAACACGACGGTCCCGTGGAGCAGGTCATACCGACGGAGCTCATCGTCCGGACCTCCTCGCAACGCCGTCCACCGCGCACCACGGTCAGCGCGCCGCGCTCCCCCAGCGGGGATTGATCGGCTCTTTTCGGACCAATCGGCCGGTGAACCGTACGTGCGCCCGGATTCACCACCCCTGGTGCGTCACACAGATCGATCCGCATTCCTATGATGGGCGCACGACACCGCGGACCACCTCTACCAGGCAGGGCCCGTCAGGTGTACGGCGGCGCGACGGTGGTGGAGGGGTCGATGACTCAGGGGGCCGGTCAGGAACCCGTGGTGCGGACGGCGACGTTGCGTGACTTCCGGGTTCCGCCGTATGCGCAGACACCCGTGCCACCGCAGGCACAGGTAGCACCTCCTTCCCCGGTGCCGCCGCGTGCGCCGGAACCGAACCCTCCGGCGCCGGGAGCCGCCGCACCACCGGCGCCGGGCGGCGCCGTGCCGCCGCGGGCTCCCGCGCCGCCCCGGCTGCCGCACCCCGGCAACGCCGTCGTGGGCGACGAGCAGCCGGACGGCTACACACCGACCGAGCGGGACCTCCCGGTCATCCGCCGCGGCGACACCGTCCAGGTGCAGACCGTTCCCGAGCCGGCCCCCGTCCCCGAGGACGGGCTGGGCCCGCTCTACGTCGTCGGCGACGTCCACGGCTATCTGAACGAACTGCTGGCCGCCCTCGGCGAGCAGGGCCTCATCGACGCCGACGGGAACTGGGCCGCGGGCAACGCCCGGCTGTGGTTCCTCGGCGACTTCACCGACCGCGGACCCGACGGCATCGGGGTCATCGACCTCGTCATGCGGCTCTCCGCCGAGGCGGCGGCGGCCGGCGGCTACTGCAAGGCCCTGATGGGCAACCACGAACTGCTGCTGCTCGGCGCCAAGCGGTTCGCCGACACCCCCGTCAACTCCGGGGCCGGTACCGCCACCTTCCAGGCCGCCTGGCTGCTCAACGGCGGCCAGAAGACCGATATGGAGCGCCTCCAGGACGTCCACCTCCAGTGGATGTCCCGGCTCGACGCGGTCGTCGAGGAGGACGGGCATCTGCTGATGCACTCCGACACGACGGCCTATCTCGACTACGGGTCCACCATCGAGGACGTCAACGACAGGATCACAGCCATTCTCACGCGTAACGACGCGGACGAGTGCTGGGACCTGTTCCGCAAGCTCACCAAGCGGTTCGCCTTCCGGGACGAGGGCGGCGCCGACGCGGTGCGCGAGCTGATGGCCACGTACGGCGGACAGCGCGTCGTCCATGGTCACAGCCCCATTCCGTACCTCCTGGGCGAGGTCGGCACGGAGGACGGCGAGGACAGCACGGGGCCCGTGATCAACGGCCCGCACGTGTACGCGGACGGCCTCGCCATCGCCATGGACGGCGGAGTGACCATGGCCGGAAAGCTGCTGGTGGTACAACTCCCGCTGCATGACTGACCGTCGGCGGGGAAGGCGCTTCAGGTTCCGCCCGCACCGACCTCGCCGATCATCGGGCCCGTCACCGGGCCCAATTCTGGAAACACCCTGTCACCCCGTGCCGTGAGCGCTCTACCATCGGCGTATCAGTGGCAGGCTCTCCTCCGTTTCCGTCCGATCGCCCGGTCCACGCGGGCAGCCGGGCACCGACGGAGCATCGGGGGATGCAGATGACAAGCGCTCCGCACCTGCTGGCCGAGGACGGACCCGAGTACGAGCGGATCCTGGGCGACGCACTGCGCCACGCTCATGAACGCCCGGACCTGGAGGGCGTCGGGGACCGGCTCAACACCGAACAGCTGCGCACGATGGCGCTCAGCGCCACGGCGCTGATCACCGCGGCCGCGGCCACCGAGTACGAGCACTACGTCAAGGCCCGGGCCGAACTGCGCCGGACGTCGGCGACCGCCGAAGGTCCCGACGGGATCCCGGCCGTGGACGGGCCGCAGAGCACAGCGGCCGGTTCAGGAGCCGGCATAGGAGCGGTCATCACGGTCCTGACCCCGCTGCTCGCCGGCACCGCGGCCGTCATCTTCCTGCTCGTCGGCTACCTGCTGAAGGCGGTCAGCCCCTCGGTGGCCTTCGGCAACTCGATGGTCGCGGCCGGGTGGTTCTTCGCCGCGGTCGCCGCCGCCGCGATCCTGGTCGCGGCCGTCGGGCTGCTCGTCACCGCGCTCCGCAACGGCACGACGTCCCTGGCCGCCGAGGACGAGGAGCAGGAGCTTCCGGAGGAGGTCGCGCGGGCCAGGGAGGCCTGGCGCCACGCCCTGCTGGAGCGCGGCATCCTCCCGTTCCTCCGGGACGCCCTGGCCGACCCGACCGCGGGACCCGCCGCGCGGACCCCGCACCGTTCGCCCAACCGCATCCCGAGGATGGGCTACAGCAGGCCGGACTTCTCCGGCCCGGACGAAGGCCCGGCGGCAGGCCCCCGGCCGACCTTCACCAGCCCCGATTTCACCAGCCCGGACTTCGGCGGCCCGGACCACCAGCCGGACTGACACCGGCACGGCCTCCGCTTCCGTTTTCAGCCACGGCCCCGGACACACCGCGGGCCGGGGCGGCAAGTGCCGCGCCCGGCCCGGGGGATGCTCCGGAATGACCGGAGCGGTGGATCAGATGCCCTGCGGAGCCAGCTTCGGGTTGACGCCGTACTGGTTCGTCTCCGGCTTGCCCTCCGAGGCGAGGAAGACGATCAGGATGATGAAGCCGACCAGCGGGACGAGCGCGATCAGCAGCCACCAGCCCGAGCGACCGGTGTCGTGCAGGCGGCGCACGCCGACCGCGAGCGCCGGAATGAGGATCGCGACGGCGTAGATGTAGGACAGGAAGTCCGTGCCGATCAGGCCACCGATGATCGAAAGCACCAGGCTGATGACGAAGCTGATGAGCGCGAACATCCAGTACTCCTTGCGGCGCGCACGTCCGCTGAAGCCTGCGTAGTTCTTGAGTACTGCCAGGTACCAGTCCATGGTGATTCCCTCCCCGGGCCCTTGTTCAAGGGCCGCCAATTTTCGGCCAAGCTAGCCGGAAAGTAAGCCACAGATAAGGAAAGGGTCAAGCGCAGGTGAGCTGGGGGCCAAACGTACATACAGCTGCCACACGACTGTGTCCATACTGTCGCTTAACAAGTCAGCAAACCATGTCAAACAACCGTTAATCGGCTGTAGTTACCCTGTAAGCCATGGAACGCCCCGAGGCTCCTGGCCGCCGCTCAGGCCTCGGTGCCGCGCGATCACGCCTGCGGACGGTCGGAGGCCGCGGCGGGCCCGGTGGCCAGGAGAGCCTCGCCCGTCGCGTACAGCTCGATCAGCAGCGGCCGGAGCGCCCGGCCGGCTCCGGTCAGGGTGTAGCGGGTACGGACGGGAAATCCGCGCCGGCGCTCCACCGACAGCAGGCCACGCTCGCGCAGTTCCCGGAGGCGCTGGCTGAGAACCTTCGCCGACAGATCCGGCAGCCGCTCCCTCAGCTCGGAGAACCCGAGCGGACCGCCCATGAGTTCACGCAGCACGAGGGTGGTCCAGCGGCCCGACACCGCGGCGAGGGCCACCTCGACCGGGCAGTCCGGCTCGGGACGGGACGTGCGGCCACGGGCGGTCGGCGCCAGTTCCCGGTCGCCGGCCGCGTGGGTATCCGTTGGGTGACTCTCGTGGACGGACGGTTCACTGACGGCATGACGCATTCCACCAGTGTGCAACTGACCACCGTCGCCACCGAACACCCGTACGTCCTGGAGCGGGCGTTCAACACCTTCGACCCCGAGAGCGTCGACCGGCTGTACGAGGCCGACGCGCTGTTCGTGCCCCGGCCCGGCCACCCCACGGCCGGCCCCGGCCGGCTGCCGGCCCACCGGGACTTCCTCGCGCTGCGCGTGCCGATCCGGGTGACTCCGCGCCACACCTACGTCTCCGGCGACCTGGCACTCCTGATCGTCGACTGGGTGGTGGAGGGCAGGGCGGCACACGGCGGCCAGGTCCGGATCGCGGGAACGGCGACGGACGTCGCCCGCCGGGGACCCGACGGATTCTGGCGCTACGTCATCGACAACCCGTTCGGCACGGCGGACGAGCCGGACCCGGCGGACACGCCCCCGGAGCAGCCCCGACAGGGATCCGGCCGCCGCGGACGGGCGGCGGCCGGGGCGGGTCAGTCGGCGATGGGCAGGTAGACCCGGTTGCCGGCGGCCGCGAACTCCTTCGACTTCTCGGCCATGCCCTCCTCGATCTCCTCCTGCGAGCCGCCGTGCTGACGCCGGATGTCCTGGGAGATCTTCATCGAGCAGAACTTCGGCCCGCACATCGAGCAGAAGTGCGCCGTCTTCGCCGGTTCGGCGGGCAGCGTCTCGTCGTGGAACTCCCGTGCCGTGTCCGGGTCGAGAGCCAGATTGAACTGGTCCTCCCACCGGAACTCGAACCGCGCGTCGGACAGCGCGTCGTCCCACTCCTGCGCGCCCGGGTGCCCCTTGGCCAGGTCGGCCGCGTGGGCGGCGATCTTGTAGGTGATCACGCCCGTCTTCACGTCGTCCCGGTTGGGCAGCCCCAGGTGCTCCTTGGGCGTGACGTAGCAGAGCATCGCCGTTCCCCACCAGGCGATCATCGCGGCGCCGATACCGGAGGTGATGTGGTCGTAGGCGGGTGCGACGTCCGTGGTCAGCGGGCCGAGCGTGTAGAACGGCGCCTCCTCGCAGATCTCCTGCTGGAGGTCGATGTTCTCCTTGATCTTGTGCATCGGGACATGCCCCGGGCCCTCGATCATGGTCTGGACGCCGAGCCGCTTGGCGATCGTGTTCAGCTCGCCCAGCGTGCGCAGCTCGGCGAACTGCGCCTCGTCGTTGGCGTCCGCGATCGAGCCGGGGCGCAGCCCGTCGCCGAGCGAGTAGGTGACGTCGTACGTCGCGAGGATCTCGCAGAGCTCCTCGAAGTGCTCGTAGAGGAACGACTCCTTGTGGTGCGCGAGACACCAGGCCGCCATGATCGAGCCGCCGCGCGAGACGATCCCGGTCTTGCGGCGGGCCGTCAGCGGGACGTACGGCAGGCGCACGCCGGCGTGCACCGTCATGTAGTCGACGCCCTGCTCGGCCTGCTCGATGACGGTGTCCTTGTAGATCTCCCAGGTCAGCTCCTCGGCCCGGCCGTCGACCTTCTCCAGGGCCTGGTAGAGCGGGACGGTGCCGATCGGCACGGGGGAGTTGCGCAGCACCCATTCACGGGTGGTGTGGATGTTGCGGCCGGTGGACAGGTCCATGACCGTGTCGGCGCCCCACTTCGTCGCCCAGGTCATCTTGTCCACCTCCTCCTCGATGGAGGAGGTGACGGCCGAGTTGCCGATGTTGGCGTTGACCTTCACCAGGAACCGCTTGCCGATGATCATCGGCTCGATCTCGGGGTGGTTGACGTTGGCGGGCAGCACGGCCCGGCCCGCCGCGATCTCCTCGCGGACGACCTCGGCCGCCACGTTCTCCCGGATCGCCACGTACTCCATCTCCGGGGTGATCTCCCCCCGCCGGGCGTACGCGAGCTGGGTGACGGGACGCCCGTCGCGGCTGCGGCGCGGCTGGCGCGGGCGGCCGGGGAACACGGCGTCGAGGTTGCGCAGTCCGCCGCGCGGCGAGGTGTGCTTGAGCCCGTCGTCCTCGGGGCGGACCGGGCGGCCCGCGTACTCGGCGGTGTCGCCGCGGGCGATGATCCAGTTCTCCCGCAGGGGCGCGAGGCCGCGGCGGACATCGGTGTCGATTCCGGGATCGGTGTACGGCCCCGACGTGTCGTACAGCGTCACGTCCTTGCCGTTGGTGAGGTGCACCTGTCGGACCGGCACCCGGAGGTCCGGGCGCGAGCCCTGGACGTACCCCTTGTGCCAGCCGATGGACTTCCCGGCCTCGTCGTTCGGCGTCCCGTCGGTGCCGGGCCCGTCGTTCTGTTTCGAGGCAGGCGTGCGTGCGTCCGCTGTGGTCATGAGACCTACTCCCTACGCCGGCATTACCCGGTAACAGGTTCGGCGGTCGGCGCAGCGTGTCCCGTACGGATGTACGGCGATCAGCGCCCTCTCAGCCCGGTGCTCCGAGCTCCCGCGTGTGCAAAGGTGCCTCCACGCTAGCGTCCTTTCCGGCGAGCTGACCAGAGGGCCCTCCTGTTCTTGCGATGATCGCCCCGTGACCTCCCCCCAAAACGACCCCGCACCCCAGCCGCCGGCCGCGGGCCACAGCCACGGCCACACGCACAGCCACGGGCCGGCCGCCCCGGTCTCCCGGCATCTGCGCAAGGTCATCGCCGCCGTGCTGATCCCGTTCGCGACGGCGGTCGTCGTCGGCCTGATCGCGTTCTGGCCGGGCGGCGTGCCCGACCATGAGCGCACCGGCGTCGGATTCGACCGGCAGACCCACGACGGCAAGGTCGTCCAGGTCGACAAGGTCGACTGCGCGGACGTCAACGCCGCGCAGGTGCCCCCGACCGGCGACACCTCCACGCCCTCGGGCCGGGAGGCGGTCAACGAGCAGGAGGGGGAGTGCGCGAAGGCCACCATCGAGGTGACCAGTGGCAACGACAAGGGCCGTAAGTTCGTCGAGGTGGTCCAGCCGGACGCGCCCCGGCAGCTGAAGGAGGGTCAGGGCGTGGTCGTGGCGTACGCCCCCGACGCGCCGCGCGATCTCCAGTACTCCGTGACCGACGTGGACCGGAAGATTCCGATGGCGCTGCTGGCCGCGATCTTCGCGCTGGCGGTGGTCGCGGTGGGCAGGCTCCGCGGGGTGATGGCGCTGGTGGCGCTGGTCGTGTCGTTCGCCGTGCTGACGCTGTTCATCCTGCCGGCGATCCTGCAGGGCTCGAACCCGCTGGTCGTGGCGGTGATCGGAGCCAGCGCGATCATGCTGGCGGCCCTCTATCTCTGCCACGGGGTGACGGCCCGTACGTCGGTCGCGGTCGTCGGCACACTGATCTCGCTGCTGCTGATCGGGCTGCTGGGCTCGCTGTTCATCGGCTGGGCGAGCCTCAGCGGCAACACCGACGACAACACCGGCCTCATCCACGGTCTCTACCCGGACATCGATATGAGCGGTCTGCTGCTGGCCGGCGTCATCATCGGTTCGCTCGGGGTGCTCGACGATGTGACGGTCACCCAGACCTCGGCCGTCTGGGAACTGCACCAGGCGGACCCGCAGATGGGTTGGAAGGGGCTGTACCGGGCAGGTATCCGGATCGGAAGGGACCATATCGCCTCGGTGGTCAACACCCTGGTGCTGGCGTACGCGGGCGCGGCGCTGCCGCTGCTGCTGCTCTTCTCCATCGCCCAGAGCAGTGTGGGGACGGTGGCCAACAGCGAGCTGGTCGCCGAGGAGATCGTCCGCACGCTGGTCGGGTCGATCGGCCTGGTCGCCTCGGTGCCGGTGACCACGGTGCTCGCCGCGCTGGTCGTCTCCGCGGACCGTCCGGGGCGCGGCGGCGCACAGGCGGCCACGGCCGCGCCCGCGCGGTCCGGCCGGGGCCGTCGTCGCAGGAAGGGATGACGGGCCGCCGGGGCCGGGTCCACCCGGTCAGCCGGCGTTCTGCTCCTCGGCGAGGATGCGGCCGAGCGCATCCTCCAGGTTCCCGTCGAAGTCACCCAGCGTGTGCTCCTGACCGAGCGGCACGAGCTTGTCCGTCCGGTCGAGAAACGCCACGAGCGGTGCCGTGCCCGCTCGGAACAGCGCACGGTCCTCGCCGACCTGGAGCCGGATGTGCACATCGCTGAGGCCCTCGGGTTCGGTCGGGCCGATGTGCACATCGCCGTCGCCGCTCGGGCTGTTGAGCCCGTCCAGCAGCAGTTCGCGGCCGAACGCCCAGGTCACAGGGGCATCGCCGGGCAGGTGGAACGTCATCCGGATGGCGTACGGATCGCCGACCTCGTACCGGAGCTCCACCGGAATACGGAACGAGAGCTCCTCGGAGACGAGGAAGCTCATCATGACCTCTGCTTGAACCGACTCGCGCATCGTTCAACCCCGCAGTAGATGAAACTGGCCAGGAATGATCCCCCATGGCCCTATTGACGCCATCGTGGTGCACGCGATAGCAGATCACAAGGAGTGATTTTTCAGATACTGATAGAGAACACGAACGAACGCAAGAGGCTGGCGACTTCGCCACGTAGCTGTTCGACTGCGGGCAGCAACCGTTCTTCCCGGTCCAGGGGTACGGAAATGGCCATCGCCGCAATGGTGGCACCGGCTGTGACGGGAATCGCGGCGCACACGGTCCCCAGTGCGTACTCCTGGCGTTCGATGACCGGTTCACCTCGTCGGAGGGTGCGCAGCCGTTCCAGAAGTGTGGCGCGATCTCGCACTGAGTAACGGGTGAGGGGGCGCACGGGGTGCCGGTCGAGGTGGTCCTCGCGGGCCCGCTCGTCGAGTTGGGCGAGCAGACACTGGCCGATGGCGTGCGCGTGGGCGGTCTCCCGGAACGAGGCCCACTCCTCCACCGCCGGGGTGTCGGGAGCGTCCGCGACGGCGATGAGCTCGATCTCGCCGTCGCAGTAGACGGCGCAGTACACCGGGGCTCCGATGACGTCCCGCCAGTGACCGAGGGAGTCGGCGACGGACGCGGGGCGCGGGCGGCTCCTGACGCCGGGGGCGGCGGTCAGGTTCTCGGCTGCCGCGCCGAAGAGGAAGACACCGTTCTCGCGGCGGAGATAGCCCTCGTGGGTGAGGGTCCGCAGCAAGTGGTAGGCGGTCGGCAGCGGTAGCCCCGCCTCACGGGCCAGCTGCTTGGCGGGAGCCCCGTCCCGATGGGTGCCCACAGCCTCCAGCAGCCTCAACGCCCGCTGAACCGAACCGATCAACGTCGGGACAGCGGTGCTCGATGCCGTGGTCAAAGGTCACCCCCAGGCATGGTGACGGGCCGTCGGCCCTCCCGTGGGGGCCGCCCCCACGAGCCTGCCGCGATCCCGAGGACCGGAGGGGACCGGAGATCCGGTGACCCGTGACCGGCGAGGACCGGTCCGGGCGCCGGCGATCGAAGGCCAACGACCGGACTGTCGTACCCAGGACCGATCAGGCGATCGATATGGTGACGGAAGGTCACATTCCGGATGGCGGCAGTGGTTTGCCACTGTATCGGCCGCCTACGGCAGACGGGTGGTTTCCTCCGGGACTTAGCTCTGCTGGGCTAATCCCCCCTGGCCGGGCCACGTCCCGCGGGCCGGCCGCCCGGGCCCGACGGAACAGGCCGGCCCCCGCGCCGGCCCGCGTTCCGGGTACTACCAGTCACCGCGAGAGGACGACGACGACGTGAACTTGCGGACGACGAAGATCAGCCCGCCGACCACGACCACGAAGACCAGCGCCTTGAAGAGCAGGCTGATCACGAAGCCGACCACGCTGGCGATCAGTCCGCCGAACACGAAGATCGCGATGACGGGCACCGCGATCCACTTCACCCACCAGGGCATTCCCGCGTATATCTCCCGCACGGCCATCGCCTCTACCTCGTCTCTCTGAGTCCTTGCCTCGATGCTAAAGGCGCGAAGCCCCCGGCGGGTGGCCGGTAGCCCTTGAACACCCCTGATCGAGCCCCTAGGGATCCCCGAGAAACCGCGCACCCGGCACCTCCGGGACCGGGCTCCTCAGCCCTCGGGCGGCGAGAAGACGACCATCACCCTCAGGTCCTCGGCGATGTGGTGGAACTTGTGGGCCACGCCCGCGGGCACATAGACGACGCTTCCCCTGCTGACCTGCGTCGTCTCCATCCCCACCGTGATCGCCGCTCGCCCGCTGACGACGAAGTAGACCTCGTCCTGCTGGTGCGGCTGCTGCGGGTCGAGCGCGCCCGCGTCCAGGGCGTAGAGGCCGACGGACATATTGCGTTCCCGCACGAACTGCAGGTAGGCGCCGTCGTTGGCGGCGCGCTCCGCTTCCAGCTCGTCCAGTCTGAATGCCTTCATGGCCCGTCCCGCCCCTTGTGCCCACGCTGTCGGCTGTACCTGTGCTGCCGGTGTCCACCACCGATCATGTCTGCCACGATCAGACACATGAAGAATTTCGTAGTCAAGACGATCGCCAACGCGGGTGCGCTGGCCGTTGCCATCTGGCTGATCGGCAACATCACGCTGGAGGGCGGCAGCACGGGCCGCAAGGTCCTCACCCTGATCCTCGTCGCACTGATCTTCGGCCTGGTGAACTGGCTGGTGAAGCCGGTGGTCCAGCTGCTGACGTTCCCCTTGTTCATCCTGACGCTGGGGTTGATCACCCTGGTGGTCAACGCCCTGATGCTGATGCTGACCTCCTGGCTGGCCGGTGTGTTCGACCTCAGCTTCCACGTCGACGGGTTCTGGACGGCGGTGCTCGGCGGACTGATCATCTCGGTCGTGTCCTGGGCGCTCAATGTCGTCCTGCCCGACGAGAAGTGATTCCAGGCCTCCGAAGCAGGCCCTTCCCGGGCCCTTGCCCGGCCTCTGAAAGAGTGCAGGGCACATCGGTCCACCGCCGGGGAGATCAGTGAAGGAGCAGCCATGAGCACCATGGGCGACGGGACGCGTGCGGTACGCGCCGGACTTCCCGCACCGGAGCAGTTCGAACCCACCCTGCCCGGCCCGGTCTTCGCCGCGCACTTCCACCTCTCCGGCGACCCGGTGGGCCCCTACACCTACGGCCGGGAGACCAACCCGACCTGGACCCACCTGGAGCGGGCCATCGGCGAGCTGGAGGCTCCCGGTGAGGAGGTGGGCACGACGGTGTTCGCCTCGGGCATGGCGGCGATCACCGCGGTGCTGCTCTCCCAGGTCCGCTCGGGCGACGCCGTGGTCCTGCCGGACGACGGCTACCAGGCGCTGCCGCTCGTACGGGAGCAACTGGCGGCGTACGGGGTCGAGGTCCGGACCGCGCCGACCGGCGGCGACGCCCAGCTGGCCCTGCTGGCAGGGGCGAAGCTGCTGTGGATCGAGAGCCCGTCCAACCCGGGCCTGGACGTCTGCGACATCCGGCGGCTGGTGGAGGCCGCGCACGCGGCGGGCGCGCTGGTCGCCGTCGACAACACCCTGGCCACCCCGATCGGCCAGCGCCCGCTGGAGCTGGGCGCCGATTTCTCGGTCGCCAGCGACACCAAGGGCATGACCGGGCACGGCGATATCCTCCTCGGCCATGTGACCTGCCGCGATCCCCGGCTGACGGCGGACGTACGGCGTTGGCGCAAGGTCGTCGGGGCGATTCCGGGACCGATGGAGGCCTGGCTCGCGCACCGCTCGCTGGCCACCCTCCAGCTGCGCATCGACCGGCAGTGCACCACCGCGCTCGCTCTGGCCGAGACCCTGGCCAAGCGGGCGGAGGTCACCGGGCTGCGGTATCCGGGGCTGCCCACCGACCCGTCCTACGCCGTCGCGGTAGGCCAGATGCGGCGCTTCGGCTCCGTGGTCTCCTTCGAGCTGGCCGACCGGGAGACCGCGGAGCGCTTCCTGTCCGCGCTGCGCCTGGTCGACGACGCGACGAGCTTCGGCGGCGTCCGGTCCACCGCGGAGCGCCGGGGCCGCTGGGGCGGCGACGCCGTGGCGGAGGGCTTCATCCGCTTCTCGGTCGGCGCGGAGGACCCCGAGGACCTGCTCGCGGACGTCGAACAGGCGCTGGACACCGCGGTCCGGTAGCCCGGGGGAGTTTCAGACGGTCCTCCACGGGCCACTCTCTTGCCATGACCGAACGTCCTGTGGTCAAGCGCACCGCACGCGCCATCCTGCTCGACGGCGACGATCTCGTCCTGATCAAGCGCACGAAGCCGGGAGTCGATCCGTACTGGCTCACGCCCGGCGGCGGGGTCGAGCCGGAGGACGCCACGGTCGTCGAAGCGCTGCACCGCGAGATCGACGAGGAGCTCGGCGCCAAGATCGTCGACGTGGTCCCGTGCTTCGTCGACACCGTGGAGCACATCGCGGACGGCGGCGTGACGGGCGTCAAGGTCCAGCACTTCTTCGTCTGCCGGCTGGTGTCGATGGATGTCTCCCTGCGGCACGGGCCGGAGATCGACGAGCCCACCGGGGAGTACGAGATCGTCCGGGTGCCCTTCAGCCGGGTCGGGATCGCGGCCGTGCACCTCGTACCGCTGTCCCTGCGGCACTACCTGGACGGCAACATCGAAGGCGTACGGGCGATGCACGCCCCCGACCTGGGCTGACGTCCCCCGGGCCGGGCAGCCGCCGCCGGCCTCGCCGGGCGCGTACTCCCCGGTCGGTACGCGTGGATACTCCCGCTGCCGGACGACCCGGGGCGTCCGGCTCGGCATCGTGTTTCACGTGAAACCACTCAAGCGCCCCGTACGCCGAGGGCTCCTCGTCGCCCATGTCGCCGTCTCCGTCAGCTGGCTCGGTCTGACCGTCGGCCTGCTGACGCTCGGCATCACCGCGTTCGTCTCCGGAGATCCGGCCACCGCCGGGGCCGCCACCCGCGCCATGAAGATCTTCGGCGACTGGCTGGTCATCCCCGTGGCGCTGCTCGCCCTGGTGAGCGGCCTGGTGCTGGCGCTGGGCACTCCCTGGGGTCTGGCCCGGCACCGCTGGGTGTGGACCAAGTTCTGGCTGACCCTGATCACCACGGGCCTGTCGATCTTCTCCCTGCGTCCCGGCATCAACGCGGCCGTCGCCGACGAGGTGGTGGACATCAACCTCGTGATCGCGCCGTCGGTGGCCACGGCCACCTATCTCTTCATCACCGCGATCTCGGTGCTCAAGCCCTGGGGGCTCACCCGGCGCGGCAGGCGGCTGCGGATCTCGGCCAGTTCCGCGAAATCGGTGGACGCGCGATCATCCCGTCAGACAGCCTGACCCCATGCACAGCCCATCACCCCGCTCCCTCGTCGACCTGCCGATCCGTCGCCTGAACCGGGGAGATCTGGTCCCCTGCGCCGATCTCTGCGAGGACCGCGGCTGGCCGCGCGACGAACACCGGTGGGGGCTGCTCCTCTCGGCCGGCACCGGTTACGGGATCGACGCCCCGGACGGCAAGGGCCTGGCGGGGACCTGCCTGACCACGCCGTACGGATCCGACCTCACCGCCGTCGGCATGCTGCTCGTCGCCGAACGCTACGCACGCCAGGGGCTCGCCCGGCGGCTCATGCGGCACGTGATGGAGGCGGTGGGAGACATTCCGCTCGCGTTGTTCGCCACCGCGCAGGGGCAGCCGCTCTACGAGGACCTCGGCTTCTCTTCCGTGGGCAGGGCCGAACGCGTCGGCGGCCGTTTCGGGGTTCCCGGCCCCGGCGGCTCCGCCCCGGCCGCGGCCACTCCCTCCCGCGCGTCCGTGACCACCCGCCCGGCCGCGGCGGACGACCTCCAGGCGATGGTCCGGCTCGACCTCCCGGTGTTCGGCACCGACCGGACGCACCTCCTCGCCCGGCTGCCCGCCTTCTCCGACCGGCTCCAGGTCGCCGAGGAGCACGGCGAGCTGGTCGGCTACGCGGCGCTCTGGCCGAGCGGGCACGCCGAGGTGGTCGGGCCGCTGGTCGCGCGGGACACGGCCACCGCGCAGGCTCTGGTCTCGGCCCTGGCCGCCACGACGGACCGGCCGCTGCGGACCGATGTCTACGCCCAGCACGAGGAGTTGCTCGGCTGGCTGGCGGAGCACGGTCTTGAGCCCCTCACCCGGACCACCGTGATGACGTACGGCGTCCCGGACCTGCCGGGGGACGCCACCCGCAGGTTCGCCCCGCTCACCGTCGCGACGGGCTGACGCGACGGGCTGACGCGCCGGCGGGCCGGCGGGCGCACCTCGGGTTCAGTGCCGGGCCGACGCCACGGTGACCGGTTCGGGGCTGTTCCCGGCGACGATCCGGCCCTTGTCGGTCCCCCGGCGCTCCAGCAGGCTGGAGATCACGGCGAGGACCAGGGCCGACGCCGCGAGCACGGCGCCGACCCAGTTGGGGGCGGTGTAGCCGAGACCTGCCGCGATCACGAGGCCGCCGAGCCAGGCGGAGAGGGCGTTGCCGAGGTTGAAGGCCCCGATGTTGACCGCGGAGGCCAGCGTCGGCGCACCCGCCGCCTGGTCGAGGACCCGCTTCTGCAGCGGCGGCACGGTCGCGAAGCCCAGGGCGCCGATCAGGACGATGGTGACGGCCGCGGCGACCTTGTTGTGGGCGGTCACGGTGAACAGGCCGAGGACAACGGCGAGCGCGCCGAGCGAGACGTACAGCAGGGGCATCAGGTGGCGGTCGGCGAACCTGCCGCCGATCAGGTTGCCGCCCACCATGCCGAGCCCGAAGAGGACGAGCAGCCAGGTGACGGACGAGGCCGAGTAGCCGGCGACCTCGGTCATCATCGGGGTGATGTAGGTGATCGCGGCGAAGACTCCGCCGAAGCCCAGAACGGTCATGGCCATCGCCAGCAGCACCTGGACGTTGCGGAACGCGGCCAGCTCGTGGCGGATGCGCACGCCTTCGGCCTTGGGCTGCTCCGGGACGAGCTTCGCGACGCCGAGCAGTCCCACGACGCCGAGAGCGGCGACGACGAGGAACGTGGTCCGCCAGCCCGCGGTCTGTCCGATGAACGTGCCGAGCGGAACGCCGACGACGTTGGCGACGGTGAGCCCGGTGAACATCATGGCGATGGCCCCGGCCTTCTTCTGCGGGGCGACCAGATCGGCCGCGACCACCGAGCCGATGCCGAAGAACGCGCCGTGGGCGAGGGAGGCGATCACGCGTCCGGCGAGCATGACGCCGAAGACGGGCGCGAGCGCGGACACCACGTTGCCCACGATGAACAGCCCCATGAGAAGCATCAGCATGCGCTTCCGGGTGACGCGGGTGCCCAGCAGCGTCATCAGCGGGGCGCCGATCACCACACCGAGCGCGTAGCCGGTCACCAGAAAGCCCGCGGTCGGGATCGAGACCTGGAAGTCGCCGGCGACCTCGGGGAGCAACCCCATGATCACGAACTCGGTCGTTCCGATCCCGAATGCCCCGATGGCGAGGGCGAGGAGCGCGAGCGGCATGGGTTTCACCTTCCCTGAAGATTGCGTATGCGCCTTACGAGCGTCGACAATAATTGCAGACGCTGGTTAATTGCAAGCGCGGGCTATTGCAGACGTCCCCTATCCTGGAGTCACGCAGCTCCCGTACGGAGGAGAGAGACATGACAGCGACCGACCCCGCCCTGACCGCCATCGCCCAGAGCTGGTGCGCGCTCTCGCTGCTCCACGGGAAGATCGAGGCCCGTATCGAGCGGGCGCTCCAGGCGGGCCACGGCCTCAGCGCACGCGAGTACTCCCTGCTCGACGTGTTGAGCCGACAGCACAACGGCCCGGGCGGACATCTCCAGATGAAGCAGGTCGCCGACGCCGTCGTCCTCAGCCAGAGCGCCACCACCCGGCTCGTCACCCGGCTCGAGGACCGTGGGCTGCTGACGCGCTACCTGTGCGACACCGACCGTCGGGGCATCTACACCGACGTCACCGAGGCCGGGCTGACGCTGCTGGAGGCCGCCCGGCCGACGAACGACAGCGCGCTGCGGGCGGCCCTGGACGAGGCGGCGGAGAACCCGGAGCTCGCCTCCCTGGTCAGGGCGGTCGAGGAGCTGAAGGTTCCGGTCTGACCGGCCTGAACGGCGAGGCCCCCTCCGGGACGGCCGCCCTAGGATGCCGATCATGAGTGATCTCGAAATACGTCCCGTCGCCCCGGACGACCTGGCCGCGGTGGTCGCGATGCTCGCCGACGACCCCCTGGGCGCACAACGCGAGTCCCCGGACGACCTCACCCCGTACTGGCAGGCCTTCCAGCGGCTGGCCGACGACCCGAACCAGCACGTGGTCGTCGCTGTTCGCGAGGACCGGGTGGTCGGCACCCTTCAGCTGACCATCGTCCCGGGGCTGTCCCGCCGCGGCGCGACCCGCTCGATCATCGAGGGCGTCCGCATCCATGGCGACGAGCGCGGGAGCGGCCTGGGCACCCAGCTCATCCAGTGGGCGGTGGACGAATCCCGCCGCCAGGACTGCCAGTTGGTGCAGCTGACCTCGGACGTCACCCGCGAAGACGCGCACCGCTTCTACGAGCGGCTCGGCTTCACGGCCAGCCATGTGGGCTTCAAGCTGGCGCTCTGACGAGGGAGGCGGGTGGGTGTTTCACGTGAAACACCCACCCGCCTCCACGGGACGCATCGTCAGTCAGGGCCGCGCGGACGCCCCTGGCCGGACCTCAGCCGCCGAGACCGCGCCAGCCCTCCGCGTCCACACCGCCGGGTACGGCCGCCCCCGCCTCATAGGGCTCCCGGGTGAAGACGAACGAGCCGAGGTCGAGGTGGTCCACCGAGCCGTCGTCCTTGCGTACGACGCGCAGGGTCTCCCCCGCGTAGTAGTCGCTCTGGCCCGTCCAGGTGCCGTCCGATCGATACGTGAAGGCCGCACCGCGCCCCTTGCCGCCCAGCGGCGTGAGCTGCAGGCCCCGGTCCCCCATGAGCCTCAACGTGAACGTGCTGGTGCCCCAGTGCCAGATCCCGGTCAGCGCGAGCAGCTCGTCATCCACCTCGGGCAGCGGGCACCAGGGGTCCGGGATCCGCGGCTCGGCTTCGACGACGATCCCCAGGAGTTCGGCGGCCACCATCCCCGCGGGCAGTCCGGAGGTGGCGTTGGCGAGGACGACCGCCGCCACGTCCTCCTCCTCGCTGAACCAGAGGCCTGCGACGAACCCGGGAAGCGATCCCCCATGGCCGAAGAGCACGCGCCCTTCGCCGCCGACGATCTGGAGACCGAGACCGTAACCACTGGCCCCCGTCTCGGCCGGCGCGGCGGGCGTACGCATCTCCCGCACGGAGGAGGCCGACAGGACCCGGTCATCGCCCTCGGCCAGGAAGGCGGCGAACCGCAGCAGGTCCGCCGCTGTGGACCAGAGCTGCCCGGCGGGCGCCATGATCCCGAGGTCCTCGGCGGGCTCGCTCAGCATGACGTCGGCCCAGGGGTGGACGGCCCAGCCACCCGCATGCGGCGCCACGGGCCCGGCCGTCGTCCGGTGCATCCCCAGCGGCTCCAGGATCTCGCGGCGCAGCGCCTCCTCCCAGGAGATGCCGCGTACCGCTTCGACCAGCGAACCGAGCAGGGTGTAGCCGGGGTTGGAGTAGTGATGGCGATGACCGGCCGGGTGGGCCTGCGGCCGGTCGCCCAGCACATCGGCGATCTCGGGCCGCAGACTGCCGGGCGTCCGCTCCCACCAGGGGGCGGGTGCTTCTGCGCCCAGCCCCGCGCTGTGGCCCAGCAACTGGAAGACGGTCGCCCCGCCCGCTCCCGTACCGGGAAGGTGCTTCTCCAGCGGATCGTCCAGGTCGATCAGCCCCTCGTCCCGCAGCCGCAGAACCAGAACGGCCGTGAACGTCTTGGTGATCGAGCCGATCCGGTACTGCGTATCGGCGTCGGGAGCATGCCCCTCGACGCACGTACGCGCCCCGCTCCAGGCCGTACGCCCCTGTCGCCCCACCGCGGCCACGACGGACGGCGCACGGCCGTCCCGCTGCGCGACGGCGATGCGGTGCAACAGGGCGCGTCGGGTACTGGGAAGCAGGTCTTCGCCGATAGAGGTCATGGTCCAACCCCTACCCGACGAGCGGCTCCCTGACGAACCCTTTTCCGCGAAGTCAGGGAGTCACGGAGTCACGGAACCGCGGCGTCCCGGCCCGGGCTCAGCGCTTACGGCGGTACGTCCGGACCAGTGAGCCGTTCTCGAAGGTCCGCACTCCCCCGAGGGTGAACTCGAAGACCGTGGAGCCGGACCCGAACATCGGCATACCGGCTCCGTACACCACTGGGTAGGTCTTGATCACGAGCTCGTCGATCTCGTCGAGCAGCTCGCCCGCCAGCCGAGATCCGCCGCACAGCCAGATGCCCAGCCCGCTGTCCTCGGCCTTGAGCTCCCTGATCCGGGCGACCGGGTCCTCCGCGATCAGTTCGACGTTCGGGTGCGGGGACTCCGTGAGCGTCCGGGAGGCGACGATCTCCCGGAGGTGGCCGTAAGGGCTGGTGATGCCCGCGTCCAGAGCCAGCTGATAGCTCTTCCGGCCCTGGACCACCGTGTCGAAGCGCTGGTTCTCGGCGTCATGGAACCCGAGCAACTCGCGGCCCTCGGCCGAGATGGTCTCCGGGTACTCCGACTTCAGGAAGCCGAGGAACTCCTCGCTGACGAAAGGCATCATCGCCGAGGCATCGCCATCGGCATCCCCGATGAAGCCGTCGATCGAACAGGCGATGAAGTAGGTGAGGTTGCGCACGCGTTCCCCGTTCCGTCGTCGGGTGCGGGCCGGACGGCCCGGGGTGGAGCAGCAGGTGTGCCGGTGCGGCACCCGCCCCAACCACGTCACTTATAGTGCTTCACATGTAGTGGTCGTGCAATCGACTTTCCGAGGCCGACCCGGGCAGGGAGACAGGTCATGGCGAAGAACCCCGAACGCAGGGTCACCCTCACGGACGCGGCGATCGACGTCCTCGCACACGAAGGCGCCCGCGGGCTCACCTTCCGCGCCGTGGACGCCCGGGCGGGCGTGCCGGTGGGCACCGCGTCGAACTACTTCAGCAGCCGCGACGACCTCCTGATGCAGACCGGCGCCCGCATCAACAGCCGGATGACACCGGACCCGGCCCAGGTCGAACGGGCCATGCTGCCCGCCCCCTCCCGGGAGCTGGTCACCGAGCTGATGCACTGGCTGATCCGCCGCATGACCGACGACAGGACCGGCTATCTGGCCATGCTGGAACTCCGTCTGGAGGCGACCCGCCGCCCCGAACTGCGCACCCAGCTGACCCGAACCGTGCGCGCCGGCTACGAGGAAAGCCTCTCCTTCCACCGCGACCGGGACCTCCCGGGCGACCACGACGCCTTCCTGGTCCTCTACCTGGCCATGACCGGAGTACTCCTGGAGCACTTCACGCTCCCCGACATGTTCGGCGACACCGGCCTCGACCGCCTGGTCGAGGCCGTCGTCACGCGGATCATCCCGGCCCCCTAGCGCGCTCGCGGAGCCGCCGATCACCCTGCTGAAATCAGTCGGTGCCGAACTCCATCGCGGCGTGGTCGAGCATCTCGTCGCCACCGGACACCCTGCCGCGTGAGGCGATGACCTCGGCGCCGCCCTGCGGCATCGCACCGATCAGTCCGGTCGAGGCCGCCTGCGCGGCGCCGATGAGCGCGGGATGGGTCGATCCGACCATGCCGAGGCCGGCGTACTGCTCGAGCTTGGCGCGCGAGTCGGCGATGTCGAGGTTGCGCATCGTGAGCTGGCCGATCCGGTCCACCGGGCCGAACGCCGAGTCCTCGGTGCGCTCCATCGACAGCTTGTCCGGGTGGTAGCTGAACGCCGGGCCGTCGGTGTCCAGGATCGAGTAGTCGTCACCACGCCGCAGCCGCAGCGTCACCTCCCCGGTGACCGCCGTGCCCACCCAGCGCTGCAGCGACTCGCGGATCATCAGCGCCTGCGGGTCGAGCCAGCGGCCCTCGTACATCAGCCGGCCGAGCCGCCGCCCCTCGTTGTAGTAGTTGTCCAGGGTGTCCTCGTTGTGGATCGCGTTGACCAGCCGCTCGTACACCACGTGCAGCAGCGCCATCCCGGGCGCCTCGTAGATGCCGCGGCTCTTGGCCTCGATCACCCGGTTCTCGATCTGGTCCGACATGCCCATGCCGTGGCGTCCGCCGATCGCGTTCGCCTCCATCACCAGGTCGACCGGGGTGGCGAACTCCTTGCCGTTGATCGTCACCGGGCGGCCCTGATCGAAGCCGATCGTCACGGTCTCGGCAGCGATCTCCACCGCGGGATCCCAGAACCGCACGCCCATGATCGGCTCCACGGTCTCGATGCCGGCGTCGAGGTGCTCCAGAGTCTTGGCCTCATGGGTGGCGCCCCAGATGTTGGCATCGGTCGAGTACGCCTTCTCGCTGCTGTCGCGGTAGGGCAGCTCGTGGGCGACCAGCCACTCCGACATCTCCTTGCGGCCGCCGAGCTCGGAGACGAAGTCCGCGTCCAGCCACGGCTTGTAGATCCGCAGGTGCGGGTTGGCGAGCAGCCCGTAGCGGTAGAACCGCTCGATGTCGTTGCCCTTGAACGTCGACCCGTCGCCCCAGATCTGTACGTCGTCCTCCAGCATCGCCCGGACCAGCAGGGTCCCCGTGACGGCACGGCCGAGCGGCGTGGTGTTGAAGTAGGCACGTCCACCCGACCGGATATGGAACGCGCCGCAGGTGAGCGCGGCCAGCCCCTCCTCGACCAGCGCCGCACGGCAGTCGACCAGGCGCGCGATCTCGGCGCCGTACGCCGACGCGCGCCCCGGCACCGAGGCGATGTCGGGCTCGTCGTACTGGCCGATGTCGGCGGTGTAGGTGCACGGGACGGCACCCTTGTCGCGCATCCACGCGACGGCGACCGAGGTGTCGAGACCGCCGGAGAAGGCGATGCCGACACGCTCGCCGATGGGCAGGGAGGTGAGAACCTTAGACATAGGAAGAGTATGCATCCCAACGCATGATCATTCAACGTGGCGCGTCCAGGGACCTCCCGTACCGTCCGAGAGAACGCCCCGCCGTCGGTGCCCGGGATGAGACGCCCCGGTCCGGCAAGCTCACAGCGCGCCGAGAAACTCCCTGGTGGCCGCCGCGAACTCCGCCGGAACGGTCTCGTGGACGGTGTGTCCGGCCGGCAGCTCGACCAGCCGCGTTCGGGGGCGCCGTGCCGCCATGTCCCTGGCCTGCTCGGCGCTGAGCACCGTACTGCGGCTGCCCCGGATGAGCAGGGCCGGGCAGTCGCCGGCGAGCCAGTCGTCCCAGTGGTCGCCGTTGAGCTGCCGCTGCGAGGCGTTCATGTCCTCCGGGTCGAAGGCGAGCCCCCATCCGTCGGCGTACTCACGGACGGCATCCGTGAGGTGGCTCGCCGACGGGCCCAGCGCATCCAGGAGCGCGGCCCGGGTCGGTGCCCGGCGCGGCCAGGACAGGCTGAAGGAGAGGTCCCCATCGACCTCGGCTCCTATGTCCTCGACGATCAGCGCGTCCACCAGCCCCGGGCGCCGGGCCGCGAGCTGGTAGGCGTTGACACCCCCGAGGGAGTGGCCGAGCACGACCGCGCCGCCGATCCCCAGGTGCTCCAGCAGGGCCGCGGCGTCCTCGGCGTAGCCGGTGCGGGAGTAGTCGGCCGAGCGGTCGGAATGGCCGTGCCCCCGCTGGTCGAGGGCGACGATCCGCCAGGCATCGCCCAGTTCACCGGCGAGGCGCGTGAACGTGCGCCCCTCCGCGAAGTGCCCGTGCAGGGCCAGCAGAGGACGCCCCGGACCACCGAAGTCGAGGAAGGACAGCCGCCGCCCGGACACACGCAGGGCGCCGCGTTCCGGCCCGGGCGAAGTCCTCGGCGTCATGCCCGCCAGTATGAGGGCTCCCTGACACGAGGTCAGGAGGGGCCGGTGTGCCGGTGTGGTGGTCCAGCAGGCGGGAAGGCAACCGGACGAGCTGGTCGCGTTCGGACGGGCCCAGCGACGCGAGCAGTTCGCCGTCCTGGCCGTCCAGGGTCGCGTCCAGGAGGCTCGGGCGCCGACCGACGCCGTACGTTCGCTCGCGCCCAAACGTTAGTGTCACGAACGTCAACGCCACGAACGTCAACGGCGAACCTCCAGGAAGGAAGATCCACCATTCCCACCAAGACCGTGCAGATCCCCACCGCGGACGGCCTGGCCGACGCCTTCGTCGCCCACCCCGAAGACGCCGAGCGGCACCCTGGGGTGCTGATGTACGCGGACGCCTTCGGCATCCGTCCCGTACTGCGGGAGATGGCCCGCGAACTGGCCGGGCACGGCTACTACGTGCTCGTCCCCAACTTCTTCTACCGGAACGGCCCGACACCGGTCGTCGACCTCCCCGAGCACATCGGAGAAGAGCACCGGCCCGCGCTCATCGGCCGGTTGATGCCCCTGATCGAGGCGCACACCGCCGAACGCGTCGTGCGCGACGCCGACGCCTACCTCACGTATCTCTCGGCCCAGCCCGAGGTGGACGCCGGACCGGTCGCGGTGACCGGCTACTGCATCGGCGGCCTCCTGGCGACCCGTACCGCCGCGGCCCACCCCGGACAGGTGGCCGCCGTCGCCGCGTTCCACGCCCCCGTCGCCGCCGACGGGCCCGACGGCTTGCGCCGTCTCACCGCCGAGGTCCACTTCGGCCACGCGGCGACGGACATCACGCCGGAAGCGCTCGGCGAGCTCAACGGGTCCCTGGACGCCGCGGGCGTCGGCTACACCTCCGAGATCTACCCCGGCACCGTCCACGGCTTCACCATGTCCGACACCGACGCCTTCGACCCGGCCGGACTCCAGCACCACTGGGACCGCCTGCTTCCCCTCCTCGCCCGCACCCTGACGAAGGCCTGAGGGCTCCCGCTCCCCCGGCGACGGGCTCCGGGACCACACGGCTCACGCCCCAGGGCCCTGGTCCGCGGCGCCCGTCGCGTGGGGAAGCAGAGGGAACAGCCGGGTGATCAGAGCCACCGGCAGAGCGCCGTCGGGCCGGGCCAGAGGGCGCTGTTCGCGGTCCTGGTAGGGCGCGAGCGCCTGCCGGACCACGCCCGCGACCCGGCGCATCTCCGCAGGTGTCAGATAGGCGACGGCGCTGAAGGCCTCGCCGTGACGCCAGTCGGCCGGCGCCTCGTCCCGCTGGGCCAGCCATCGCTGCCAGCTCTCGTCCTCCAGCCCCCGGGCCATGTCACCGAATCGAGCATCTGCGGACCCGCCGGCCGTGGCGGTGTGCCGCTTCAGCCGCCAGGGGCGGGCGCGGCCCCCGCGGTGGGGAGCCTCTTCGATGTACCCGTGGCGTGCGAGCTGACGCAGGTGAAAGGAACAGAGCCCGGAGCTGTGGCCCAGCCGGGCGGCTGCTTCGGTCGCCGTGACGGCTCCGACTTCGGCGAGCAGGTCCAGCAGTTGTGTACGGACCTCGTGCTCGCGCAGTTCTTCGCCCGCCCCACGCGTCCGGTCGTTCGGTGCGTCGACATCATCTTCAGTCACTTTGCAAAGTCTGCTACTTTGCAAAGAACTTGGCAAGCAGCACCAGTTCAAAGGCGTCGAGCCGCCACGCTGTCCCAGGCACCCGTGGTGTGCGCTGGAGGGGAGCAACTCATGCCTGTTCGTCACGAGCAGTCCCGGCCCGTCGACCGGCCCGTCGACCGGCCCGTCGACCGGCGCGTCGACCGGCGCGTCCGTCTGCAAGGTCGGCCCGTCGACTCGTATCCGGCTCTGCCTCCGGAGGCGGAGCGGGGTTCGGTCCGGCGGATCACGGTGGTGGGCGAGGAGATCCTGAACCGTTCGTGCCAGGACGTGACCGCGTTCGGCACCGGCGAGTTGTCGGCGCTGATCGACGACATGTTCCTGACGATGTATGTGGCCGACGGCGCCGGCCTGGCCGCCAACCAGGTGGGCGTCGCCCTGCGGCTGTTCGTGTACGACTGCCCGGACGACTACGGGGTCCGGCATATCGGCCACCTCATCAACCCGGTCCTGGATCTGCCCGAGCCGGGCGGTCGCCGACTCGTCGACGACTCCGAGGGCTGCCTGTCCGCGCCCGGTGCGACCATGACGGTTCCCCGCACCGATCGTTCCGTCGCTCGCGGGTTCGACAAGGACGGCAACGCGGTCGTCATCGAAGGAACGGGGTACTTCGCCCGGTGCCTGCAGCACGAGACCGATCACCTCTTGGGGCACACGTATCTCGACCGGCTCTCCGCCCGGGACCGCAAGGACGCGCTGCGGCAGACGGCGGACCGCCGTGAGGACGTGTTCGCCCGGCGTGCGCTCAAGGCCGCCGGTATGGGGCGGTGAGAGCTCGGTACGTCAACCGTCTCCGGCCGGGCGGGAGTCCGTCAGGTCTGCGCCATGTCCACGAAGCGGGAGTAGTGCCCCTGGAAGGCCACGGTGATGGTGGCCGTCGGGCCGTTACGGTGCTTGCCGACGATGATGTCCGCCTCGCCCGCGCGCGGTGACTCCTTCTCGTACGCGTCCTCGCGGTGGAGCAGGATGACCATGTCGGCGTCCTGCTCGATGGAGCCGGACTCACGCAGGTCGGACACCATCGGCTTCTTGTCCGTGCGCTGCTCGGGGCCACGGTTCAGCTGCGAGAGCGCGATCACCGGGACCTCCAGCTCCTTGGCCAGCAGCTTCAGGTTTCGGGACATGTCCGAGACCTCCTGCTGACGGCTCTCGGACCGCTTCGAGCCACCGGCCTGCATCAGCTGCAGATAGTCGATGATCACGAGCTTGATGTCGTTGCGCTGCTTGAGCCGGCGGCACTTCGCGCGGATCTCCATCATCGACAGGTTGGGGGAGTCGTCGATGTAGAGCGGGGCGGCCGAGACCTCGGGCATCCGGCGCGCGAGCCGCGTCCAGTCCTCGTCCGTCATCGTGCCGGACCGCATGTGGTGCAGGGCGACCCGCGCCTCGGCCGACAGCAGACGCATCGCGATCTCGTTGCGCCCCATCTCGAGGGAGAAGATGACGCTGGGCAGGTTGTTCTTGATCGACGCGGCGCGGGCGAAGTCCAGCGCCAGCGTGGACTTACCCATCGCGGGACGGGCCGCGATGACGATCATCTGGCCGGGGTGCATGCCGTTCGTCAGGGCGTCGAGGTCCGTGAAGCCCGTCGGCACTCCGGTCATCTCGCCGCTGCGTGAGCCGATGGCCTCGATCTCGTCGAGCGCGCCCTCCATGATGTCGCCGAGGGGGAGGTAGTCCTCGCTGGTGCGCTGCTCGGTGACGGCGTAGATCTCGGCCTGCGCGGAGTTGACGATCTCGTCGACGTCCCCGTCGGCCGCGTATCCCATCTGCGTGATCTTCGTGCCCGCCTCGACCAGGCGCCGGAGCACCGCCCGCTCATGGACGATCTCCGCGTAGTACGAGGCGTTGGCCGCGGTGGGGACGGACTGCACCAGGGTGTGCAGATACGGCGCTCCGCCGACCTTGGTGATCTCCCCGCGTTTGACCAGCTCGGCGGCGACCGTGATCGGGTCGGCCGGCTCGCCCTTGGCGTAGAGATCGAGGATCGCCGTGTAGACGGTCTCGTGGGCGGGGCGGTAGAAGTCGTGCCCCTTGATGATCTCCACGACGTCCGCGATGGCGTCCTTGGACAGCAGCATGCCGCCGAGGACCGACTGCTCCGCGTCGAGGTCCTGGGGCGGCACCCGCTCGAACCCGGGGGAACCGCCCTCCCAGGCCTCGTCCGAGCCGCGGTCGTGGCGGTCCTCACGCCCCTTGCGGTCCCCGCGGCGCTGGCGGGAGACAGGCAGACGGTCCCCGGGACCGGTCTCGGTCCAGGGGTCGTCCAAAGGCTCGGGAATGCTCACCGCGCCGCCTCCTCCCGTCCGCATCGCGGACCTAGCCGTGCCACTCTTTCTTACGGCACGGCACCGACAAACAGGTCGCCCGACTCCACTTCCGGCGCATCTGGTTCGGTGGATTCCGGTGCCGGAACGGAGTGCGGGCGCCGCACCACGGTAGGCCCCTCCGCACCGTCAGCCAATCTGGTTATCCACAGGGCATGTGGACGACGGACCAGATGCTGTGGAGAACCCCGCCGAACCTGTGCACGGACCGGGGGACAGCACTGTGGACAAACTCATAGCCACATCTGCGTGACCACTCTGACCTGCACGTTCCCCATCCACCGACTGTGGGGGAGAAAAACTTTCGCCCTCATTTCAAGATCACCGCAAACGGCGCGGGAAGGAAGGCCCCACCGGGACTCAAGTAAGGGCCAAAGACTGATTGCATCTCTTACCTGTGGAAGATTAGATTGACCCCCATGACCCAGGCCCCCGCGACCCCGAAGAACAGCCGCCGACGGCACGACCGCGAGATCATCGCCCTTGCCGTTCCGGCGTTCGGCGCGCTCGTCGCCGAGCCCCTGTTCGTGATGGTCGACAGCGCCGTCGTCGGCCACCTCGGCACCCCGCAGCTGGCCGGCCTCGGCATCGCCGCGGCCCTCCTGATGACCGCCGTGAGCATCTTCGTCTTCCTCGCCTACGCGACCACGGCGGCCGTCGCCCGCCGCGTGGGGGCGGGCGATCTGCCCGCCGCCATCCGCCAGGGCATGGACGGCATCTGGCTCGCCCTGCTGCTCGGTGCCGCCGTCGTCGCTCTCGCGATCCCGACAGCCCCCTGGCTCGTCGACATCTTCGGCGCGTCCGACACCGCCGCTCCGTACGCCATCACGTACCTGAGGATCTCCATCCTCGGCATCCCGGCCATGCTCGTCGTGCTCGCCGCCACCGGCGTACTGCGCGGTCTCCAGGACACCCGCACCCCGCTGTACGTCGCCGTCGGCGGTTTCACGGCGAATGCCGTCCTCAATGTGACCCTCGTCTACGGTGCCGGGCTCGGCATCGCCGGATCCGCGTGGGGAACGGTGATCGCCCAGGTCGGTATGGCCGTCGTCTATCTCGTCGTGGTGATCCGAGGGGCCCGGAAGCACGGCGCCTCCCTGCGCCCGGACGCGGCCGGCATCAGGGCGAGCGCACGGGCAGGCGTACCCCTGCTGGTCCGGACCCTGTCCCTGCGCGCTGTCCTGATGATCGCCACCGCCGTCGCCGCCCGGCTCGGGGACGTCGACATCGCCGCGCACCAGATCATCCTCTCCCTCTGGAGCCTGACCGCCTTCGCCCTCGACGCCATCGCCATCGCGGGGCAGGCGATCATCGGCCGCTATCTGGGGGCGAACGACGAGAAGGGCGCACGCGAGGCCTGCCGCCGCATGGTCGAGTGGGGCATCGGCTGCGGCATCGCGCTCGGCGTCCTGATCGTGCTCGCCCGGCCCCTCTTCATCCCGCTCTTCACCAGCGACCCCTCGGTGCAGGACACCCTGCTCCCCGCGCTCCTGGTCGTGGCGGTCTCCCAGCCGATCGCCGGCGTGGTCTTCGTCCTGGACGGCGTCCTGATGGGAGCGGGCGACGGACGCTATCTCGCCTGGGCGATGCTGGTGACACTCGCCGTCTTCGCTCCCGTCGCGCTCCTGGTGCCCTCCCTCGGCGGCGGGCTCACCGCGCTCTGGTGGGCGATGACGCTGATGATGGCCGTCCGCCTCGTCACGCTCTGGCTGCGCACCCGATCGGGCCGGTGGATCGTCACCGGGGCCACGCGCTGAGCGGCACACCGCACGAGCTGTTTCACGTGAAACGTCCCGGGGCTGTTTCACGTGAAACACAGTGAAGGGCCGCACCCAGTGGGTGCGGCCCTTCACTGGCTCAGCTGAGCTCTGCCCTTAGGCAGCAACGACCTCGACGGCCAGCTTCGCTGCGACCTCGGGGTGCAGACGGACGGACACCTGGTGTCCGCCGAGCGTCTTGATCGGCGAACCGAGCTCGACGCGACGCTTGTCGACGTCCGGACCACCGGCGGCCTTGATCGCCGAAGCGACGTCGGCCGGGGTGACCGAGCCGAAGAGACGGCCGGCGTCGCCGGAGCGAACAGCCAGACGGACCTTCACGCCCTCGAGCTTGGCCTTGATCTCGTTGGCCTGCTCGATCGTCGCGATCTCGTGGATCTTGCGGGCGCGGCGGATCTGCGCCACGTCCTTCTCGCCACCCTTGGTCCAGCGAATGGCGAAGCCACGCGGAACCAGGTAGTTGCGGGCGTACCCGTCCTTGACGTCGACGACGTCGCCGGCGGTGCCGAGGCCGGAGACCTCGTGGGTGAGGATGATCTTCATGCTGTTGTCACCCTTCCCTTATCGCGCGGTGGACGTGTAGGGCAGCAGCGCCATCTCACGGCTGTTCTTGACAGCCGTGGCGACGTCACGCTGGTGCTGCGTGCAGTTGCCGGTGACGCGGCGGGCACGGATCTTGCCGCGGTCGGAAATGAACTTCCGCAGCATGTTCGTGTCCTTGTAGTCCACGTACTGGGTCTTGTCCTTGCAGAACGCGCAGACCTTCTTCTTAGGCTTGCGCACAGGCGGCTTCGCCATGGTGTTTCTCCTGTGTGATCAAGAAGTGGGGGTACGAGCAGCCCTAGAAGGGAGGCTCGTCCGAGTAGCCGCCGCCAGAGGCACCGCCGGAGCCGCCGGAACCGCCGGAGCTTCCGCCCCAGCCGCCTCCGCCGCCCTGCTGTCCCCCGCCGCCCTGGCCGCCTGCCGGCGCGCCGGTCGCCCACGGGTCGTCGGCGGGTGCACCGCCGCCGCCCTGCTGGCCACCGCCACCGGGACCGCCGCCCCAGTTACCGCCGCCCTGCTGGCCGCCGCCGTATCCACCCTGGCCGCCCTGACCACCGCGACCGGTGGTCTTGGTGACCTTGGCCGTGGCGTTCTTGAGGCTGGGGCCGACTTCCTCGACGTCCAGCTCGTAGACCGTGCGCTTGACGCCCTCACGGTCCTCGTAGGACCGCTGCTTCAGCCGGCCCTGCACGACGACGCGCATGCCTCGCTGGAGCGACTCCGCGACGTTCTCCGCCGCCTGACGCCAGACCGAGCAGGTGAGGAACAGGCCTTCGCCGTCCTTCCACTCATTGGTCTGCCGGTCGAAGATGCGGGGAGTGGACGCGACACGGAACTTCGCGACCGCCGCACCGGACGGGGTGAAGCGCAGCTCGGGGTCGTCGACGAGATTGCCGACGACCGTGATGACGGTCTCGCCTGCCATGGGTGAACCTCTCGGCGGGGATTGCTTCTGGCTGCTTGCTGCTACTCGGACCCGAAAACCGCTGAGCTAGATGCTCAGTGGATCTCGGGACGGAGGACCTTGGTCCGGAGGACCGACTCGTTCAGGTTCATCTGGCGGTCGAGCTCCTTGACGACCGCAGGCTCGGCCTGCAGGTCGATGACCGAGTAGATGCCCTCGGGCTTCTTCTTGATCTCGTAGGCGAGCCGACGACGGCCCCAGGTGTCGACCTTCTCCACCTTTCCGTCGCCCTCACGGACGACGGAGAGGAAGTTCTCGATCAGCGGGGAGACTGCTCGCTCCTCGAGATCGGGGTCGAGGATGACCATCACCTCGTAGTGACGCATGTGGAACCCACCTCCTTTGGACTCAGCGGCCACGGTCGTTCCGTGGCAGGAGGGTCGTGATGCGTATTGCAACGGTGTTCCCGAGGAGAACACCCGGCACTGACAATCAGCTCCCCAACCATCCCGGAACGGGGGTTTGGGTAGAGGCTCGCCGTGCTGGCCTGGGCAGACACCGGTGCAGACCGTACAGACTACCCGTAGACCGGCTTCCGGTTGAAATCAGGAGCTCAGAGGGCACAATCGAGACAGATGCGGTGTGAGAGGCGCTACACCCGCAGCGGTGCGGGAGGCGCTGGATCCACCGCCCATCCGTCCGGTCCGTCCGGTCCGTCCGGCCAGGAGGTACTCCATGGCACAGACCATTCGCCCCGCCACCGGTTCGCTCTTCGCGACGGACGGCAAGCCGCACCCGCTCCAGGACACCCTGCTCGCCGTGACCCTCGTGCTGGGGGCTCTCGCCTTCGTGACGGCGATGTTCCATCACCTGCACCTGATCAGCTCGTGGGCCGGGCTGGTCGGCATCCTGACCGGTGGGTACGGGATGTACGTCTCCAAGACGACCGGCGAGCGGTTCGGCCTGGTCATCGGACTCGGCGCGGCCGCCGTCGGCTTCTTCCTCGGCATGGCCCACGGCGGCCTGTTCGGCGGCGTGATCACCTGACCGGAGCACCGGCCGGAGCACCGGCCGGAGCACGGACCGGCGCGGGTGCCCAGGCACCTGCGCCGGTCCGCCGTGCGTTCCCGCCCCCCGGGGCAAGGCCGGGCGCCCCTCGGTCACAGTAGGCTTCGGCGCGAGAGCCGGAGCCCCTGACCGATGGGGACACACCTGCCGAGGAGCGCCCCGCATGAGCCTGACCCTGAGGACCATCAGCCGAGAGCAGCATCTGGCGTACATCCAGAGCCTGCCCTCGGCCAGTCACTGCCAGGTCCCGGCGTGGGCTGATGTGAAGACCGAATGGCGCTCGGAGAACCTGGGCTGGTTCGACAAGAACGGCGAGATCGTCGGCGCCGGCCTCGTCCTGTACCGCCAGCTGCCCAAGATCAAGCGCTACCTGGCGTACCTCCCCGAGGGCCCGGTCATCAACTGGTACGCGCCGAATCTGGACGACTGGCTCCAGCCGATGCTCGCCCACCTGAAGCAGCAGGGCGCCTTCTCCGTGAAGATGGGCCCGCCGGTGGTCATCCGGCGCTGGGACTCGGCGGCCATCAAGTCCGGCATCCAGGACCCGGACGTGAAGCGCCTGCGCGACGTCGAGGCCACCCACATCGAGCCGCGCGCCTTCGAGGTCGCGGACCGGCTGCGGAAGATGGGCTGGCAGCAGGGCGAGGACGGCGGCGCCGGATTCGGTGACGTACAGCCCCGCTACGTCTTCCAGGTGCCGCTGGCCAACCGCTCGCTGGAGGACGTCCTCAAGGGCTTCAACCAGCTGTGGCGCCGCAACATCAAGAAGGCCGACAAGGCCGGCGTCGAGGTCGTCCAGGGCGGCTACGAGGACCTGGCCGAGTGGCAGCGGCTCTACGAGATCACCGCCGTGCGCGACCACTTCCGGCCGCGCCCGCTCTCGTACTTCCAGCGCATGTGGACCGTCCTCAACTCCGAGGACCCCAACCGGATGCGGCTCTACTTCGCCCGGCACAACGGCGTGAACCTCTCCGCGGCCACAATGCTCGTCGTCGGCGGACACGTCTGGTATTCCTACGGCGCCTCCGACAACATCGGGCGCGAGGTCCGGCCGTCGAACGCCATGCAGTGGCGCATGCTGCGCGACAGCTACGCGATGGGCGCGACCGTCTACGACCTGCGCGGGATCAGCGACTCGCTGGACGAGACCGACCACCTCTTCGGCCTGATCCAGTTCAAGGTCGGCACCGGCGGCGAGGCCGTCGAGTACGTCGGCGAGTGGGACTTCCCGCTCAACAAGCTGCTCCACAAGGCGCTCGACATCTATATGTCGCGCCGCTGATCCGCTTCACTGCATACCTGGGCCGGCACCTCTCGGCACCCACCGTTCGTTCCTGATCCACCGCAGCCACCAGAAAGGTTCCGGGCCGCCATGGCGCTCTCCCTCTACGTCGACACCGCGCGCTGGCGGGCGCACCAGAAGTCCGTGATCGACCAGTTCCCCGGTCTCGTACCCGTCTGCAAGGGCAACGGCTACGGCTTCGGCCACGAGCGCCTCGCCGACGAGACGATCCGCTTCGGGTCCGACACCCTCGCCGTCGGGACGACCTACGAGGCGGCCCGGATCAAGGACTGGTTCAGCGGCGATCTGCTCGTCCTGACCCCGTTCCGGCGCGGTGAGGAACCCGTACCGCTGCCGGACCGCGTCATCCGGTCCGTCTCCTCCGTCGACGGGGTGCACGCCCTGGTGGGCGCCCGGGTCGTCATCGAGTGCATGAGCTCGATGAAGCGCCACGGCGTCAAGGAGGAGGAGCTCGGGCAGCTGCACGCGGCGATCGAGGACGTACGGCTCGAAGGCTTCGCCCTGCACCTGCCGCTGGACCGCACCGACGGCTCCGACGCCGTCGAGGAGGTCATCGCCTGGATGGACCGGCTGCGCGCGGCCCGGCTGCCGCTGCACACCATGTTCGTCAGCCATCTGCGCGCCGAGGAGCTGGCCCGGCTCCAGCAGCAGTTCCCGCAGACCCGCTTCCGCGCCCGTATCGGCACCCGGCTCTGGCTCGGCGACCACGAGGCCACCGAGTACCGGGGGGCCGTCCTGGACGTCACCCCCGTCGTCAAGGGAGACCGGTTCGGCTACCGCCAGCAGAAGGCCGCGTCCGACGGCTGGCTGGTCGTCGTGGCCGGCGGTACGTCCCACGGGGTCGGCCTGGAGGCGCCCAAGGCGCTGCACGGCGTGATGCCGCGGGCCAAGGGCGTCGCCCGCGCGGGCCTGGCCACGGTCAACCGCAACCTGTCGCCGTTCGTCTGGGCGGGCAAGCAGCGCTGGTTCGCCGAGCCGCCGCACATGCAGGTCTCGATCCTGTTCGTGCCCTCGGACGCCCAGGAGCCCCGGGTCGGTGACGAGCTGGTCGCCCACCTGCGCCACACGACCACCCAGTACGACCGGCTCGTCGACCGCTGAGCGGCCCGGGCGCGGCCCTGGACGGCCGCGCCGGGTCCCGGCTCAGCCGCCGTCCCTGGTGGGTGTCACGCCCCACTCCACCTGAGGTCCTGTGGCCGTCGGGGCCGTGTGCCCGGACGGCCGGGCCTGGGGCGCCAGCACGAACGCGTCCGGAGCCCCGTCGAGGACACCGCCCGACGGGTCGTCCGACCCGTCCCTGCGCACCGGGTCCTTCTCCGGCAGGAGGATGTCCCGGACGATCAGCACGCACAGGTACAGCGTGCCCAGCAGATGCAGGGCGATCGCGACCTGGTAGCCCTCCTGCGGCAGTCCCTGGTGCTTGTCCCCGCCGCTGGTGTAGGCGAGGTAGAACCAGATCCCGAGGAAGTACATGACCTCGCAGGCCTGCCAGATGAGGAAGTCGCGCCAGCGCGGCCTGGCCAGGACGGCCAGCGGGATCAGCCAGAGCACGTACTGCGGTGAGTAGACCTTGTTCGTCAGGATGAACGCGGCCACCACCAGGAACGCCAGCTGGGCGAAGCGCGGCCGGCGGGCCGCGGACAGGGCCAGGCCCGCGATGCCCGCGCAGAACACGACCATCAGGACGACCGAGGCGGTGTTGACCGTCTCCACGTCGATGGGCTTGCCGGTGCGCTGGGTGATGATCAGCCAGAACGAGCCGAAGTCGATGGGCCGTTCCTGACTGAAGGTGTAGAACTTCCGCCATCCCTCGGGGGCGAGGAGCATCACCGGCAGGTTCACCACCAGCCAGGCCGCCCCCGCGCCCAGCAGGGCCGTCCCGAACTCGCGCCACCTGCCCGCCCGCCAGCAGAGCACCAGGAGCGGGCCGAGCAGCAGGACGGGGTAGAGCTTGGCGGCGGTGGCCAGGCCGATGAGGATGCCGAACGCGAGGACCCGGCCCCGGGACCACATGAGCATCGCCGCGGCCGTCAGGGCGACGGCCAGCAGGTCCCAGTTGATGGTCGCGGTGAGCACGAACGCGGGGGCCAGCGCGACCAGGAGACCGTCCCAGGGGCGGCGGCGATGCGTGCGGACGGTGCACACGGCGATGACGACCGCGCAGATCATCAGCATGCCCGCGTTGACCATCCAGTACATCTGCTCGCGCTGCTGGATGGGGTCGCTGTCGGGCGTCAGCGTCAGCCAGGCCGCCACCTGCATGAACACCCCGGTCAGCACGGGGTACTCCAGGTACTGCATATCGCCGCTCAGCCGGTCGAAGTACGGCACCAGGCCGTCGGCGAACCCGCGTCCCAGAAAGAGGTGCGGAATGTCGGAGTAGCAGGCGTGCGTGTACTGCGAGGTGGCCCCGCGGAACCAGGCCCATTCGTAGCAGGGGATCTTCTGCACCATGCCGAGGGCGAACATCCCGATCATGACCAGCGCGACGACGCGCACCGGCGTGAGCGGGCCGTCGCCGAGCCGCGCCCAGCGCCCCACCCGGCCACCGAACAGCTCGCTGCCGGCCGCCGCGACCTCGTCCTGATCGGTGGGCCGCACGACGGGCCGTTCCTCGTGCACGCTCGTGTCTTCTGCGCTGGGGCTTGGCATGCCGCACATCCTGCCGTACGGGGCTGTGCCCGGGGCAAGGACCGCCCGGGGGACACGGCAGGAGAGCCCAGGACGCCGTACGTCGCCGGGAACACGGCGAGGGCCGCCGCACCCGGATGGGTACGGCGGCCCTCGCCGCTGCGCTGAGCCGGACCCCGCGGGACCCGGCCTGCGGTCCGGCTATCCGGAGTTGCCCCAGATCGATCCGGTTCCACCCGGATTGCCGTTGGCTCCCTGGGCGCCGCCGTTGTCACCGCCGTCGGTCGCTCCGGAGTTGTCACCACCGCCGTCCGCGCCGCCGTTGTCACTGCCGTCGGTCGCTCCGCTGTTGTCACCGCCGCCGTCCGCGCCGGCGTTCGCCCCGGAGTTCGCTCCGCCGTTGGCCGTCTGGCAGTCCGGGTCGAAGAAGCCGCAGGTCCTGCTCGGCGTCGGCGACGGGCTCGGGGTGGTCTCGGTCGGATCCGGAGTCGGCGACGGCTCGTCGGAGGGCGTCGCCGAAGGCGTGGGGCTGGGCGTCGGGCTGGGGCTGACCGCGCCACCGCCCCAGACGACATCGCCCAGGTCCTGCGGCTCCGGGAAGGAGATGGCCTTCCTGCCCTTCATCGCCCCGGTCATGTAGTCGTGCCAGATGGAGGCAGGGAACGAGGCGCCGTGGATCTTCTCCTCGCCACCCGTGCCGAACATCTTCAAGAACTCGCGCTCTTTGTTCGTCTCGTCGTCGTCGAGCCGGAACATGCTGATGGCGGTCGAGACCTGCGGGGTGTAGCCGACGAACCAGGCGGACCGGTTGCCGTCCGTCGTACCGGTCTTGCCCGCGGCCTCACGGCCCTCCAGCCGGGCGGGCGTACCCGTTCCGTTCTCCACGACGTTCTTCAGCACGTCCGTGACGTTGTCGGCGATGACCGGGCTGAAGGCGCGCTTGGACTTCTTCTTGTGCTTGAAGACGGTCACGCCCTCGTGCTTCGCCTCGGTCACCGAGTACGTGTCGTTCTGCTGGCCGCTCGTGGCGAAGGTGGCGTAGGAGCCTGCCATGCGGATGGCGCTGGGCGACGAGGTGCCGATGGAGAACGACGGAACGGACGCGTCCGCCATGAATTCGTCGTCCTTCAGACCGGAGGCGACGGCGACGTCCCTGACCTTGTCCGTCCCGACGTCCATGCCGAGCTGCACGAACGGGGAGTTCGCGGACTTCTCCATGGCCGTCCGCAGGTCGATCTCACCGTAGTTCTCGTTGCCGTCGTTGGTCTGGCGCCATTCCTTGTCGTCCTCGTTCAGCCAGATCTCGCCCGTGTAGTCCCTGATCCGCAGACCGTCGTCACCGTTGTAGATGCTCTCCGGCGAGACCTGGGTGCGCTGGGACTCGCTCTGCTCCTTCTCGCCGGACGGGTCGCGCACGCCGTACTGCATGGCGGCGGCCAGCACGAAGGGCTTGAAGGTCGATCCGACCTGGGCGCCGGTGGCATCGGCGTTGTTCGTGAAGTGCGTGGTGGCGTCCTGGCCGCCGTACGTGGCGATGATGGCGCCGGTCTTCGCATCCACGGACGCGCCGCCGAACTCGACGTGCGTGTCCGTCTCGGGACGGTCCTTGGGCCTGATCTTGGCCTTGTAGACCTTGTTCACCGCTGCTTCGAGCTCCTGCACCCTCTCCTTCTGGAAGGTGGTGTGGATCTCGAAGCCGCCCATCTCGAGCTGCTTGGCGTCGATGCCCTGGTCGTTGTTGGCGAGGAAGTACTTTTTGGCGAGGTCCACCAGGTAGCCGGTCTGGCCGCCCAGCTTGGCGTCCTTCTTCTTCGGCAGCGGCATGGGGAACTTCGTGTACTTGGCGCGGTCCTCCGCGCTCATGCGCCCGTCCTTGACCTGCTCGTTGAGGATCCACTCCCAACGCTTCTTGGCCCGATCGGTGTTCTTCGCCTTGGTCGCGTTGGCCTTGTCGATGTCGGGAGCGCCGGCGGGGTCGTAGTAGCTCGCGCCCTTGAGCAAGGTGGCCAGGAAGGCGCACTCGCTCGCGTTCAGCTCGTCGGCGTCCTTGTTGTAGTAGGTCCGGGCGGCTGCCTGCAGTCCGGAAGCCCCACGCCCGTAGTACGAGACGTTGAGGTAGCCGGCCATCACTTCTTCCTTCGGCTTCTGGCCGGCGACCTTGAGCGTGATGAAGAGCTCCTGGAACTTCCGCTTGAACGTCTGGTCCTGGGTGAGCATGGAGTTCTTCACGTACTGCTGGGTGATGGTCGAGCCACCCTGGGTCTCACCGCCGGTCGCCATGTTGACCAGGGCCCGGCCCATGCCCTTGGGGTCGATGCCGCGGTCCGATTCGAAGCTCTTGTTCTCGGCCGAGATCACGGCGTTGCGCATCTCCACCGGGATCTGCTCGTACTTGAGCTCCTGACGGTTCGCTACACCGCCGGTCGCCACCATCTGCGTGCCGTCGGCCCAGTAGTAGACGTTGTTCTGCGCCTGGGCCGTTTTGTTGATGTCCGGTGGGACCACCCACGCGTAGGCGATGCCCCCGATGCCCATCAGCACGCCGAGGAACGCCAGGCAGAGCCCCGACACCAGCTTCCACGAGGGCACCCAGCGGCGGAACCCGTACTTGCCGTGGCGCGGGTAGTCGATGAAGCGCTTCTTGCCGGGACCGCCGTTGTCCCGTCCCCGGCCCCCCGGTCCGTCGGAACCGCCGCCGCCACCGCGTCGTCGGCCGCCCCCGCCGCCGGAGCCGTGGCCCCCTGCGTCGGCGCCGCGGCGTCGGCCGCCGCGCTGGGCCGCTCGGCGGGCCTCGGCGCGACTGCCGTACTGGCGCTCCTCGCCTCCGTGCGACTCGGACGGCGATTCGGAAGGTGATTCCGAAGTGGCTCTGCGTGACGGGACTGCTCGGCGTCCGGTCGGCTGCTGGGCGGCTCGTCTGGCCGCGGCACGCCCGCCACCCTGTGGCTGAGGCGTTTTGCGACGGTGCTCGCTCATGGAACGACTACTCCTCGGGCAGGCGAGAGCGCCTGGAAGCGGCAGTTGAGATCCGGTCCCCCCGAATTACGGACAAGCCACTGCGGAAGGCTCATCCGCAGTACATCCGGCAGTCCGCGATGACTGACGCGCGAAAGCGCCTCGCGGTTCCCGGTGGTCTGCATGCCGCACAGACTACGCACGGTCAAAACCCGCCTAGGGCCGAACTTCACCCCAAACAACGCAAGTCGAACCCTGGGAATCGCCGATGTGACGCCGTTCACGAAGGTCACCCTTGTCGAACAGGTCGGAGCGATCTATCGTGCTGATGTATCGAGTCGATACATCAGCACGGCATAAGTGCACCGGTGATTCCGGTGGACTGTGCCGACGGAAGCAGCGGGAGAAGGAGGAGGCACCGGTGAGCCGACGCTCCGGCATCCTCGAGTTCGCCGTTCTCGGCCTGCTCCGCGAATCGCCGATGCACGGCTATGAGCTGCGCAAACGCCTCAACACCTCGCTGGGGATCTTCCGTGCGTTCAGCTACGGAACCCTCTACCCCTGCCTCAAGACGCTGGTCGCCAGCGGCTGGTTGATCGAGGAGCCCGCCGGTGACCCGGCGGACACCGCGCCGGTCACCGGACGCCCGACCGCCGCCTCCTCGTCACTGACGGGACGCCGGGCGAAGATCGTCTACCGGTTGACGGCAGAAGGTAAGGAGCACTTCGAGGAGCTGCTGTCGCACACGGGTCCGGACGCCTGGGAGGACGAGCACTTCGCAGCGCGCTTCGCCTTCTTCGGCCAGACCGAGCGCGATGTGCGGATGCGGGTCCTCGAAGGCCGGCGCAGCCGGCTGGAGGAGCGTCTGGAGAAGATGCGCGCCTCTCTCGCCCGCACCCGTGAACGACTCGACGACTACACACTTGAGCTGCAGCGGCACGGCATGGAGTCCGTGGAGCGCGAAGTGCGCTGGCTGAACGAGCTCATCGAGAGCGAGCGGTCGGGACGGGATCGGCGACGATCCTCGCCCGACGGCTCCGCTCAGCAGGACACACCTGGAGAGACGGGCGGCCTGCCCCGGCATCGGGACAACGTCCCGCCGGATCCGTCCGACGACACCGCCAAGTGAAGTCATCGCACTCCGCGGCGACTTCATCGGAAACACCGATTACACAGGGAGCAACCGGAATGGGTTCGGTTCGCGTAGCCATCGTAGGCGTGGGCAACTGCGCCGCCTCGCTGGTGCAGGGCGTCGAGTACTACAAGGACGCCGATCCGGCCGGCAAGGTGCCCGGTCTGATGCACGTCCAGTTCGGCGAGTACCACGTCAGTGACGTCGAGTTCGTCGCCGCCTTCGACGTCGACGCGAAGAAGGTCGGCCTCGACCTCGCGGACGCCATCGGCGCCAGCGAGAACAACACCATCAAGATCGCGGACGTGCCGAACACGGGCGTGACCGTCCAGCGCGGCCACACCCACGACGGTCTCGGCAAGTACTACCGCGAGACGATCGAGGAGTCCGCGGACGCCCCGGTCGACGTCGTCCAGGTCCTCAAGGACAAGCAGGTCGACGTTCTCGTCTGCTACCTGCCCGTCGGTTCCGAGGTCGCTGCGAAGTTCTACGCGCAGTGCGCCATCGACGCCAAGGTCGCGTTCGTCAACGCTCTCCCGGTCTTCATCGCCGGCACCAAGGAGTGGGCGGACAAGTTCACCGAGGCCGGTGTCCCGATCGTCGGCGACGACATCAAGTCCCAGGTGGGCGCCACCATCACGCACCGCGTGATGGCGAAGCTCTTCGAGGACCGCGGTGTCATCCTGGACCGCACGATGCAGCTGAACGTCGGCGGCAACATGGACTTCAAGAACATGCTCGAGCGTGAGCGCCTGGAGTCCAAGAAGATCTCGAAGACGCAGGCCGTCACCTCGCAGATCCGTGACCGTGAGCTCGGTGCGGACAACGTCCACATCGGCCCCTCGGACTACGTGGCCTGGCTGGACGACCGCAAGTGGGCGTACGTGCGCCTCGAGGGCCGCGCGTTCGGCGACGTTCCGCTGAACCTGGAGTACAAGCTCGAGGTGTGGGACTCCCCGAACTCGGCCGGTGTCATCATCGACGCCGTCCGTGCGGCGAAGATCGCCAAGGACCGCGGCATCGGTGGCCCGATCCTCTCGGCTTCGAGCTACTTCATGAAGAGCCCGCCGGTGCAGTACTTCGACGACGAGGCCCGCGAGAACGTCGAGCGCTTCATCAACGGCGACACCGAGAGCTGAACCGGCCTTCTCGGCCGAGAGCCTCACCGGAGCGCTGAGCGGAGACGCTCACCTCTTCCTGCCGCACGTCGGGGGTCCCCGGGCAATCCGCCCGCGGACCCCCGACGTGTGTGACGCTTGCTCCCATGTCTGTCGCGCGTGATCTGCGCACCCTGCTGCGCCTGCGGAACTTCCGCCGCCTGCTCATGGTGCGGCTCCTGTCGCAGTCCGCCGACGGCGTCTACCAGGTCGCCCTCGCCGCCTACGTCGTCTTCTCCCCGGAAAAGCAGACGTCGGCCGCCGCGATCGCTTCCGCGATGGCCGTGCTCCTCCTGCCCTACTCCCTGATCGGGCCCTTCGCGGGGGTACTGCTGGACCGCTGGCCCCGACGTCAGGTCTTTCTCTACGGGAACCTCCTGCGGGCCGCCCTGGCCTGCTCCACGGCGCTGCTGATCCTCGCCTCGGTGCCCGACTGGCTCTTCTACGCCTCGGCCCTCTGCGTCACCGCCGTCAACCGCTTCGTGCTGGCCGGCCTCTCCGCCGCCCTGCCCCGGGTGGTCGACACCGATCGCCTCGTCGTCGCCAACTCCCTCTCCCCGACCGCCGGCACCCTGGCGGCGACCGCGGGCGGCGGCCTCGCCTTCCTCGTACGGCTGCTGGCCGACGAGTCCGACGCGGCGGTCGTACTGCTGGGGTCGATGCTCTATCTGCTGTCCGCGCTGGCGTCCCTGAGCCTGCCCCGCACCCTGCTGGGGCCGGACATCGACGGGAGCCCCCTGCGGCTGCGGGCCGCTCTGGCCGTCACAGCACGCGGGCTCGTCGCCGGGCTGCGGCATCTGGCACAGCGGGACCACGCGGCCCGGGCCCTGGCCGCGATGACCGTGATCCGCTTCTGTTACGGCGCCCTCACCGTGATGGTGCTCATGCTGTGCCGCTATGCCTGGTCGGACACCGAGTCCGACGGGCTGGCCCTGCTCGGCCTGGCGGTCGGGGTGTCCGGTGCGGGCTTCTTCGTCGCCGCCGTCCTCACCCCGTGGGGAGTGGGGCGGCTCGGCCGGTACGGGTGGATCGTGGCCTGTGCCGGGACGGCGGCGGTCCTGGTGCCCGCCCTGGGGCTCTCCTTCACCCTCGCCCCGATGCTGATCGCCGCGTTCGTGCTCGGCGTCGTGACACAGGGGTCGAAGATCGCGACCGACACAGTCGTGCAGACCTCGGTCGACGATTCCTTCCGCGGCCGCGTCTTCTCGCTCTACGACGTGCTCTTCAACGTCGCGTTCGTGAGCGCCGCGGGGGTAGCCGCCCTGATGCTCCCGCCGGACGGCAGATCGGTCTCCGTCGTGGTGGTCGTGTCGGCGCTGTACGCGGTGGTCGCGGTGACGATGTTCCGCTGGCGACGTACCGAAGCCCACCGATAGCCGCTCATGGACGTGCGGAGGGGCGTTGTTTCACGTGAAACAACGCCCCTCGGCACGTCCAGCGGGTGATGTTTCACGTGAAACATCACCGCGCCGGTTCAGTCCTGCCGCGCCCACCACTCCTTGAGCGCCGCCACAGCGGCGTCCCGCTCCATGGGCCCGTGCTCCAGGCGCAGCTCCAGCAGGAACCCGTACGCCTTGCCGATCACCGGTCCTGGGCCGACGTCGAGGATCTGCATGATCTCGTTGCCGTCCAGATCGGGGCGGATCGAGTCGAGCTCCTCCTGCTCCTGCAGCAGGGCGATGCGCTCCTCCAGCCCGTCGTAGGTGCGGGAGAGCGCGTTCGCCTTGCGCTTGTTCCGGGTCGTGCAGTCCGACCGGGTCAGCTTGTGGAGGCGCTCCAGCAGCGGCCCGGCGTCGCGCACGTACCGGCGCACCGCGGAGTCGGTCCACTCGCCGTCGCCGTACCCGTGGAAGCGCAGGTGGAGTTCCACCAGCTTCGACACGTCCTTGACGAGCTCGTTGGAGTACTTGAGCTCGGTCATGCGCTTCTTCGTCATCTTCGCGCCCACCACCTCGTGGTGGTGGAAGGAGACCCTGCCGTCCTTCTCGAAGCGGCGGGTCCTCGGCTTGCCGATGTCGTGGAGCAGCGCGGCCAGCCGCAGGACGAGATCGGGGCCGTCCTCCTCCAGGCCGATGGCCTGCTCCAGGACGGTCAGCGAGTGCTCGTAGACGTCCTTGTGACGGTGATGCTCGTCACTCTCCAGGCGCAGCGCGGGAAGCTCGGGCAGCACCTGCTCGGCCAGGCCCGTGTCGACCAGGAGCCCCAGGCCCTTGCGCGGGTTCTGGGAGAGCAGCAGCTTGTTGAGTTCGTCGCGGACCCGCTCGGCGGAGACGATCCCGATCCGCGCGGCCATCTCCGTCATGGCAGTGACGACGTCGGGGGCGACCTCGAAGTCGAGCTGTGCGGCGAAGCGGGCCGCGCGCAGCATGCGCAGCGGGTCGTCGGAGAAGGACGCCTCGGGCGTGCCCGGAGTGCGCAGCACCCGCTCCGCGAGGTCCTTCAGACCTCCGTACGGATCGACGAACTCCTTCTGCGGCAGGGCCACGGCCATCGCGTTGACCGTGAAGTCGCGGCGCACGAGGTCGTCCTCGATGGAGTCGCCGTAGGAGACCTCCGGCTTCCGCGAGGTCCGGTCGTACGCCTCGGACCGGTAGGTCGTGACCTCGATCTGGTAGCCGTCCTTCTGCGAGCCGACGGTGCCGAAGGCGATCCCGACCTCCCACACCGAGTCGGCCCAGGGCCGGACGATCTTGAGCACGTCCTCGGGGCGGGCATCGGTGGTGAAGTCCAAGTCGTTCCCGAGCCTGCCCAGCAGTGCGTCGCGGACCGAGCCGCCGACCAGCGCGAGACCGAATCCGGCCTCCTGGAATCGACGGGCGAGGTCGTCGGCGACCGGGGACACCCGCAGCAGCTCACTCACCGCGCGGTGCTGCACCTGGCTCAGTGCACTGGCGTTCTCTTCGTTGGCGTTCGGCACAACAGAAAAGGGTACGTGCACGGACCGGTCGCGGCGTCATCGTTTACGGGGACCCTGCGGGATACCCGCGATCATGTGCGACGGACCCCAGCACTTCGGCCCGCCGCACCTCGTTACCATGCGGGGACGCAGGACCGAACGATCGACAGCATCTGACGACGAAGAGGGACGGGTAGGCGCGTGGCCGAGGCGGCAGACTTCCAGGGGACGCGTCCGTCCCCTGCCCGCCGGTGGCTCCGGCGCACGGCCACCGCGGTGCTGGGAGCACCGCTGCTGGCCGGTCTCCTGGCCGTTCCGGCCGCCGGTTCCGCCCCGGCCGCCGAGCCCGCCAAGGCCCCCACGGGCTCCCGTACGGTCGATGTGTCCCTGGACACGCTCTCCCCGAGCGTTCCCACGGAGGACGACACCCTGACCGTCTCCGGAACGCTCACGAACAAGGGCAAGGAGACGATCAGCAGCGCCGAGGTCGATCTGCGGGTCGGCCCCCGGCTCACCGGCCGGGGAGAGGTCGACGACGCCGCCAAGCGCACCACGTACGTCCCCGGTGCCGACCCGGTCACCGTCGGCGACACGTACACGGTGAAGTTCCCCAAGCTCGCCAGGGGCATCAGCCAGGACTTCACGCTCACCGTGCCCGTCGACAAGCTGGGTCTGGACGACCCGGGCGTCTACCAGCTCGGCGTCTCGGTCTCCGGCCGGACGACCACCACCCCCTACGAGCAGGTGCTGGGCATCAAGCGCTCGTTCCTGCCCTGGCAGCCCGAGGCGAGCGAGAGCAGGACGAAGCTCACCTTTCTCTGGCCGCTGATCGCGTCCCCCCACGTCACGGCGGAAACCCGCTCGGACGAACAGCAGACCCCCGTGTTCACCGACGACGACCTGGCCAAGGAGCTGGCGCCCGGCGGCCGGCTGGAGCAGATGGTGGCCCTGGGCAGCCGGCTCCCCGTGACCTGGGTCATCGACCCGGACCTCCTGGCGAGCGTCGCGGCGATGGCCGGGAAGTACGAGGTCAAGTCGGGTGACACGACCGTTCCGGGCAAGAACCAGGCCGTCGCCAAGCAGTGGCTCACCGCTCTGGAGAAGGTGGTGGAGGACGGCAAGGTGATCGCGCTGCCGTTCGCCGACCCGGACCTGGCCTCCATCGCGCACCGCGGCAAGAACGTCTCCGGAACGCTCAGCCATCTGCAGAACGCCTCCACGGTGGCCGCGACCGCGGTGGAGACCCTCCTCCATGTGAAGCCGTCCACCGACTTCGCCTGGCCCGTGAACGGCGCCGTGGACTCCTCCATCGTCGATGTGGCGACCTCGGCGGGCGCCCACAACGTGATCGCCCGCAGCGACAGCTTCCGGGAGACCTCGGCGCTTCCGTACACGCCGACCGCGGCGCGGCCGATCGGCGGGGGGACCACCGCGGTCGTCGCGGACGCCCGGCTGTCGACCCTGTTCGACGGCGACATGTCGAGGGCGGGCGCCTCCACCCTCGCGGTCCAGAAGTTCCTCGCCCAGACCCTCGCACTGACCGAGCAGGCGCCCGACAACGAGCGCAGCATCGTCGTGGCCCCGCCGCGGATGCCCACCGTCGCGCAGGCCCAGACGATGGCCCGCGCCCTGGAGGGACTGTCGGGCAACCGCTGGACACAGCCCCTCGACCTCGCCGCCGCCGCCGAGGTGAAGCCCGACCCGATGGCCACCACCAAGGTCCCCCGGGCAGCCGCGTACCCGAAGAAGCTCCGCGCCCAGGAACTGCCCACACAGGCCTTCCAGGACATCCGCACCACCCAGGGCTCACTCGACAGCTTCGAGACGATCCTGACGCAGCCCGAGCGCGTGGTGACGCCCTTCGGCAACGCCGTCAACCGCTCGATGTCGACGTCCTGGCGCGGCCGGCCCCTGGAAGCGCAGCAGTACCGGGACGCGGTCCGCGACTACCTGCAGAGCCTCACCTCCGAGGTTCAGCTCATCGAGAAGTCCGACGTCACCCTCTCCGGGCGCAGCGCGACGATCCCGGTAACCGTGCAGAACCAGCTGGTGCAGGGTGTCGACCGGCTGACTCTCCGGCTCACCTCGGACAACATCCGGCTCAAGTTCAACGACGACGGGACCACCGCGGCACTGCCGATCAACATCGCGGGCGGGCACAGCCAGTCGGTGAAGTTCGACACGGCGACCAGCGCCAACGGCCGGGCCCAGGTGACCGCCCGGCTGTACACGGAGGACGGCAGGCAGTACGGCGAAGCGATGACCTTCACCGTGAAGGTCTCCGAGGTGACACCCACCGTGCTGCTCGTGATCGCCGGTGGACTGCTGCTCCTGGTGCTGGCAGGCATCAGGATGTACAGCCACCGCAAGCGCGCCGTGGCAAGCGACACGGCGGGCGGCAACGGCGACGGACCCGAGCAGCCGAGTGACCCGACTCCGGACACCGGTCCGGAAAGCGGGGCCCCGCCGGAAACGGGTGAGAAAGTGGACCGTTGAGCGATGTCTGTCGAGGCCGGTCGGCCGGGGACGATGAGGTAGGGGTTTCGATGAACGCGCCGTACGACGGTGACCGCGGGCAGGGCGCGGGCGGAGCAGCGTCTCCGGGCGGGCCTCCGGTTCCTCCGGGCGCGGGCCAGGACGGCTCCGTGCCGCCGGACCCGTACCTCCAGCACGCCTACGACGACGACCCCTACCGGGCGCAGGACCTGGCCGCCCAGGACCCGGTGGGCGAGGCGCTCTACGACCGCGCCGCGCACCCTCCGCCGCCTCCCGGCACCTACCAGGAGCCGGGGCCGCTCTACCAGCAGCCGCCCGCCGCTCCGTACGCCCCCGACCCGCGCATCTGGGCCCAGACCCCGCCCCCCGAACCGGCGGGGCCCTCCCGGCACCTGCCGTACGGGGACCGCCCGGCGACCACGCAGTTCGTCGGCGTCGACGACCTCGTCACCCAGGCGTCGGACGACCGGCAGGAGCCGGACGCCTTCGCCCATCTCTTCCGGGACCAGGAGGGATCGGGGAAGCCTCCGGTGCCGCCCCAGCCCGAACCGGCTCCCGCACCCGAGCCCGCCAAGGGTGGCGGCGGGAAGGTCTCCGGACTCCTCAAGTCCAGCGCGGTCATGGCCGCCGGCACGCTCGTCTCCCGGCTGACCGGATTCGTCCGGTCCCTGGTCATCACCGCCGCACTCGGCGCCGCGATGCTCGGCGACAGCTTCACCATCGCGTACACCCTGCCGACGATGATCTACATCCTCACCGTCGGCGGCGGCCTGAACTCGGTCTTCGTCCCCCAGCTCGTCCGTGCCATGAAGGACGACGAGGACGGCGGCGAGGCGTTCGCCAACCGGCTCCTGACCCTGGTGATGGTCGCGCTCGGCCTGATCGTCGCCGCGGCGGTCCTCGTCGCACCGGTACTGATCAAGCTGATGTCCAGCACGATCGCCGACGACGTGGCCGCCAACAGCGTGGCCGTCACCTTCGCCCGGTACTGCCTGCCCACCATCTTCTTCATGGGTGTGCACGTGGTGATGGGACAGATCCTCAACGCCCGTGGCAAGTTCGGCGCGATGATGTGGACCCCGGTCCTGAACAACATCGTCATGATCATCACGTTCGGGCTGTTCATCTGGGTCTACGGCACCTCCGCCGAATCGCAGATGGGTGTCGACACGATTCCGCCGGAGGGTGTCCGGCTGCTCGGCATCGGCACCCTGCTCGGCCTCATCGTCCAGTCCCTGGCGATGATCCCCTACCTGCGCGAGACGGGCTTCAGCTTCCGCCCCCGGTTCGACTGGAAGGGCCATGGGCTCGGCAAGACCGTCAAACTGGCCAAGTGGACCGTCCTGTTCGTCCTGGCCAACCAGGCGGGCGTCCTGGTCGTCACCCAGCTCGCCACTGCGGCCGGCGCGGCCTCGGGCCACGACGGCACCGGGTTCCTGGCCTACTCCAACGCCCAGCTGATCTGGGGCATGCCGCAGGCCATCATCACCGTCTCGGTCATGGCCGCGCTGCTGCCCCGCATCTCCCGGGCCGCCCATGACAACGACCCGGGTGCGGTCCGCGACGACATCTCCCAGGGACTGCGCAACTCGGCCGTCGCCATCGTGCCGGTGGCCTTCGCCTTCCTCGCGCTCGGCCTGCCGATGGCCACCCTGCTGTACGCCTCCAGCGGCACCGAGGCCGCCCGCTCCATGGGCTTCATCCTCATGGCCTTCGCGCTCGGCCTGATCCCGTACTCCGTGCAGTACGTCGTCCTCCGCGGGTTCTACGCCTACGAGGACACCCGCACGCCCTTCTACAACACGGTCATCGTGGCCGCCGTCAACGCCGCGGCCTCCGCGCTCTGTTACGTCGTCCTGCCCGCCCGCTGGGCCGTCGTCGGCATGGCCTTCTCCTACGGTCTGGCCTACGCGGTCGGCGTCGGCGTCGCCTGGCGCCGGCTGAGCACCCGGCTGGGCAGCGACCTGGACGGGGCGCACATCGTCCGGACCTACGCCCGCCTCTGCATGGCCGCGGTGCCCGCCGCGCTGGTCGGCGGCGCCGTCGGATTCGGGATCCTGGAAGTGGTCGGCACCGGTGCTCTCGGCTCCATGGCCGCGCTGATCTGCGGCGGCGTCCTCCTCCTGGGCATCTTCTTCGTCGCGGCGAAGAAGATGCGCATCGAAGAGGTCAACGGCCTGGTCGGCATGGTCCGTGGACGGCTCGGACGCTGAATGAGCGCCCGCCCGCACAACCATCGCCGCACTCCGCGTGTCGTGCATAGCGCTGGAGTGTGGGCACAATTGGCGTGACTGTGCAGAGCTGGCTGGCATCGCGCAACGAATGGGGAGGCAGGAACGACGGTGGCGGAACGTAGCACGGCCGCCGTCGACGTGGCCGACAACAGCGGCGACGAGCCGCTGACCGCCAAGGCGGACGGGGCCACGGCCGACGGGACGGCGCAAGCCGAGGACACCAGGGGCGCGAGCCCCAAGGACACCGAGGACACGGACGGGGGGCGGGAGGGTTCCGAGGCCGTTCCGGCGTCACCCGATCTGCACAGCGGTCACAAACTCGCCGGGCGCTACCGCCTGGAGGAGTGCGTCACCCGTCTGGACGGCTTCAGCAGCTGGCGCGCCGTCGACGAGAAACTCCGCCGGGCGGTGGGCGTCCACCTGCTGACCGCGGACCACCCGCGGGCCCGTTCGGTGCTGGCCGCCGCCCGATCCTCCGCGCTGCTCGGCGACCCCCGCTTCGTCCAGGTCCTGGACGCCGTCGAGGAGAACGACCTCGTCTACGTGGTCCATGAATGGCTGCCGGACGCCACCGAGCTCACCGCGCTGCTGGCCACCGGGCCGATGGAGGCCCACGACGCCTACCAGCTCGTCAGCCAGCTCTCCCAGGCGATGGCCGCCGCCCACCGCGAGGGACTGGCCCATCTGCGCCTCACCCCCGGCGCGGTCCTGCGCAGCTCCACTGGGCAGTACCGCATCCGCGGGCTCGCCGTGAACGCCGCCCTGCGCGGCATCACCGCCGAACGCCCCCTCCGTACGGACACCGAGGCCATCGGCGCCCTGCTGTACGCCGCGCTGACCCACCGCTGGCCGTACGGGAGCGACGCCCACGGGCTCTCCGGGCTGCCCAAGGGCATGGGACTCATCGCCCCGGACCAGGTCCGGGCCGGCGTCCACCGGGGCCTCTCCGAGCTCGCCATGCGGGCGCTCGCCAACGACGGCGCCACCGCCTCCCGGCAGGAGCCGCCCTGCACCACCCCGGACGAGCTGGCCAGGGCCGTCGCTGCCATGCCGCGCATCCTCCCTCCGGAGCCCACGTTCACCGCGCCGCCGGCGTACCAGCGGACGACCTATCAGCAGGGCACGTACGGGCGCCCGTCCTCGCACCCGTCCTCCGTCACCCAGCCCGTGATGCCGATCCCTCCGGCCCCGCTGCAGAGCCGTACCGGCCGCGTCCTGAAGTGGACCGTCTCGGCGCTCCTCATCGCCGCGCTGGGCCTCGGCAGCTGGCAGCTCGCGGAGGCACTGCTCGACCGGACCAAGGGGTCGGACGACACCGGCGTCACCGAGCCGAACGAGAACGACAAGAACAAGGACGACAAGCCGGCACTGTCCACCGAACCCCTGGACATCGCGGGGGCCACGGAGTTCATGCCCGACGGCTCCGGCATCAAGCAGCGGGACGTGCCGAACACCATCGACGGCGATTCCGGAACCCACTGGATCACCCCGCGGTACGAGACCTTCGCCAACTTCGGCAACCTCCCCCAGCGCAAGCAGGGCAGCGGCATCATCGTCGACCTCGGCAAGGTACGGGACGTCTCCGGCATCGACGTGTCCATGTACCGGGCGGGCCAGACGACGACCGTGCTCGCCGCGTCCCCGGACGCCTCGTCTCCGTCCACGACGGCCGACTTCGACCAGTCGATCGTCAAGCGGACGGTCGCGGGATCCTCGCTCGAGGAGAAGCTCGACAAGCCCGTCCGTACCCGCTACGTCCTGATCCACATCACGGAACTCCCGTCGGACGGAACAGGCGGCTATCGGGGCGGCATCACCGACATCTCCGTCCTCGGCTGATCCACCGCCCGGCTACTGTGGGGCGGACCGTTCGCCCACCGAGCGCCCGCGACGCCAAGGGTTGCGGCCGTCATACCCGTGACGGCAGGCTTCTCCCCGTCGCCACCGCTTCGCCGGCTGCGGCCCATATGTGACATCGGATCCGGTTCGGAGGGGGAGCACGGTGGATTCCGTTCCACCAGAGGCACCGAGCGACTCGGAGCTGCTCGCCCAGCACGTGGCGGGCGACCCCGACGCCTTCGGTGAACTCGTACGCCGCCACCGCGACCGGCTCTGGGCCGTGGCGCTGCGCACCCTGGGAGACAGGGAAGAGGCGGCCGACGCCGTCCAGGACGCCCTGGTCTCCGCCTTCCGCGCCGCCCACACCTTCCGCGGCCAGTCCGCCGTCACCACCTGGCTGCACCGGATCACCGTCAACGCCTGCCTCGACCGGGTCCGCAAGGCCGCTTCCCGCAAGACATCCCCGGTGGACGACGCCGAACGCCTCGACCAGCTCCTGGAACCCCACGAATCGGCCGAGGCCCCCGCCGTACGGCAGGACCTCCAGCGCCAGCTCCAGGAAGCCCTGGCCACGCTGCCCGCCGAGCAGCGGGCGGCCCTTGTCCTCGTCGACATGCAGGGCTACCCCGTCGCGGAGGCGGCCAGCATCCTGGAGGTGCCGACCGGCACCGTGAAAAGCCGATGCGCCCGGGGCCGGGCGAGACTGGCCCCCCTGGTCCGCCATCTGCGCGCGGGAACCGGGGGCCAGACCCCCGACGGGGAGAACGGTGCCGCCGGAAGGAACCGGACGCCCGGAGCATCCGTCCCACCTGCGTCAGGCCCCAGAGACGCAGGAGCAAGCGATCCTGCCGCTACGAAGGGAGGAGGTGGGCGCCCGTGACATCCACAGCCGACACGGCTCAGCACCCGGAGGTCACCGAGATCTCCGATCTCACCGAGGGGCTGCTCCCTCCTTCCCGGGCGGCGGAAGTCCGGCAGCACGTCGCGGGGTGCGACCTCTGCTCGGAGGTACAGGGCTCCCTCGAGGAGATCCGCGGGCTGCTCGGAACGATGCCCGCCCCCGAGCCGATGCCCGAGGACATCGCCGCCCGTATCGACGCGGCTCTCGCGGCGGAGGCCCTCCCCACGACACCCGGCGTGGACGAGCCGGTGGTTGTTTCACGTGAAACAACGACCGCCGAAGACACGACCGCTCAAACCACAACGACCGCTGACGCGACAGCCGGGTCCACTCCTGTGCGCGGCGGCGCCACTGTCCCGGACCGGCCCGCGGGCCGGTCCTCCGCCGCCACCGGGCCGGGCCGCCGTCCCACCCGCCGCCGTCGGCGTGCTGTGGTCCTCGGCACCGCGTTCGGCGCGGCGGTCATCGGGATGAGCGTCTTCCTCCTCCAGTCCGTCTCCCCCTCCGGCGATTCCTCCGGGACGGCGGCCGACAGCGGAGTCAGCGTCTCGGAGAGCGGCGCGCACACCTACGCCGACGGCACGCTCGAATCCCAGGTGCAGGAACTCCTCGGCGGCGGGGCGAGCCAGGAGAACCCCGGAGCCAAGAAGGTGCCGCCGGACGCGGACACCAAGTCGACGAGCGAGGCCCTCACGCCCGACGCCGAAGCGTCCAGGAGCCCGTTCAAGGCCCCTGCCGTCGCCGTTCCCCCCTGTGTGCAGCAGGCCACCGGCCGCACCACGCCGGCCCTCGCTCTCGACGAGGGGACGTACCAGGGAACGGACACCTATCTCGTCGTCCTTCCCCACTCGAGCGACCCCGCGCGCGTACAGGCCTACCTCGTGGCCGCTGCCTGCGTGGACACCGCCCCGGAGTCCACCGGGCAGCTACTGCTCACGCGCGCCTACGACCGCCCCTGAAGACCGTCCGCGACCGCCGCGGCACGTTCGGGAATGCATCAGCCGTAGGATCCGTTGGGTGGGGTGAGAGTCGTTGAACCGACCCCGTAAGCAGTTAGGCAGTCTGCAGAAACGAGGAAGTAACCCGTGAGCGACGTCCGTAATGTGATCATCATCGGCTCCGGACCGGCCGGGTACACCGCCGCGCTGTACACCGCCCGCGCCTCGCTGAACCCGTTGGTCTTCGAGGGCGCCGTCACGGCTGGCGGTGCGCTGATGAACACCACCGACGTGGAGAACTTCCCCGGCTTCCAGGACGGCATCATGGGCCCCGAGCTCATGGACAACATGCGGGCCCAGGCCGAGCGCTTCGGCGCCGAGCTGATCCCCGACGACGTGGTCGCGGTCGACCTCACCGGTGATATCAAGACCGTCACCGACACCGCGGGCACCGTCCACCGCGCCAAGGCCGTCATCGTCACGACCGGCTCCCAGCACCGCAAGCTCGGACTGCCCAACGAGGACGCCCTCTCCGGACGCGGCGTCTCCTGGTGCGCCACCTGCGACGGCTTCTTCTTCAAGGACCACGACATCGCTGTGATCGGCGGCGGCGACACCGCGATGGAGGAGGCGACCTTCCTCTCCCGCTTCGCCAAGTCCGTGACGATCGTCCACCGCCGCGACACCCTGCGTGCCTCCAAGGCCATGCAGGACCGTGCCTTCGCCGACCCGAAGATCAAGTTCGCCTGGGACAGCGAGGTCGCCGAGGTCAAGGGCGACCAGAAGCTCTCCGGTCTGACCCTGCGCAACACCAAGACCGGCGAGACGTCCGAGCTCCCCGTGACCGGACTGTTCATCGCCGTCGGCCACGACCCGCGCACCGAGCTCTTCAAGGGCCAGCTGGAGCTCGACGACGAGGGTTACCTGAAGGTCGAGGCGCCCTCCACGCGCACCAACCTCACCGGCGTGTTCGGCGCCGGAGACGTGGTCGACCACACCTACCGTCAGGCCATCACGGCAGCGGGCACCGGCTGCTCCGCCGCCCTGGACGCCGAGCGCTTCCTCGCGGCCCTGGCCGACGCGGAGCCCGCCGAGCCGGAGAAGACCCCGGCCGTCTGAACGTCCGCACCGCACCCCACCACCCCGAGAGACTAAGGAGGCCGCCGTGGCCGGCGACCTGAAGCACGTTACGGATGACACCTTCGACGAGGTCGTCCTCAAGAGCGACAAGCCCGTTCTGGTGGACTTCTGGGCCGCCTGGTGCGGCCCGTGCCGCCAGATCGCCCCCTCGCTCGAGGCGATCGCGGCAGAGCACGGCGACCAGATCGAGATCGTCAAGCTCAACATCGACGAGAACCCGGCCACCGCCGCCAAGTACGGCGTGATGTCCATCCCGACTCTGAACGTCTACCAGGGCGGCGAGGTCGCCAAGACGATCGTCGGCGCCAAGCCGAAGGCCGCGATCCTCCGCGACCTCGAGGGCTTCATCACCGCCTAGCAGCGAAGCAGCGCAATGTTTCACGTGAAACGGGCCCACCCTCCGAGAGGGTGGGCCCGTTTCGCATGGCAGCCTGTTCCGCATGGCGGCCGGCAGCGGCCCGGCCTCACAGCGGCCGCAGCACCGGCTCCTTCTGGACCGCCCCCAGAAGCCGGTCGAGCGCCATCTCCACGTCTTCCTTCCAGGAGAGCGTCGTCCGCAGGTCCAGCCTCAGCCGTGGGTACGCGGGATGCGGCCGCACGGTCTTGAAGCCGACGGCCAGCAGATGATCCGCGGGAAGTACGCACGTGGCCTGTTCGGACCGCGCGTTCCCGAACGCCTCGATCGCCTTGAAGCCCCGACGCAGAACGTCCTTCGCCACCGTCTGCACCATCACCCGGCCCAGCCCCTGGCCCTGGTACTCCGGAATGATCAGACCGGTGATGAGCTGGACGGCATCGGGGGAGACCGGACTGGTCGGGAAAGCCGTCGAGCGGGGGACGTACGCGGGCGGGGCATAGAGCACGAAGCCGGCCGGTACGTCGTCCACATAGACCACCCGGCCGCAGGAGCCCCACTCAAGGAGGACCGCGGAGATCCAGGCTTCCTTCTCCAACTCCGGCTTGCCCGCCTTTACCGCGGCTTCCCCACTGACCGGGTCAAGTTCCCAGAAGACACACGAGCGGCAACGCTCGGGGAGATCCGGAAGGTTGTCCAGGGTGAGTGGTACGAGCCGACGCCCCATGACGGCGATTCCTCACTTCCTTCGCCCGCCGCATCACGTGCGGCTGCCAGCGCGCTCCGTTCATGGAACAGACTGCCGACGAATCCCCCGACGACGCCCAGGCCCAGCCCGACCGTAACGAGCCGACCGCGGCTCACTCTTCGCAAGGCCTCCGCCCTCCTCTGAGGTCGATCACCGTGGATGCGCCGTCCCAGAACGCATCGTATCCACCCAGAGGTGATGCGGATACCGAGAGAGAGCAAAGGGCGGACCGTGTTCCGGTATACACCGGCGCACGACCCGCCCTTCCGCGAGAATCCGCGGCTCAGCCCTCGTCGTCCTCCTCGGACGTCTCGGCGAGCCGACGCTCCAGCACACGGCCCTCGCCCGGAGCGAGACTGCCGAGAATCCGGTCCAGATCCTCCATCGAGGCGAACTCGACGACGATCTTGCCCTTCTTCTGCCCCAGGTCGACCTTCACCCGGGTCTCGAAACGGTCGGACAGACGGGTCGCCAGGTCGGTCAGGGCGGGGGACAGTCGGCCGCCGGCCCTCGGACCCTTGGACTTCGGAGAGCTCGTGGGACGCGAGCCCATGAGCGTCACGATCTCCTCGACCGCACGCACCGAGAGCCCCTCGGCCACGATGCGGTGGGCCAGCCGGTCCTGCTCCTCGGAGTCGTCCACGGACAGCAGGGCACGGGCATGACCGGCCGAGAGAACACCCGCGGCGACCCGGCGCTGCACCGGCGGCGAAAGCCGCAGGAGCCTCAGCGTGTTCGACACCTGCGGACGGGAGCGGCCGATCCGGTCGGCCAGCTGGTCATGGGTGCACTTGAAGTCCTTGAGCAGCTGGTCGTACGCAGCGGCCTCTTCGAGCGGGTTCAGCTGAGCCCGGTGGAGGTTCTCCAGCAGCGCGTCCAGCAGCAGCTTCTCGTCGTCCGTGGCACGGACGATGGTGGGAATCCGCTCCAGGCCCGCTTCGCGGCAGGCCCGCCACCGACGCTCACCCATGATGAGCTCGTAGCTGTCCGGGCCCACCTTCCGGACGACGACCGGCTGGAGCAGGCCGACTTCCTTGATGGAGACGACCAGCTCGGCCAGCGCGTCCTCGTCGAAGACCTCACGGGGCTGGCGGGGGTTCGGGGTAATCTCCCCAATCGGCAGCTCGGCGAAGTACGCGCCGGACGTCCCGGCCTCCTGCTCGGACCGGCTCTCCGGGGCGGACGCCGGCTCCGGCACCACCGGGACGGACGGCAGCGCGGTCACCTTCGCCGCGGCCACCCCACGCTCCGCCGTCAGAACCGGACCCGCACCGGACGACGCCTGGCCGCCTCCGGGCGCCGACACCTGCTTCTCCTGGGGAGCGGCGGGGATCAGCGCACCGAGCCCACGTCCCAGCCCTCTACGACGCTCACTCACTGAATGCCCTCCGAAACGTTCTGCTGGCTGTTCTGACTGCTCGTGTGGGCGTGCTGAGCCTCGTAGTGCACTCCGACGCCCCGCAAGGCGATCTCCCGAGCGGCTTCGAGGTACGAGAGCGAACCGCTGGAGCCCGGGTCGTAGGTCAGCACGGTCTGCCCGTAGCTCGGTGCCTCCGAGATGCGCACCGACCGCGGGATGCTCGTCCGCAGCACTTCTTTGCCGAAGTGGGTACGGACCTCCTCGGCGACCTGGGAGGCGAGCCTCGTCCGGCCGTCGTACATCGTCAACAGGATCGTCGAGACATGCAGATCCGGATTCAGATGGCCCCGCACCAGGTCGACGTTCCGCAGGAGCTGCCCCAGCCCTTCCAGCGCGTAGTACTCGCACTGGATGGGGATCAGCACCTCGGCGCCGGCCACCAGCGCGTTCACCGTCAGCAGGCCCAGCGAGGGCGGGCAGTCGATGAGGATGTAGTCCAGCGGCTGCTCGTACGCCTGGATGGCCCGCTGAAGCCGGCTCTCCCGTGCCACCAGCGAGACCAGCTCGATCTCCGCACCGGCGAGATCGATGGTGGCGGGGGCACAGAAGAGACCCTCGACGTCCGGTACGGGCTGGACCACCTCGGAGAGCGGGCGGCTCTCCACCAGGACGTCGTAGATCGAGGGAACATCGGCATGGTGGTCGATACCCAGAGCCGTGGAGGCGTTGCCCTGCGGGTCGAGGTCGACCACCAGAACGCGCGCACCGTGCAGGGCCAGGGAAGCGGCAAGGTTGACCGTCGTGGTCGTCTTCCCGACTCCGCCCTTCTGGTTGGCCACCACCATGACGCGGGTGCGGTCAGGGCGGGGCAGCCCTTCGCCGGCGCGGCCGAGGGCCTCGACCGCCAGCTGAGCGGCACGGCCGATGGGTGTGTCGTCCATCGGCGGCGGTGTTTCACGTGAAACACCCTCACCCACGGACTCGGTTCGGGGACCGGGGACCGGGTCGGTCATCGGTCCCGCGATGTTGGCGTCGGACCGCAAGGATTCACTCTCCTCGACTTCAGGCTCGCAATGAACAGAGCCTGCCATGCTTTCGGGGTCGTGAACCAGCGAGGCCCGCTGTTCTGTGGATGAATCCGTGCGTGTGGACAACTCGGCAACCCGTCCGGGCTTGCGGTCGCGCGGCGTGGCAGCCGCACGACCGCGGCCGATGATTCCCTGCAGCAGAGAGCGACGTTTCACGTGAAACACGATGCCCCCGCTGAGCAACTACCAGGCCACGACACTCCGCACGAGGTACGTATCGCTACTTTCCGGTAGAACCACTGCTAAGCGGCACAAAAGGCCGTGGACTCCGCATATCGGCCGACGGATCGGAGCCCTCGGCCGGACGGCAACAGTGCCCCGCGATGCCGCTCAGCGACGCCTGCGCGTGCGGCCCGTCCGGGCGGCCTTGGCCCTCTTTGCGGCGAACCTCACACCGCCCGGGCTCTCGCCCACCACGACACGGACCACCGTGGAGAGCGGATCGACCACGCCTTCGCCGACCTGGAGCACCTCGGTCTCCAGGACACCGAGCTTGCTGAGCGCCGCCCTGGCGCCGTTGAGCTCCTCCTCGGCGGTGTCGCCCTTGAGCGCGAGCATCTCCCCGTACGGCTTCAGCAGGGGCACGCCCCAGCCCGCCAGCCGGTCCAGCGGCGCCACCGCACGAGCGGTCACCACCTGAACGGGCTGAAGCGTCCCGAGGACCTCTTCGGCCCGGCCGCGCACGACCGTCACATGGTCCAGTCCGAGCAGGTCGACGACCTCCTGGAGGAAGTTCGTCCGCCGGAGCAGCGGCTCCAGCAAGGTGATCTTGAGGTCGGGGCGCACCAGGGCCAGCGGGATGCCGGGCAGACCCGCGCCCGAGCCCACATCGCAGACGGTGACGTTCTTGGGCACGACCTCGGAGAGCACCGCGCAGTTCAGCAGGTGCCGCTCCCACAGCCGCGGGACTTCACGAGGCCCGATCAGGCCTCGCTTCACCCCGGCATCCGCAAGAAGTTCCGCGTACCGGACAGCCTCCGGGAAGAGCTCTCCGAACACCGCCTGCGCCTCCGCAGGTGCCTGGGGGAGCTCTGCTGCCTCCGTCACGGGGACCGTCCTTCCATACCGCACTAGCGCACTGTGGGTGGCTGACTATCAGGCTGACAAAGATCGGCCCCGCCTGCGAACAGACGGGGCCGACAGTACAAGGATCCGGTCAGGCCGGGAGAACGACGACGAAGCGCTGCGGCTCCTCGCCCTCCGACTCGCTCCGGAGACCGGCCGCGGCGATCGCGTCGTGCACGACCTTGCGCTCGAACGGCGTCATCGGGTCCAGCTTCACCGGCTCGCCCGAGCTCTTGACCTCGTTCGCGGCCTTGGCACCCAGCTCCGCGAGGATCTCGCGCTTCTTGGCCCGGAAACCGCCGATGTCCAGCATCAGACGGCTGCGGTCGCCGGTCTCGCGGTGGACGGCCAGTCGCGTCAGCTCCTGGAGCGCCTCCAGGACCTCACCGTCACGGCCCACGAGCTTCTGGAGGTCGCGTGCCGATTCGCTGATGATCGACACCGCGGCCCGGTCCGCCTCGACGTCCATGTCGATGTCGCCGTCGAGATCGGCGATGTCGAGCAGTCCCTCAAGGTAGTCGGCCGCGATCTCGCCCTCCTGCTCCAGGCGGGTCAGGGTGTCGCTTCCGGCCTCAGCGGCGGCCGTGGAAGTGGTGCCTTCCGTCACGGATGGACTCCTTCTTACTTCTTGGACGGGTGCTTGGGCCGCTGCGGGCCCTTGCGCTGTCCGGACTTGGCTTGGCGTGAGGAGCCGGAGGCGGGCTTGCCCGCCGACTTCGGCTTGTCGTCCTGCGGTGCGTCCTGCTTCTCGAGCGAGGTCTTGGAGCCGGCTTCCGCAGGCTCCGTGTCCTTGGCTCCACCGGCCGTGGCAGCGGCCGTCTGGCGCTTCGCCTTGGTCTGGCGCTTGGGCTGCTGGCGCTTGTGCGCCTGGCTGCCCTCGGCATCCGCGGCGGCGGCCTCGCTCTTCTGTACCGTGCCGTCCTCCTGGGCCGCGAGACCCAGCTTGCCGAGGCCGGTGACGAACTTGCGCTCGATGTCGTTGCGGTCGGAACCCTTGGCGACGATCGCCTTGACCATCTTGCGCCGGGTACGGCCGCGCACCTCACCGTGGGAGGTCACGCTCTTGAGGAGTCGCTGGAGGTAGGCGTCCTGCGCCTTGCTGCCCGGCGTCGGGTTCTGGTTGATCACGTACATCTGCTGACCCATGGTCCAGACGTTGGTGGTCAGCCAGTAGACGAGGACGCCGACGGGGAAGTTGATGCCCATCACGGCGAAGATGACCGGGAAGATGTACATCAGCATCTTCTGCTGCTGCATGTACGGGGTCTTCACCGTCAGGTCGACGTTCTTCGTCATCAGCTGGCGCTGGGTGAAGAACTGCGACGCCGACATCAGCACGATCATGATCGCGGTGACGATCCGGACGTCCGTCAGAGACGCGTCGAGCGAGGTGACCTTCTCGACGCTGTCCGTGAACTTCGCGGCCAGCGGGGCGCCGAAGATGTGCGCCTGACGCGCGCTGTCCAGCAGGTCCTGGTTGATCGCGCCGATCTTCTTGCCCGAGGCGATGGAAGACAGCACGTGATACAGGGCGAAGAAGAACGGGGACTGCGCCAGGATGGGAAGGCACGAGGAGAGCGGGTTGGTGCCCGTCTCCTTGTACAGCTTCATCATCTCTTCGGACTGACGCTGCTTGTCGTTCTTGTAGCGCTCCTGGATCGCCTTCATCTTCGGCTGGAGCACCTGCATATTGCGGGTCGACTTGATCTGCTTCACGAAGAGCGGGATCAGGCAGATCCGGATCAGCACCACCAGGGACACGATCGACAGCCCCCAGGCCCAGCCGGAGTCGTCGCCGAAGAGCGCCCCGTAGACCTTGTGGAACTGAACGATGACCCATGAGACGGGTGTGGTGATAAAGCTGAACAGACTGGCAATCGTGTCCACTAATCAGGCTCCTTGAGCATTGGGCGAGGTCTCTGCGGCCGGGCTCGGAGGTTCGGAGACCGACCCCCCGGACGGCACATCAGCGGCGGACTCCCCGCCCTTTTCGCCGCGCAGGGCATTGCGCAGCAGCTCGTGCCACCGCGGACGCTTGCGTGGCGGAACATGATCCACACCGCCGGGTGACCACGGATTGCACCGCAGGATGCGCCAGGCTGTCAGCGCTGTTCCCTTGATGGCACCGTGCCTGTCGATCGACGTATATCCATAGTGGGAACACGACGGGTAATAACGGCAGACAGGCCCGAGGAGTGGACTGATCGTCCACTGGTACAGCTTGATGAGAGCAAGCAGCGGGTACTTCATCGCGCGCCCCCTCCCAGCAGCCGCCGCAGAGCGGCGTCCAGGTCTCGGGCCAGCTGTGCATGGTCGGCGTCGCCCGCACCGGGCAGCGCCCGTACGACAACAAGGCTACCGGGGGGCAACTGAGCCAGCCGGTCGCGGACCAGGTGGCGAAGCTTCCGCTTCACCGCGGTACGGACGACGGCGCCCCCCACGGCTTTGCTGACAACGAAACCCGCACGCGGCGGGGGAACAGTCTCCCCCGTCACGTGCGGGTCCGTATCACCGCTGCGTAGATGGACGACGAGCAGCGGACGTCCGGCTCGACGTCCTCGTCGTACCGCGGTCGCGAAGTCCTCGCGCCGCCTCAGCCGATTCTCGGTAGGCAGCACGTCATGGACCTGTTAGCGATATCAGGCGGACAGGCTGCTGCGGCCCTTGCCACGGCGGTTCGCGAGAATCGCACGGCCGGCACGGGTACGCATGCGCAGCCGGAAGCCATGGGTCTTGGCGCGACGACGGTTGTTCGGCTGGAAGGTGCGCTTGCTCACTCGGGGGCTCCAGAAATGATTCGTGTGTTGGCGGGACATCGCCTGGCTGTCACCGTGCGCCCACGAGGAACTCGCGTAAACGCCTTAGTGCACCGCTTCACAATCACAGATCGTGATCTTTGCCCATCGGAGGCAGGCGGCAGCAGCCATCGACAACTCGACCTGGTCACGGTACGCGCGGCTACGCCATCCGGTCAAACCGGCTTCGCGGGACCCCCCATTGTGCACAGCCTGTGGACAACAACTTGAACCGCGCGGGTCGGCCTGACTACCGTGGCTGAACTCCGGTTCTTTTCCTTCCCGACTGCCGGGCCTCACCCGACCCGACCCATCCCGTCCCGAGAACCACACATTCGTGGGACATGCGAGAGAGCGTGCCTTGTGGCTGACGTACCTGCCGATCTTGCCGCAGTGTGGCCGCGAGTGCTGGAACAACTCCTCGGGGAGGGCCAGCAGGGCATCGAGCCGAAGGACAAGCAGTGGATCGAGCGCTGCCAGCCGCTGGCACTCGTCGCCGACACCGCACTGCTGGCCGTTCCCAATGAATGGGGCAAGCGCGTCCTGGAGGGCCGGCTCGCGCCGCTCATCAGCGAGACGCTGACCCGCGAGTGCGGCCGCCCCATCCGGATCGCGATCACCGTCGACGACTCCGCGGGCGACCAGCCCGCTCCGCCGTCGCCCCCGATGCACCAGTCGCACCAGAGCCAGCAGGGCCACCGCTACCCGGCGCAGCAGCCGCGCGAGGACGCCCAGCGCAACGACGCGTACGACGGATACGGTCACCGGCCCTCCGACGACGGGATGCCGACGGCCCGGCCGGCCTACCCCGACTACCAGCAGCAGCGCCCGGAGCCCGGCGCCTGGCCGCGTACCCAGGAGGACCTCTCCTGGCAGCAGCCGCGGCACGGCGGGTACCAGGACCGCGAGCAGCCGTCCGGCGAGCCGTACCGCGAGAGCGAGTCGTACCGGGACCGGGAGAACGAGCAGTACCGGGAGCAGCCCTCCGAGCAGTGGCGCGAGCCGTACGGCACCGGACGCCCCCAGCAGCCGCAGCACGACTACCGCTCGCAGCCGCCCGAGCACCAGGGGTACGAGCAGCAGCGGCCCGACCGGCAGGACCAACAGCCGCAGCACCGCCAGGGCGGTCACGGCCCCGGGCGTACCGGTGGCTCGGTCCCCGGCCCGATGGGCGCCCAGCCGGCCCCCGCGCCGGGCCCCGGCGAACCGCACGCCCGGCTGAACCCGAAGTACCTCTTCGACACCTTCGTCATCGGCGCGTCCAACCGGTTCGCGCACGCCGCGGCCGTCGCCGTCGCCGAGGCGCCCGCGAAGGCGTACAACCCCCTCTTCATCTACGGGGAGTCGGGGCTCGGCAAGACCCACCTGCTGCACGCCATCGGGCACTACGCGCGGAGCCTCTACCCGGGGACCCGGGTGCGGTACGTGAGCTCGGAGGAGTTCACCAACGAGTTCATCAACTCGATCCGCGACGGCAAGGGCGACACCTTCCGCAAGCGTTATCGCGACGTGGACATCCTGCTGGTCGACGACATCCAGTTCCTGGCGAGCAAGGAGTCGACGCAGGAGGAGTTCTTCCACACCTTCAATACGCTGCACAACGCGAACAAGCAGATCGTGCTCTCCTCGGACCGGCCGCCCAAGCAGCTGGTGACGCTGGAGGACCGGCTGCGCAACCGCTTCGAGTGGGGTCTGACCACCGATGTCCAGCCGCCCGAGCTGGAGACCCGGATCGCGATCCTCCGCAAGAAGGCGGTGCAGGAGCAGCTCAACGCCCCTCCGGAGGTCCTGGAGTTCATCGCCTCGCGGATCTCGCGCAACATCCGTGAGCTGGAGGGCGCCCTGATCCGGGTGACCGCCTTCGCCTCCCTGAACCGGCAGCCGGTGGACCTCGGGCTGACCGAGATCGTCCTCAAGGACCTGATCCCGGGCGGCGAGGAGTCGGCGCCGGAGATCACCGCGCCCGCCATCATGGCGGCCACCGCCGACTACTTCGGCCTCACCGTGGACGACCTCTGCGGATCCTCGCGCAGCCGGGTCCTGGTGACGGCGCGCCAGATCGCCATGTATCTGTGCCGCGAGCTGACCGACCTCTCGCTGCCGAAGATCGGTGCGCAGTTCGGCGGCCGCGACCATACGACGGTGATGCACGCGGACCGGAAGATCCGGGCGCTGATGGCCGAGCGCCGCTCCATCTACAACCAGGTCACCGAGCTGACCAACCGCATCAAGAACGGCTGACGCCGGACGCGAGAACGGCCGGCACCGGCTTCCGGGCTTCTCCTGGAGCGTTTCTCAGGGCGCCTGTCGCGGACCTCCACGGTCCGCGGCGGGCGCTTTTCGCGTTCCCGGGGCCCCGCAGCGGGCCTCCCGGAGCCTCCATCGGGCCGTCCGGGGCTCGCGACGAGCGCCCCGCCGGACTCCTGCTGTTCGAATACGGGCTGCTCAGAGGCCCTTCTCCACAGATGTGCGAGAAATCTTCCGTCCACAGCCTGGGGACTGGGAAGTTGTCCATATTGCGTCCACAGGGCGCGCTGCCGATACTCCATCAGGCCAGGTCATGTGGTTGGGGATTTGTGGTCAACCGTCATCCACAGCCTGTGGACAGACTTTTCGTCCACAGGGGGCCGTCGATGTTGTCCACCGGCGGCCCACAGGCTGAGCCCTGTTGTCCCCAACTTCGCCCTGCTTCTCCACACCCCTGTCCACTGTTCGGCAACGCAACACACGCTCTCACCGCCCGGAGTGAACCGCGTCACACCAAGGGGGTCGGTTGGGCTGTGGGGAACATGGGTAAAGCTGGGGACAGGCCTGGGGAGAAGTGGCCCCCTCCTGTGCATCGGGTGTGCAGAACTTTCGCCCGTCCACAGAAAGCCCCGGTTGTCCACGGGCGCCACCCACAGGACCGGTGGACAAAAAACCGTTGCTGACCTGCGCAAACGACGTTATCCACGGTATCCACAAGGCCTACTACTACTACCACCCAGAGTTAGCCAGGAATCAGCTTCGAAGTGGGGCCTGTGTACAACTCGACCGTCGACCGCCGCGAAGCTCTTGGCCCGACTTGACCCCGAGCAGCAACGACTGTCGGTGCCGTACGTCAGACTGGACCCCGGAGACTCCCCGGCCCTCGGCAGGGAGCTCCGGTCCAGACGACGAAGGCCAGCAGGGCGAGCGAGCAACAGCAGGAGGCGGTTCCGGTGAAGATCCGGGTGGAGCGCGATGTACTCGCGGAGGCGGTGGCCTGGGTGGCCCGCAGCCTCCCGGCCCGTCCGCCGGCGCCCGTTCTCGCGGGCCTTCTGCTGAAGGCCGAGGACGGGGCTCTCAGCTTCTCCAGCTTCGACTACGAGGTCTCCGCCAGGGTCTCCGTCGACGCGGAGATCGACGAGGACGGCACGGTGCTCGTCTCCGGCCGGCTGCTCGCCGACATCTGCCGCGCCCTGCCCAACCGCCCGGTGGAGATCTCCACCGACGGTGTGCGCGCCACGGTCGTCTGCGGCTCCTCCCGCTTCACCCTCCACACACTGCCTGTGGAGGAGTACCCCGCGCTGCCGCAGATGCCGACCGCCACGGGCACCGTCCCCGGTGAGGTCTTCGCCTCCGCCGCCGCGCAGGTCGCCATCGCCGCCGGCCGCGACGACACGCTGCCGGTGCTCACCGGTGTGCGGATCGAGATCGAGGGCGACACGGTCACCCTCGCCTCCACCGACCGCTACCGCTTCGCGGTCCGCGAGTTCCTGTGGAAGCCGGAGAACGCCGACGCCTCGGCGGTCGCCCTGGTGCCCGCCAAGACGCTCCTGGACACCGCCAAGGCGCTCACGAGCGGCGACACGGTCACCCTGGCGCTCTCCGGCTCCGGTGCGGGCGAGGGCCTGATCGGTTTCGAGGGCGCCGGACGCCGGACGACCACGCGGCTGCTCGAGGGCGACCTGCCGAAGTACCGCACGCTCTTCCCGACCGAGTTCAACTCCGTCGCGGTGATCGAGACGGCCCCCTTCGTCGAGGCCGTCAAGCGTGTGGCCCTGGTCGCCGAGCGCAACACCCCCGTACGGCTCAGCTTCGAGCAGGGCGTGCTCATCCTGGAAGCCGGTTCCAGCGACGACGCACAGGCTGTGGAGCGCGTCGACGCGGTGCTGGAGGGCGACGACATCTCCATCGCCTTCAACCCGACGTTCCTGCTGGACGGTCTGAGCGCGATCGACTCCCCGGTCGCCCAGCTCTCGTTCACCACGTCCACCAAGCCCGCCCTGCTCAGCGGCCGCCCGGCCGTCGACGCCGAGGCGGACGACGCGTACAAGTACCTGATCATGCCGGTGCGCCTCTCCGGCTGATCCCGGCTGATTCCGTCCCCCCGGCCTGCCCGGGGGGACGTATCCGCGGCAGTTTCCGGCGGGCCCGCTCGGCGCGGAGCGGGCCCGCCGCGCTGTCCCCGGCCGGGCGTAGGCTCGGTCCTGGGCGCAAACGCCCCGACGCTTATCGCCACGACGCTTAAGGAATCTCTGATGGAGCTCGGTCTCGTCGGCCTCGGCAAGATGGGCGGCAACATGCGCGAGCGCATCCGCCGCGCAGGCCACACCGTCATCGGTTACGACCGCAACCCGGATGTCGCCGATGTCCACAGTCTCGAAGAGCTTGTGGGCAAGCTGAAGGGCCCGCGGGTCGTCTGGGTCATGGTCCCGGCCGGTGCCGCGACGCAGTCCACGATCGACGAGCTGGCCGAGCTGCTCTCGCCCGGCGACGTCGTCGTCGACGGCGGGAACTCGCGCTGGACCGACGACGAGAAGCACGCCGTCGAGCTGGGCATCAAGGGCATCGGCTTCGTCGACTGCGGTGTCTCCGGTGGCGTCTGGGGCCTGGAGAACGGCTACGCCCTGATGTACGGCGGCGCCGAGGAGAACGTGGCGAAGGTCCAGCCGGTCTTCGACGCGCTGAAGCCCGAGGGCGACTTCGGCTCCGTGCACGCGGGCAAGGTCGGCGCCGGCCACTTCGCGAAGATGGTCCACAACGGCATCGAGTACGCCATGATGCAGGCCTACGCCGAGGGCTGGGAGCTGCTGGAGAAGGTCGACTCCGTCACCGATGTGCGCGAGGTCTTCCGCTCCTGGCAGGAGGGCACGGTCATCCGTTCCTGGCTGCTGGACCTCGCGGTCAACGCGCTCGACGACGACGAGCACCTGGACAAGCTCCGGGGCTTCGCCGCCGACTCGGGCGAGGGCCGCTGGACGGTGGAGGCCGCGATCGACAACGCGGTGCCGCTGCCCGCGATCACGGCGTCGCTGTTCGCGCGGTTCGCCTCGCGCCAGGACGACTCGCCGCAGATGAAGATGATCGCCGCGCTGCGCAACCAGTTCGGCGGGCACGCGGTCGAGAACAAGAAGTAGTCCCACCGCGGAACCGAGAAAAGCGGCACCAGCACGGCACAGCGGAACAGAAAGGCCCGGGAGGTCGGCGCACATGCATGTCACCCATCTCTCGCTGGCCGACTTCCGCTCGTACGCCCGGGTCGAGGTCCCTCTCGACCCGGGCGTCACCGCGTTCGTGGGGCCCAACGGGCAGGGCAAGACCAATCTCGTCGAGGCCGTCGGCTATCTCGCCACCCTCGGCAGCCACCGGGTCTCCTCGGACGCCCCGCTGGTGCGGATGGGCGCGGAGCGGGCGGTGATCCGCGCGGCGGTGACCCAGGGCGAGCGCTCCCAGCTGATCGAGCTGGAGCTGAATCCCGGCCGCGCGAACCGGGCCCGGATCAATCGGTCCTCGCAGGTCAGACCGCGTGACGTGCTCGGCATCGTCCGGACGGTGCTGTTCGCGCCGGAGGATCTGGCCCTCGTCAAGGGCGACCCCGGCGAGCGCCGGCGGTTCCTGGACGAGCTGATCACCGCGCGTTCGCCCCGGATGGCCGGGGTCCGCTCCGACTACGAGCGGGTGCTCAAGCAGCGCAACACGCTCCTCAAGTCCGCGGCGATGGCCCGTCGGCACGGCGGCCGCTCGATGGACATGTCCACCCTTGACGTCTGGGACCAGCATCTGGGCCGGGTGGGCGCCGAGCTGCTCGCGCAGCGGCTCGATCTGATCGCCACGCTCCAGCCGCTGGCCGACAAGGCGTACGGGGACGTGGCTCCGGGCGGCGGTCCGGTGGCGCTGGAGTACCGCAGCTCGGTCGGCGAGGACGTGGGTCCCGCGCGCACCCGCGACGAGCTGTACGAGCAGGTGATCGCGGCGCTCGTCGGGGTCCGGAAGCAGGAGATCGAGCGGGGCGTGACCCTGGTCGGTCCGCACCGGGACGATCTGGTGCTCGGGCTGCGGGGGATGCCGGCGAAGGGGTACGCGAGCCACGGCGAGTCCTGGAGCTACGCCCTGGCGCTGCGGCTGGCCAGTTACGAGCTGCTGCGCTCCGAGGGCAATGAGCCGGTGCTGGTCCTGGACGACGTCTTCGCCGAGCTGGACGCCCGCCGCCGGGAGCGGCTGGCGGAGCTGGTGGCCCCGGGCGAGCAGGTGCTCGTGACGGCCGCGGTGGCGGAGGACGTGCCGGGCGTGCTGGCGGGGGCGCGGTACGCGGTGAGTGCGGGCGAGGTGGAGCGCGTATGACCGGCCGGGACGGGAACGCGTCGGGCCGACGGGGATCGGCGTCCCGATCGGGCGGTACGGGGACGGGCGCGGGCGCGGCCCGCGCGAAGGGCAGGAGCAAGGGCGCGGGAGACGCGCTGCCGGACCCGGCAGCTTCAGGGGCGTCCGCCGCGGCGTCCGACGGGCCGTCCTCCGGCGCGTCGAAGCCGCCCGAGGTGACCGGGGTCGATCTCGCCCGGGTCGCGTTGCGGGCGGCGAAGGAGCAGGCCAGGGCGCGGGGTGCGGCGGCGCAGCAGAAGAAGCAGGCCCGGCGGGGCGGCGGGCTGCGCTCGGGGGCCCGGTCGGACGGCCGGGATCCGCTGGCGCTGGGCTCCGCGATCAACCGGCTGATCACCGAGCGTGGCTGGGAGACGCCCGCGGCGGTCGGCGGGGTGATGGGGCGCTGGCCGCAGATCGTCGGCGACGATCTGGCGAAGCACTGCGTGCCGCTGCGGTACGACGACGATCCGGACGCCCGGGTGCTGACCGTGAGCTGTGACTCGACGGCGTGGGCGACGCAGCTGCGGCTGCTGGCTCCGCAGCTGGTGGCCCGGCTGAACGCGGATCTGGGACAGGGCACCGTACGGCTGATCAAGGTGGTCGGTCCCGGTGGTCCGGAGCGCCGGTACGGGCCGTTGCGGGCGCCCGGCAGCAAGGGTCCGGGCGACACCTACGGGTGAGGCTCCGGCCGGTTGTCGGAAGCGGCCGGGCCGCCGTGGGCTCCGCGGTCGGGTTCTCCGCTCCCTCGCCGCTTCTGTACGGATCACGGCTCGGCAGGGCTGAGCTGCACTTTCGGCGTGAAATTGTCGTGTACTGGGCGAGCTTTGCGCCGGGTTCGTCACGGTTCGCGCGGGAGGAAACCGGACGGTACGGCCGGAGCGTCCCTCACCGTAGCGGGAGGTTGACAGGCCGAAGCGCTCAAAGCCCGTCAGGGCCTCTTGGAGCCCCTTCCTGAATATGGGGAGTCGTCAGCCGCTCATTCAGGGCGGCACAGCCGGACTCAGGTACCGGCAAACCCCCAATCATGTCGGCGCTACCGGTAGACTGGTGAGTAATCCCGCCGCTGAGGCGGGAGTCGTTGATACAAGCCGAACGACGCAGCCGCTCCCGCCTGTCCGGAGAACGGCCTGTGCTGTGCCAGAAAGGGCGCTTCGTGGCCGATTCCGGCAACCCCAACGAGAACATTCCGTCCACAGCCGGTGAGCACGGCGAGGTCACCGCCTCGTACGACGCCAGCGCGATCACCGTGCTGGAAGGGCTGGACGCGGTCCGCAAGCGACCTGGCATGTACATCGGCTCGACCGGTGAGCGCGGCCTGCACCACCTGGTGCAGGAGGTCGTCGACAACTCGGTCGACGAGGCGATGGCCGGCCACGCGGACACCATCGACGTCACGATCCTCGCCGACGGCGGGGTGCGCGTGATCGACAACGGTCGCGGTATCCCGGTCGGCATCGTGCCGTCCGAAGGGAAGCCGGCCGTCGAGGTCGTGCTGACCGTCCTGCACGCGGGCGGCAAGTTCGGCGGCGGCGGTTACGCCGTCTCCGGCGGTCTGCACGGCGTCGGCGTCTCCGTCGTCAACGCCCTGTCCACCCGGGTCGCCGTCGAGGTCAAGACCGACGGCTACCGCTGGACGCAGGACTACAAGCTCGGTGTCCCGACCGCGCCGCTGGCCCAGCACGAGGCCATCGAGGAGACCGGTACGTCGGTCACCTTCTGGGCCGACGGGGACATCTTCGAGACCACCGAGTACAGCTTCGAGACCCTCTCGCGCCGCTTCCAGGAGATGGCGTTCCTCAACAAGGGCCTCACGCTGAAGCTGACCGACGAGCGTGAGTCGGCGAAGGCGACGGCGGGCGCGGACAGCGCGGACGCGGTCGAGCCCGCCGAGGAGGAGACCGCCCGCTCGGTCACGTACCACTACGAAAACGGCATCGTCGATTTCGTGAAGTACCTCAACTCCCGCAAGGGCGACGTCATTCACCAGTCGGTGATCGACATCGAGGCCGAGGACAAGGACCGTCTTCTCTCGGCCGAGATCGCCATGCAGTGGAACACGCAGTACACCGAGGGTGTCTACTCCTTCGCCAACGCGATCCACACGCACGAGGGCGGTACGCACGAGGAGGGCTTCCGGGCGGCGCTGACCTCGCTGGTCAACCGGTACGCGCGCGACAAGAAGCTGCTCCGCGAGAAGGACGACAACCTCACCGGCGAGGACGTCCGCGAGGGCCTCACCGCGATCATCTCGGTGAAATTGGGCGAGCCGCAGTTCGAGGGCCAGACGAAGACCAAGCTGGGCAACACGGAGGCCAAGACCTTCGTGCAGAAGGTCGTCCACGAGCAGCTGACGGACTGGTTCGACCGGAATCCCAACGAGGCCGCCGACATCATCCGCAAGGGCATCGCCGCCTCGACCGCCCGCGTGGCGGCCCGCAAGGCGCGCGACCTGACGCGGCGCAAGGGGCTCCTGGAGAGCGCCTCGCTGCCGGGCAAGCTCAGCGACTGCCAGTCGAACGACCCCACCAAGTGCGAGATCTTCATCGTCGAGGGTGACTCCGCCGGTGGTTCGGCGAAGTCCGGCCGTAACCCGATGTACCAGGCGATCCTGCCCATCCGCGGCAAGATCCTGAACGTCGAGAAGGCCCGGATCGACAAGATCCTCCAGAACACCGAGGTCCAGGCGCTGATCTCGGCGTTCGGCACCGGGGTCCACGAGGACTTCGACATCGAGAAGCTCCGCTATCACAAGATCATTCTGATGGCGGACGCCGACGTCGACGGTCAGCACATCAACACTCTGCTGCTGACCTTCCTCTTCCGCTTCATGCGGCCGCTGGTGGAGGCGGGGCACGTCTACCTCTCGCGCCCGCCGCTCTACAAGATCAAGTGGGGCCGGGACGACTTCGAGTACGCGTACTCGGACCGGGAGCGCGACGCGCTCGTGGCGCTCGGCAAGCAGAACGGCAAGCGGATCAAGGAAGACTCGATCCAGCGCTTCAAGGGTCTCGGCGAGATGAACGCCGAAGAGCTGCGCGTCACGACCATGGACGTCGACCACCGGGTCCTCGGCCAGGTCACGCTGGACGACGCGGCGCAGGCCGACGACCTGTTCTCGGTGCTCATGGGTGAGGACGTCGAGGCACGGCGTTCGTTCATCCAGCGCAATGCCAAGGACGTCCGCTTCCTCGACATCTGAGTCGGCCGTACCAGCGACGCCGCAGCTCGAAAGGACTTTGACCAGCAATGGCCGACGAGAACACCCCTGTGACACCTGAACCCGTGGTTCCCGAGGAAGCGATCGTCCCCGGTGTGGGCATGCGTGTCGAGCCCGTCGGGCTCGAGACGGAGATGCAGCGCTCCTACCTCGACTACGCGATGTCCGTCATCGTCTCGCGTGCGCTGCCCGACGTACGGGACGGCCTCAAGCCCGTCCACCGCCGGGTGCTGTACGCGATGTACGACGGCGGCTACCGCCCCGAGAAGGGCTTCTACAAGTGCGCCCGCGTCGTCGGCGACGTCATGGGTACGTACCACCCGCACGGCGACTCCTCCATCTACGACGCCCTGGTGCGCCTCGCGCAGCACTGGTCGATGCGCATGCCGCTGGTGGACTCCAACGGCAACTTCGGTTCCCCGGGCAACGACCCGGCCGCCGCCATGCGGTACACCGAGTGCAAGATGATGCCGCTGTCCATGGAGATGGTCCGGGACATCGACGAGGAGACCGTCGACTTCCAGGACAACTACGACGGCCGCAACCAGGAGCCGACGGTCCTGCCGGCGCGTTTCCCGAACCTGCTGGTCAACGGCTCCGCGGGGATCGCGGTCGGCATGGCGACCAACATCCCGCCGCACAACCTCCGCGAGGTCGCCTCCGGCGCCCAGTGGTATCTGGAGCACCCCGACGCCTCGCACGAGGAGCTGCTGGACGCGCTGATCGAGCGCATCAAGGGCCCCGACTTCCCCACCGGCGCGCTGGTCGTGGGCCGCAAGGGCATCGAGGAGGCGTACCGCACCGGCCGCGGCTCCATCACGATGCGCGCGGTCGTCGCGGTCGAGGAGATCCAGGGCCGCCAGTGCCTGGTCGTCACGGAGCTTCCGTACCAGACCAACCCCGACAACCTCGCGCAGAAGATCGCCGACCTGGTCAAGGACGGCAAGGTCGGCGGGATCGCGGACGTCCGTGACGAGACCTCCTCGCGTACGGGTCAGCGCCTGGTCGTCGTCCTCAAGCGGGACGCGGTCGCCAAGGTCGTCCTGAACAACCTGTACAAGCACACCGACCTCCAGTCGAACTTCGGCGCGAACATGCTGGCGCTCGTCGACGGGGTGCCGCGCACGCTGTCGATCGACGCGTTCATCCGCCACTGGGTGACGCACCAGATCGAGGTCATCGTCCGGCGGACGAAGTTCCGGCTGCGCAAGGCCGAGGAGCGGGCGCACATCCTGCGCGGCCTCCTCAAGGCCCTGAACGCCATCGACGAGGTCATCGCCCTCATCCGGCGTTCCAACACGGTGGAGATCGCGCGCGAGGGCCTGATGGGCCTGCTGGAGATCGACGAGCTCCAGGCGAACGCCATTCTGGAGATGCAGCTGCGCCGGCTGGCCGCGCTGGAGCACCAGAAGATCACCGCCGAGCACGACGAGCTCCAGGCGAAGATCAACGAGTACAACGCGATCCTGGCCTCGCCGGCCAAGCAGCGCACGATCGTCAGCGAGGAGCTGGCGGCGATCGTCGACAAGTTCGGCGACGACCGGCGCTCCCAGCTGGTGCCCTTCGACGGTGACATGTCCATCGAGGACCTGATCGCCGAGGAGGACATCGTCGTCACGATCTCCCGCAGCGGCTATGTGAAGCGCACGAAGACGGACGACTACCGCTCGCAGAAGCGCGGCGGCAAGGGCGTGCGCGGGACGAAGCTGCGGGAAGACGACATCGTCGACCACTTCTTCGTCTCGACGACCCACCACTGGCTGCTGTTCTTCACGAACAAGGGCCGGGTCTACCGGGCCAAGGCGTACGAGCTCCCGGACGCCGGCCGGGACGCGCGCGGCCAGCACGTCGCCAACCTGCTGGCCTTCCAGCCGGACGAGAAGATCGCCCAGATCCTGGCGATCCGCGACTACGAGGCCGTGCCGTACCTGATCCTGGCGACGAAGGGCGGTCTGGTGAAGAAGACCGCGCTCAAGGACTACGACTCGCCGCGCTCGGGCGGTGTCATCGCGATCAACCTGCGCGAGATGCCGGACGGCGGCGACGACGAGCTGATCGGCGCCGAGCTGGTGTCGGCCGAGGACGATCTGCTGCTCATCAGCAAGAAGGCCCAGTCGATCAGGTTCACCGCGACGGACGACGCGCTGCGCCCGATGGGCCGTGCCACCTCGGGCGTCAAGGGGATGAGTTTCCGCGAGGGCGACGAACTGCTCTCGATGAATGTCGTCCGGCCCGGTACGTTCGTCTTCACCGCTACCGACGGCGGGTACGCGAAGCGGACCCCCGTCGACGAGTACCGCGTCCAGGGCCGCGGCGGCCTCGGTATCAAGGCCGCCAAGATCGTGGAGGACCGCGGATCGCTCGTCGGTGCGCTGGTGGTCGAGGAGACGGACGAGATTCTCGCCATCACGCTCGGCGGTGGTGTGATTCGTACGCGAGTCAATGAAGTCAGGGAGACGGGCCGTGACACCATGGGCGTCCAACTGATCAATCTGGGCAAGCGGGATGCCGTCGTCGGCATCGCGCGCAATGCCGAGGCCGGTCGCGAGGCGGAAGAGGTCGATGGGGCCGATGACGTCGACGGCGAGCTGGCCGAGGTCCACGCCGAGGGCGTGGCAGAGGGCACTGTCGAGGGCACGGAGCCTTCGACCGGGGAGCACGAGGAGTAGAGCGTGAGTGGAGCCACGGGCGCCGGTTCGGCCGCTTCCGGAGCCGGCGCGAACGGTGCCCGTGGCCCTGCCACGGACTCCCAAGGGGGCACTGTGACGGACACACGAGGGCCTCAGCCCCAGTACGAGGGTTACGCGACCGGGCCCCTGCCCGGCGAGCGTGAGCCCGCACCGGGGCCGTCGGGGCCGTACCACCCGCCCCAGGCGTACCAGGCGCCCGGCGGCGGCACCCAGGGCGGCCAGCAGCGCCCCGGACCGGCCGACGGCACCCTGGGCGGTGCGCAGGGCGTGGGCGGCGCCCAGGCGACGCGCAAGCCGCGCACGGGGGCGCGGACCACACCGCGTACCCGCAAGGCCCGTCTGCGGGTGGCCAAGGCCGACCCGTGGTCGGTGATGAAGGTCAGCTTCCTGCTGTCCATCGCGCTGGGTATCTGCACGGTGGTGGCGTCGGCGGTGCTGTGGATGGTCATGGACGCGATGGGCGTCTTCGAGACCGTCGGCGGCACGATCAGCGAGGCCACCGGCTCGAACGAGAGCAACGGCTTCGATCTGCAGTCGTTCCTGTCGCTGCCGCGCGTGCTCATCTTCACCTCGGTCATCGCCGTGATCGACGTGGTGCTGGCCACCGCGCTGGCGACGCTGGGCGCCTTCATCTACAACCTGTCGGCGGGCTTCGTGGGCGGCGTCGAGCTCACGCTGGCCGAGGACGAGTAGCGCGCCGGGTATCGATTTTGGGACTGGCCCCGACGTGCGCTAATCTTCAGAAGTCAGCGCGACAGCGCGGCGGGGCTATAGCTCAGTTGGTTAGAGCGCATCCCTGATAAGGATGAGGCCACAGGTTCAAATCCTGTTAGCCCCACAGAACGAAGACCCCCAGTCACCAGTGGCTGGGGGTCTTCGCGTTGGCGGGTGCGGTCAGTTCGAGGGGTTCAGCTGGACGAGGTAGCCGGGCTGGACTCCATTGATGGTCTCCATCAAGTGGGCGGACGCGACCCAGACCGTAGTGGGCTTGTCGGCAGCCGGTATCTGGAAGACGCCGTGCGTCGGGCCCTTGCTTCCGGGGTTGATGCCGGCGGACGGTTCGGACTTTCCTTGGTCGGACCAGTACCGCGCGTAGTGGCGCGCGAGTTCGGTGTCGCTCTCGGTCGGGCTGTACGCGGTGTCGCCGACATTGAGAGTGGTCGCGCCGTCCGCGCTCCAGTCGGCCTCGCTCTTTCCGACGTTCAGCACCTCCATGCTGAGCACGCAGTACTGCTTGCCCTCCTCGGGCGTGGGAGCGGGCGTCGGCCCGGTCGCGGAGTCGGCGGCGTGCGCGAGGACCTTCGGGTCCAGGGGTTCGCCACATCGCACTTCGTCGACGGTCACCTCGAACTCGTCCAGCTTGGGAGTGTCCGAGTACGCGATGGTCAGCGTGAACGGCTCTCCGACGGCAGGCCTGCCCAGGACTTCCGCGCCGGGCGGTGCGCCGTCGTCGGGGCCGGTGGCGGAGGCCGGCCCCGCCCCGTAGGCCGGGAGCGTGAGGAGTACGAAAGCGGCGCCGAGTGCCGCGAAGGCAGTGCCACGAGAGCTCATCGGACGGTCCTTTCGGCGGTGCGCCGGACCTCTCCATGGTCGTCCGGTCCGGCGGAGGCCGCTCGTCGGCGGTGCCCGGGCACACGGAAAGGGCCCCCGGCCGGTGTGAACCGGACCAGGGGCCCCGGAAGTGCGGTGGCACCGGGATCAGGGGGGTGGTGCCGGGGAGTCGCCTTCCGGGGCTGTGGGGTGGGAGCCGGTCTGGCCGGTGGCGCGGGCGGTCTCCGCGGGGTCGAGCGACAGATGGCGGGTGGCCGGGGAGGAGCCGTGGGCCTCGGCGCGGATGCGCTGCTTCATCGTGGGCGGGACGGCCCGGTCACGCGGAAGGGTCCATCGGACCGAGGGAGCGATCGGAGTTGCCGCGGTGGCACCCGTGTGTTCCTGGGGCGTGGCGCTCGGCTGCGCGGCGTTCGTGGCGTTCGTGGCGTTCGCGGCGCTCGCCGTGGCGGTGGCGAGGCCCAGCGACGCCAGGAGGGCGAAGAAGGCGGTGATGAAGGCGGTCCAGATGTTCTTGGGCTGGAAGGTGCTCATGGCCCCTCGCTTTCGGACGGTCCGGTTGCTGACTTCTCCGATCATGTGGATCCGGGCCGCGATTTCGAGGAGCGACGCCCGCTCTGCGCCGATCTTCGGATTAACACCACTCGTATGGTGCAACCGGAGTGGACAGGCCCTCGCGGGCGGTCGGAAGGGGGTGCCGGAGGGGGTGCCGTGAGGTCGTCCGGGGGGCCGCCGAGGGGCTGCTTTTGGGTTCCGGGCAGGTCACCGATCGGTATCGGCCGGTGTGTATAGTCGGCGACAGAAGGCCCCTACGCCAAGGAAAGACGAGGTCGCGCGGTGAAGAAGCTTCTCCTGGTCGCACTGGCCGCCATCGGCGGGCTCCTCGTGTACCGCCAGATCCAGGCGGATCGCGCCGAGCAGGATCTGTGGACGGAGGCGACCGACTCCGTGCCCGCAGGTTCGGGTGTGTGAGACGGCACAGTCTGTTACGGGCCCCGGTCGCTGAGCGACCGGGGCTTCGTGCTGTCCGGGACCCTCGTGACTTCACTTGCGCGAATGCCCGTCAGGGCTTCGGTGTCGGCAATACCGACAAGCAGGACAATCCAGCTGGGGCCGGAGACAGCGGCGGTGTGGGCGGGGCAGGATGGACCGGCATCGCGGGCGGTCGACGGGCATCGGCGCGTGAGGACGACGAGGGGAAGCGCGTGAAGAGGCAGCGCAACAGGGGCCGGGTGGCGGCCGCGGTACTCGCGGCGATGTGCGCGGTGGCGGTCCTGCCGGGGCAGGCGCACGCGGCCGGCCCCGGGGAGTACGCGTTCGACCCCGACGCGAAGAAGGTGCAGGGCGCGACGGCGAACGTCGAGGCGTCCGAACTCGACGAGGGCGTCCCGTACCGCAGCACGATCAGGCCGGGCGAGAAGCTCTACTACCGGGTCACGCTGGACGACGTCTCCGACGCCTATGTCTCGGCGGTCGCGGTGCCGGGCGACAGCGTTCCGGCCGGCTACGGCGACGGCATCAACGTCAGCCTCCGGGAGACCGATGACACCCAGTGCAGCTCGGTGCGGGTGAACTTCGGGTCGGGCCAGTACACCCGCCCCATCGCCGCGTACGCCTTCCGTTCCATCAAGGAAGGCGGCAGCAGCTGCCAGGAGAGCGGCCACTACGACGTCCTCGTCGAGCGCGAGAGCAAGTCGGCGGCCGACACCGAGGCCTGGGGCCTGGAGCTGCGCTTCCTCCAGGAGCCGCGGTTGAAGAGCGGCTCCGCCACACCGACCGACGGTCCCAGCAGCTGGCCCTCGGCCTCGCCGCAGCCGCTGACCGGGAAGCAGCAGAAGCGGTCCGGCGGGGCCGGGTACTCCGAGGCCACCAGCCTGGCGAACGGGCGCTGGCAGGACACCATCGCCCCGGGCCAGACCCGCTTCTACCGGGTGCCGGTGGACTGGGGCCAGCAGATCTACGCCACCGCCGGGCTCTCCAACAGCACCGGCGACAAGAAGGAATTCGTGGGCAACGCGCTCACCCTGTCGCTGGACAACCCGGCCCAGGGGCCCGTCTCCGACGCCACGCTCTCGTACTCCGGAGGGCCCGCGGCCGCGTCGCTGCGGCCGCTGCCGCCGGTGGCCCACCGCAACCGGTACGCCCCCTCGAACCAGGTCAGCGCCATGCGCTTCGCGGGCTGGTACTACCTGTCGGTCTCCCTCAGCCCGAAGCTCAAGGAGTCCTACGGCGCCGAGCCGATGCCGTTCGAACTGTCGGTCCAGGTGAAGGGCAAGGCCGAGTCCTCCCCGTACGAGGGGGACGCCGGGGTCTTCGGCGTCACCGACCAGGACCGGGATGCGGCCGATCAGGGGAAGAACGCCCAGGAGGTCGCGCGGAGCGGCCCGATGACCGTGGTCGCCGCGGCCGGGATCGGCACGGGGTCCGTCCTGGTGCTCGGGCTGGGCGTCTGGACGCTGCTGGCCCGCCGCCGTGCGGCGGCCGGTGGGGGCCACCAGCCGCCGCAGGGCTGGTAGTTCGGACCGGCCCGCGGGCCGGCCACGTCAGATCTGGGTCAGGGCCCAGATCCCGACCGCGAAGCAGATCAGCGCCACCACCAGCACCGGGACCGCCACCTTCGGGGGCGGTCCCGGACGCGTCCGGCGCGCGGGTACGTGGGGTGCGGCGTGCTGCACCGGCGGGGCCGGCACCGGCGGGTGCTGCTGCTGGGCGGTGTAGGCGCGGGTGGAAGCGGGGTCGTGCGGTACGCCGGAGGTCGGCACCTGGGAGGGGTCCGGCGCGCCGACGGCGTACGGGGACGGCGCGTCCGCCGTGAACGCCGCGGCCGGCGGCTGCGGGAACCCCGGCTGTGCGTACGGCTGTTGCTGTGGGGGCGTGGCCGGCGCGGCTCCGGGCGGGGGCGCGAGGTGGAAGCTGCCCGTCTCCGACATCGAGGCGGGGGGCGGTGCGGAGGGCCGCACACCGGACGGCTGCACGCCGGACGGCTGCTGAACGGGCTGTTGTGCCGCCGCGGCCGCGGGGCCGGGCGCCGCCGGTTCCGCGGGCTGCTGGGGGACGGTTACGGGCCCGTCGGGGCCGAACCCCGCCGGCAGCGGCCCGATCTGGTCGAACACCTCCACCGGCTCGTCGTCCGGGCCGGGTTCGGGCAGCATCTCGACCGCCGCGGTCAGGGCCTTGCGCGCGCCCGTCGCCGTACGGAACCGGGCGTGCGGGTCCGGCTGGAGCAGACCGGCGAGAACCTGCCACAGCGGCTCGGGGATGCCGTTGGGGGCGCTCGGGGTGCCGTGCGCGGCGAAGTGCTCGACCAGTGCCTGGGAGTCGGGCTTCTGGCCCTGGAGGAGGTAGAGCGCGACCAGGCCGACCGCGAAGAGGTCCGCGGGGAAGTCGGGCTCGGCGCCCATCATCTGCTCGGGGGCGAAGTAACCGGGCGTACCGACCACGTAGTTGGTCTCGGTCAGCCGGGGCTCGCCCTTGCGCATCGAGATGCCGAAGTCGGAGAGACGCAGATGCGGACGACCCGTTCCGGTCGCCTCCATCAGGATGTTGGCGGGCTTGATGTCGCGGTGCACCACCCCTTCGGCGTGCACCGTGGAGAGGCCGGAGAGCAGCTGGTCCAGCAGCAGGCAGACGAAGCGCGGGGGCAACGGGCCGTAATCGCCTATGACATGGGCGAGCGAGCCACCGCTCACCAGGTCCATGGTGAACAGGACCTTGTCGTCGTCGGCGGCCCAGCTGGCCGGGGCCAGCACATGCGGGTGCTCGATGCGCAGGGCCTGTTCGCGGACGAAGCGCAGCAGCGTGTGCGCGTCGCTCTGCTGGAGCACCTTGGCCGCGACGTACCTGCGGCGGCGGTGGTCCCAGGCCCGCCAGACGGCGCCGACCCCACCCCGTCCGATCGGATCGATCAGCTCGTACCGACCAGCGAAGACCTCACCCATTGTGCTGCGCCCGCTCCCCGTTCCTGTGGTGCCGCGGCGTCCGCCGCGGCCCGTGTCCGGCCCCCGTGTCCTGCCGGCACCAGGGCGCTGCGCGGTGCGCGTGCCCTGGCTCCGTCGTCCCTCGTGTTCCGAAGCCGCTAGTTCTGGTGTCCCTCGTAGTGCGCGACCGCGTCCGCGGTGCGCCCCGCGCCGTACACCTTGAGGAACTCTGCCAGCTCCGGATGGGTCGGGGCGAGGGCGTCCGAGGCATCGATGATGTCGCCGGCCGCCGCGACGGACCGCAGCAGGGACTGGATCTCGCGCACCACACGGCGGACGGTGGGGGCGCCGCCGGTGGAGCCGGTCTGACCGGTGGCGGTCAGGACCGACCCGCCCTGCGACTTCTTGATCTCCTCCATGCGCTCGGTGGCCTCGCCCGCGCTGACGCTGCCGTCGGCCACTTGGCTCGCCAGCTCCTGGAGGGCCTGGACGCGCTGGACCACCGCGGGGTTCCCGATCTTGGCCCGCTGGCCGCTCATCAGCTGGGAGAGCATCGGGGCGGAGAGCCCGAGAACAGCGGCCAGCCGGGCCTGGTTCAGACCGAGATCATCGATCAGCCGACGGAAGAGCGCCCCCAACGGCTCTCCGTACCAACTGCGTTGAAGCTCTCTGGCTCTTGCCGTCGCCTCTTGTTGCGCTGCATCCATGGCGTCTCCCCATCGCTGCGGCTTCGCTGCTGCGAACCTTGCGAGCATCTTACGGAGCGTGCTCGTCCACCGGGAGTCCCTATCCTTTTGCAGGATTACGGGGGTCACCCGGTACTCTGGTCTGCGACGGTAGCCCTGGCACGGACGTGTTGGGCGTTGCCCTCGTTCGTTGTGGCCCGGGGCCTTAGCTCAGTTGGTAGAGCGCTGCCTTTGCAAGGCAGATGTCAGGAGTTCGAATCTCCTAGGCTCCACTCACGTCGCACCCCTCTGACCTGCGGAAACGTGGTCAGGGGGGTGTTTTCGTCCGCTTCCCGTGCTGACATGTGCCTGCCCGGTCCCGAGCTCTAGGGGGACGGCGCCCGAGACTCCCCACCCGGTCACCGTCCGCGGACGCGGTCCCGCCAGGCGATTCCAGGTTTCCTGCAGGTTTGTTGCATGACGGCCCGGCATGGTTGTGCCCGCCACCGCGGACCGCACGTCATCACCTCCACCTTGACCGGTGGCCGGCCGGCCCCGCATCCGCTGCGAGCGGCAACTGGCGTGCACTCCTGGTCCGTGTGCTTCGGGGAAACGATCACCAGGAGCGGCTCGGTGTACGCGAGAGCGGCCGCCGCCGGTGGCGTATCCCTCGGCGTATCACCGTCTGTCTGAACCTGAGCTCGTCGCAGCGGCACGGATCCAGCCTGGTTCCCAACGTCGGATACGGCCGCTGAGCTGGAATGTTTCGCCCCCTCTCACGGTGGGCCCGGTGTGCGCAGCGGAACCCTAGAACATTCCAGGTTTCTTGCAGCGTGCTATCGGCTGACGATGAGTGAGCCGTTCTCGTGAGGGTGACGTCGGGAACGGCGTGAGCAGTCGCCCGAGGCGTCTCGTCGCCCCATCTGTTCTGTCCAGGGAGAGACAGCCCGGCTGATCTGCCGCTGCCTACGTTCACGGCAGTGCCCGAACCCGCTTCGACGTCGGAAGGACCACACACATGATCGCGCTCATGGACCCGGAGGTGGGTGCCGAAGGCCCCGCCCCTGCCTGGGACACACCCGCTCTCCGGCCCGCCACATCGAAGGGCGGTGGCTCGGGCATCGGCACTCGCAGCAAAGGCGGCTCGGGCGTCGACAGTCGTAGGCCCGTGCGCCGTCCCGTCACCGCGAAGACCGGTCCGGGCGTCGGCAGTCGCTGCAAAGGCACCCCAGGCGTCAGTGGCCGCAGGTCCGTCCGCTACCCCGCCACCGCGAAGCAAGGCCCGGGCGTCGGCAGTCGCTGCAAGGGCGGCGCGGGCGTCGACAGCCGCAGTTCTGTCCGCCGCCCCACCACTGCGAAGGGCGGCCCAAGCGTCGGCACCCGCTGCAAAGGCGGCGCGGGCATCGACAGCCGCAGTTCTGTCCGCCGCCCCGCCACGATGAGCATCACCATCAGAGGCGGCGTCGGCGTCGGCGAGCTGTCTCGTAGGTCTGTCCCCGTGCGTCCGCGCGGGCACTAGCCAGCGCCGGTCCGGGGGGAGTGGAGGGGAGGGGACAGATGGGGAGCCCGGCGATCGGGGTGGAGCGGTGGGAGGGTCTGGAGTGCGCGCTGCAGCTCGATGTGGTGCTGCCGATGTACAAGGAGATCTGGGTCGAGCCGCCGTACCGCGAGGGCACGAAGGAGATCGCCGACTTCGTCGACCGCTTCGCGCAGGAGGTCAGGCTTCCCCGCGCCCGCCTTGTGGTGGCCCGCTGCGGTGAGGTGCCTGTCGGCTACGCCTTCGGCTACCCCCTGCCCGCGGACACCGGCTGGTGGAGGGCGATGGACGGGGAGACGACCGCGGAGTTCGCGGACGAGACCGGTGAGCGGACGTTGGGCGTCGTCGAGCTCGCCGTACGCGCCGGGTGGCGCCGGCAGGGGGTGGCGGCCCGGTTGCACGACCATCTCCTGGAGGGGCTGGGCGTCGAGCGGGTCACGCTGGCGGTGCGGCCCGAACCGGAGGCGGCTCCGGCGCATGCCGCCTACGCCGCGTGGGGCTACCGCCGGATCGGCCAGTGGCGGCCGGCGGACGACGAACCCGTTTCCCACATCATGCTGCTGACCTTGCCGGTCGGCGCGTACGGGGCCGGCCGGTGACCCGGAGGCATGCGCGGAAGGGCCGAACGGACCTGCGTGCACCCGTGCTGTCCACCGTGCTGCCGCCGTCCGGCCGTGGCGGGGGGTTGCCACGCGGGCGGCGAATGGGGCGCGGTACGGGATTCGGCGCCTGCGGAGGGGCTGGCATCGCCGTCCGGGCCACCCGATGAGCACGGTGGGTACGGGGGCGGGGGGGGGGGGGGGGGGGGGGGGGGGGGGGGGGGGGGGGGGGCCGGCCCCCCGGGGCGGGGGGGGGGGGGGGGGGGGGGGGGGGGGGGGGGGGGGGGGGGGGGGCGGGGGC